>CAZHOX010000054.1:0-13321 GCA_964534345.1 uncultured Anaerolinea sp.
GCGGCGCTTTCAGCAAGGCATTGATCTGTGAATTCGGCACGTTCTGTTGCGGTTGCAGATTGCAATTTCAATGCGCCTTGAATGAAGCGCTTTTCCATTTCGTCACGGTCTGCGGCGTAGGTTTTGATCCGCTCAGGGTAGTTGAGCAGGGTGGCGCGGTGCAGCTTTTCGTGAGTCCAATAGATGGATGTAGAGTCTGTTTGGGATGTGGGAACAGGCTCGAGATTAAGAGAAGAGGCGGCATCCACCCAAAAGGGTTTGAAAATGCTTGTGCATGGGGCAGATGTTCCAGTGGCGAAAATGATCGGGTTGGAATGATCCAAATAAACGACCATGGAGGCAGTACTTTGATTGCTGCGAATGGGGCCGAAGCCCGCGTGCATACACACATCCACATGGCTGAGGCTGTGTTGCGGGTCAAAGTTTTCATCGGTGTGATGACGCAGGGTGGACATCATACTTTCGATGCTGACTTTTCCTCTTTGCTCATCAAGTATGCAGGTGGTGAGTTCGCGTCGGTTACGCCCCATGCCGAAGGTGGTGTACAGAAAATCGGAATAATCTTTTGCAAGGTTGAATTGATTTGCCGAACGGGTGATTCCTTTTTGAATGGCAAGGTCAACGAGGTTGGGCGAGGCCATATCATATTCATTGCCAATGGTGAAGCAGTTGGAAATGGAATACGCATCTTTGATCTGTTTGGCTGCCCATTGTTTATCTACAGTTTCAAGCAGCCACGATTCTTCTGCGTTGGCAATGATGAAGCTGTTGTGATAGTAAATGGTGTTGCCGTGCGATGTGCAATTGCCGCCCTGACCAAACTCTTCAAGCAGGTCGATGATGACTTGCAAAGCTTCACGCGGGGTGACAGCACGTTCGAGTGCAGCGCGAAGCATATCCATGCCGAGCAGGGCAGGTTTTTTATTGGCAGGAATTTTGGAGAAGATGGCTTCGTTGCCGATCACAAGCCCGTGTTCGTTGACGCCCATCTCTCCGCCCCACATCCAAAACGGCTTTGAGAGCAAAATGGCATGGGTATGTTCCACTTGTGGAATTTCAATGTATGTGCATTTAAGGGAACTGCCTGCGGGATAATTTTGGGCAGGGAAGTACACCATGCTCTGCCCTTCGTTTGGCGGGCGGTCAGAATTTTTTCCGAAGACTGCAACTCCGTTGGCGGTGGTGTATTTGGCTGCGATTAGAGTGTCACACATTTTGTTTTCTCACAGAAATTTTAGCGAGTATAGCACAACGGCTTTGCAGTTTCTTTGAAAGCTAACTCTTTTGTTTTTTCCATTTCGTGATGAGCATATTCACCCGCACTCGTACGCGCGCATCTGCATTCGAAGAAGCCCAGAGTGAGCTGGTCTTTTTGTAAACGGCATCTTCTAATTTTTCAAAGTCTTCCCACTCATCTTCCATGAATTCCTTCATTTCAGATGGCGTATCCCAATAATAGAAAAAGGCAAATTCCTTTTCTTCTTTTTTGGAATACCAGCCTTTGGACTCTGCCGCCCGCATGGCTTTAAACGCCGCTTCATCATCTGCCACCGCAGCAGGCAGATCGCTCAACCTACCCGATACCTGCCAGCCCGCCGACGAAACTACCTCCACCGACCAATTTGACTCAACAGGCCGTAGGTCGATGAGAATTCCATTGGGCTTGAGGACTCTGCGAATTTCATCCAGAGCATGGACCATGCTCTCGTGTTGCATTCATCAGAGTGACCATGCGAGGATGGCGATGTCAAAGGTCTCTTTGGCGAAGGGAATGTGGCTTGCGCTTGCGCCTGCAAAATGGACATGCTTTTGCGTGGCGTGGGGAGAGTCCGCTCGGGCGATGCGCAAGGCATCATGGTCAGGGTCAAACCCAACGGTTAAGGATGAAGCGGCGGCGTATTTGAAAGTCAGCCGCCCTTCGCCGCATCCAATTTCAAGCACGCGCTTGTTTTTAAAATCGACAAGCGCGTGCAAGGTCTTTTGTTCAAATCCTTCGGGGTCTCTTTGCAGGGTCATTTCGTTGCGGCAGTGCTAATGGAGCGTTTGATCAGTTCTTTCAAAACTTTTGTGTCTACATCTTTCAAGGTTTTGATATAAAGGCATCCTTTGCCGGTTGTGTGCTTGCCAAGTTTTCCAAGAAGATCGGCGTATGATTCTAAACTGCCAGGTAGGTACAGGGTCAGGTTTTGTTTGCGTGGGGAGAAGCCGATGACCATCCAATCCAGTTCGCGGCCACTGGCATATATGAGATGTTGCGTACCAAACCCGACAATGCTGGAGCCCCACATCTTTGGCTCTTCTTTTGTCACTTGCTTCATCATTTTGAGAGTCTCAAAACAATCTGCGCGTGCCTGTTCATCTTGGACAGAATTGAGAAAGCCTTCCACGCTTGCTTCGTTGACCTTTGTTTTTAATTCAGCACTCTTTGCCATATCATCCTCCAGTTTCTACAAGTTAAAAACATATTCAGATTAATCGGCCTTTGCATACGATTCTTTGATCAATTCCAGTAAAACTTTTTTGTCAACATCAGCAAGTTTTTTGATATACAGACATACCTTGCCTGTGGAATGTTTACCAAGTTTTTGGAGCAGTGGGTTTTCATCTCCTGATAGGATGTAGAGTGTGATGTTTTGTTTGCGGGGGGAAAAACCGATCTGTGGTGAATCACCTTCCCGTCCGCTTTCGTATTTGTAGTGATATGAACCAAATCCGATGATAGCTGGCCCCCACATTTTTGGTTCTTTTTTCGTAACCTGCTTCATCATTTTGACGATCTCGAAACAGTCTTCGCGTTTCTGATCGTCTTCGACGAGATTGAGGAAATCTTCCACACTTGCTTCCGTTTGTACGGTTTTCATCTCAGCCATGAGGTGTCTCCTTTTTACCAGTAAATTGGACTGATTTTAGCATATTTGTTCTAGCTTGTGGAAGATTTACCTTTGGCTCATTGGGGATTACTGTGACTAAACCTTTTCAGTACACGGATCTCACGGAAAGCACGGAAAAGATCGGATTTGTAAAGGTTTTTCCGTTAAATCCGTGTCGTCCGTGTACTAATAAAAACTAAAGTATCTTGAAATACACCTGCGGCGCTTTGCGCTCCACAACCTGCTCGGCGGCGAGAGCCATGCGCAGCAGCGTGGACTCGTCCCAAGCCTTGCCCATCACTTGCAAGCCAATGGGCAATCCCTTTTGAGTGTAGCCAACCGGGAAAGTGATCGCGGGCAGACCCGTCAAATTGGCGGCGGTGGCGAAGCGCATGATCTCGATAGTTGTGCTCAAGTCAGACTCGCCATCGGGCAGTGCACTTTTCTTGATTTCTGGCGCAGTGACTCCCGTGGTGGGAGTGAGAATGACATCCACTTTTTTGAAGGCGTTGTTGAAGTGATTGATGATGCGCGTGCGAATGCGCTGCGAGACCAGATAATCTGTTGCTTTGAATTGACGCGCCAGCGCAAGGTTGATGCGGACATCCAGCGCGTGTTCTTTGTGGTGCTTGTCGTAGGTGGCGTTCATGGCTTGCGCCATCTCTGTCAAAATGCTGACGCTGTGCGCGATGCGATTTGCTTCCAGGTCTGGGATGGTAATCTCCACGATCTCGCAGCCCATCTTTTCGTATTCTTTGAGCATGGCTTCGCAAGCGGCAACTGTCTCAGCATCCGCATGGCGGAACCAGGGCCAATACACGCCGATCTTGAGTCCGGTCAGATTTTTATTATTCCAACCTTCAAGCGAAGGCAGAGGTTGATGAAGGGAAGTTGGGTCTTTCGGGTCGGGGCCAGCGATGAGGGCGTAGGTGAGAGCCGCATCGGAAGCAGAACCAGCTATCGGCCCGATGTGAGCGACGCTCCAATCCAACGGAGCCGCACCAAACTCACTTACTCTGGCAAAGGTGGCTTTCAAGCCAACCAATCCACAAAACGCGGATGGAATGCGGATCGAGCCGCCTCCGTCTGCGCCGATGGCGACGGGTACAAGTCCCGCGGCAACGGCTGTTGCTGACCCGCTGGAACTGCCGCCCGTGAAGTGATTCGGGTTGTACGGGTTGCGCGTGGTGCCGTGGACGGGATTCAACCCCGTCACGTTGATGCCGATCTCGTGCATGTTGGTTTTGCCGATCAGCAATGCGCCAGCACTTCGCAGCCGCGCAACGACGGTCGAGTCTTCTTTGGCGGGGGATTTTCCCAAGAACGCTGTGCCGACCGTGGTCGGATACGGCGTCATGTCGAGTTCATCTTTCACTGCAACCGGCACACCGTCAAAAATGCTGAGTGCTTTACCCGCCTTAATGCGGATCGTGGACTCACGAGCCTGTCGCATCACATCATCTTCGTTGACGGCGATGAATGCTTTCAAAGGTGTATCACCTTTGTCACTGCGCCGAATGGATGTTAAAACATTTTTTGCAACTATCTCGGGTGTGGTGGTTCCATCACGATAAGCTTTTGCAAAATCGAACACACTTGCAAATTGAAATCCCTTCGTGCTGGATGCTTCACGCGGCCATTCTTTTTCAGGCACAGCCGATGCTTCAGTTTGCAAATTTCCCGTGAAGTGAATGGGATGATGCGTTGGGTTCTCTTCAACGTTTTGCTTGCGCAGCCAGGTGATGCCCGCGCTTTCGAGCAGGCTCGGCGTGAGCAGCCCGCCCAACGGTCCCTCCACAAGCAACGTGAAAATTTTCAACATCCCGCCCGCCAGATATGGCAGCTTCACAGACTTCAGATCGTATGCGTTTTTGTTTTCCATTTTATATCCTCAACACCTTTGCTCCACGAATTTTTCCCTGCTTCATCTCGATCAATGCTTTATTGGCGTCCTTCAATTCGTATTCCTGAAATTCCGGTTTGATCTTCGCATCCGCTGCAATGCTCAAAAACTCGCGGACATCATCGCGCGTCACATTCGCAACCGACTTGATTTCCTTTTCCATCCACAATTGCTCTGGGTAATTTAATTGGAGAAGCACAGCCTTATCTTTTTCTTCTTTACGGATCGCATTCACAACCAATCGACCACCTGGCCTCAGGCATTTCAGCGCCTCCATATCTGCGCCCCAAATTGGTGTGGTGTCAATGACAGCATCCAACGCCTCAGGCGGACTCTGATCAATTGCGCCCGCCCAGGCGGCTCCCAACGATAAAGAAAATTCCCGCTCTTCAGGGGTTCTGCTGAAAACAAAAATATCCGAATTGGGGAATTTATATTTTGCGAGTTTCAACACCAAGTGATTCGACCCGCCGAACCCCATCAGCCCAAGAGATTGTCCATCCTGTAAATTGCTCAACCGCAGTGACCTGTACCCGATTGCTCCTGCACACAGCAACGGCGCAGCTTCGGAGTCTGACAGTGAATCAGGGATGGGATGAACAAAATCCGCGCGGACTTTCATGTACTCAGCATAGCCGCCGTTCACATCTCGGCCTGTGGCTTTGAATTCAGTGCAAAGATTTTCACGCCCTGTTTTGCAAAAGTCACATTGACCGCAGGCGGAGGCGATCCATGCTATGCCAACGCGCTGACCGCTTTGTTCCAGAGTCCCAACTACTTGATGCCCCAATACGATTGGTAATCGCGGTGGCCTCATCCGTCCTTCGATCTCATCCAACTCGGTGTGACACACGCCGCAAGCCCTCACGCGGATTAACACTTCTCCCGAGTCAATACTTGGCTCGGGCATATCTTCATACGAAAGGGGGGTAGGATTTTGTGAGATTAGTGCAGTCTCACGCAGAAGCATTGCTTTCATGGGGAGTTTTCTCTGCTAAAAGAGATATGGAATAAACCTTTTTGTTCTCTTCATGTATTCGCTGTATTCCGAACCGAAAAACTGAATACACTCCATTTCATCCGCTGTGGCAGTGAAAATTAGAAAAACAGTGGCGGTAATTGCGAGGACAATTCCCGCTGTCGAGAAATATTTGAAGAAAGTGCCCCATGTCAATAAAAGCAGTGAACTATAAAGTGGATGACGAATGTATTTGTATATTCCGCTTGTGATGAGACTAGTTGTTTTCTCAAATGCCAGCAGGGATGCGTCACCTTCTCTTTTTTCGGCTGGCTCGCCTTTTGTCCGTAAAAAGTGGACCCCGAATCCGAGCGGAATGAGCGAGGCAAAGAGCAAAATCCATGCGACGATTTGATTCCAAGCAAACGGTTTGTAAAACCAGTAATTTAAATTGAATAGGAATAATCCCAGTATGCATTCCCAAGCGAAGAATCTGTAAAAGCCATGCGAATGAGGTGCGCGGAATGACCGTCGTGAGATGTATATCAAAAAGGCTGAACCGAATACAAAAATGACGGCTTTCATTTCGGCGGCAGGGTCAACGCGTATTCAACGCCGAGTTTTACCCATGCGCTGAGTTGTTTCGCGGTTTTGTATCCACCGGGTTCTACGAGCAGCCAGCCTTTCATGGGCTTGCCTCGCAAGGCAAAAGGTTTGGCATATTTCTTTTTGAGAAAGGTTTCATGCTGTGAGGGGTCGATTCGTACAACCATATCACCTTTGTACCAGCCGCAGACCATGTTGCCGTGGACAAGGTACCCAAGTCCGCCAAACATTTTCTTTTCCACAAATGGCAGTCCTTGTAGTTCTGCGCGGACACGTTCTGCAAATTTCAAATCGTAAGCCATCCCTGCCTCACTGCTTACTTCTTTATCCCGTCCCGAACTGTCTATCTCCAGCATCACCCAAACCGGGCACGATGTACGCGCGTTCGTTCAAGTGGTCGTCAATGGCGGCAATGTAAATATCAATGTCGGGGTGTGCATCTTGCATGGCTTTGATGCCAGCGGGAGAAGCGATGAGCCCGACGAATTTAATTTTCTTCACGCCCCAGCGTTTGAGAATATCGGCAGTCGCTGTGGCAGAGCCGCCGGTTGCGAGCATGGGGTCAAGAATAAGGCAGACGGAGACTCGCGGATCAATGGGGAGTTTGTTGTAATACTCCACGGGTTGCAGGGTGTGCTCGTCGCGATACAAGCCAATATGCCAAACCTCAGCCGATGGCATGAGTTCCCAAATGCCTTCCACCATGCCAAGCCCCGCGCGCAGGATGGGGATAAGCCCGATCTTTTCTTTGAGTTCCTGCGCGGTCATTTTGGTGAGCGGGGTCTCAATTTCAACTGGAATAGTTTGCAAGTCAGCAGTGGCTTCATATGCAAGAAGTCCCGCAATCTCTCGGACGAGTTCGCGGAACTTTTTGGGTTCGGTATTTTTATTTCTTAAACGTGAAAGCTTATGTGCAACGAGTGGGTGATTTGATGCGTGGACTGTGGACATGAAGTGCTCCTAATTTTGAAGTTTCCCTATTATAGCGTGAGAACGAACACTCTTGACAAGCGCAACGATAGGAGTAAAATAGTAAACACTGTAAACAATTATAAACACATATAACAAAAGGTGATCTGATGGCAGAGACAAGGCGTGAAAAATTACGAGTTGCAACCCGTGAAGAGATCATGTCTACGGCGTGGAAGCAGATCGGCGAAGTGGGCGCTTCGGGGCTTTCCCTACGCGGCATTGCCCGCGAGATGGGGATGACGGCGCCTGGCTTGTATCGCTATTACAAAGACCGTGACGCATTGGTCACAGCCTTGTTGATGGATGCCTTCGGCTCGTTCACCTCCGCGCTGGAAGCTGGTCGGGATTCCCGCAAGGCAGATGACCATGCTGGAAGATTCTCGGCGATGTGCAAATCCTATTTTCAGTGGGCGGTACAAAATCCACAACGGTATATGCTTTTGTTTGGGACGCCGATTCAAGGCTACATGTTTGCCGAAGAATTGGGGCCGGTTGCGCGGCGAAGTTTCCTTGTGCTCCAAGGCGTGATAGGGGAGGCGTATGTGGCAGGAAAAATAAAAGGGGAGTTCACTGCTCTTCGGCTGCCGACCAGCCTCAAAGTTCAGTATGAGGCGCTTGGAAAATTTGGAATGCCGTACACGGGAAACGTCACACAGTTGGCATTGTCCACCTGGTCAATGATCCACGGTATGACTTCTCTGTATCTCTATAATTATCTTTCAGGATTTTTACAAGGCAGTGTGGATGCCTTTGTTGATTTTGAGATCGAAAAAATGAAAAAAATGTTGGGGCTGGAATAAAGGAGAAAATATGGCACGTCAACTTCCCATGCGGCAGCGCATTCGCAAAGCGCTTGTGATTATTGCGTTTTTGTCTTTTCCTGTGACGATGAATTTTCTGTCACCTTATGTCATTATTGATGGCGCGATGAACGGCGTTGTGAATGGCAGTCTGATCATGTTTGGATTGATGTTTTTGTCTTCGCTGTTCTTTGGCAGGTTGTGGTGTGGATGGATTTGCCCGGGCGCGGGGATGCAGGAAATGATGGAGCCGGTGAATAACAAGGCGGTCAACGGCGGAAAGATAGATTGGATCAAATGGACGATCTGGGTTCCGTGGCTTTCGTTGATCGTTTGGTTTGCGGTGAGTGCGGGCGGATACAAGCGTGTGGACTTTTTGCACCTTACTGAAAATGGAATTTCCGTGGCAGGCTCGGCAGATCGTCCGATATTTTTTGCCTACCTGATCTATTACATTGTGATCGCGTTGTTTGTGGGGTTGGCAATTTTTGCGGGGAAGCGCGCGGGATGTCACACCATCTGTTGGATGGCTCCCTTCATGATGATCGGGCGCTGGATACGAAATCTTTTTGCATGGCCTTCGCTCAGGCTGGTCGCGGACTCATCTGCCTGTACGAATTGCAAGTTGTGTACCAAAAGCTGCCCGATGAGTTTGGATGTCAACGCAATGGTGCAGATCGAAAAAATGGAACATGCTGAATGTATTTTATGCGGCACCTGTGTGGATGGGTGCTCGAAGAAGGCCATTCGCTATTCGTTCTCGGCGGGAAAATAAATAAAGGATATGGAAACAATGAATACAAAGACTTCATGGCTTCAAAAAAATTCTTTGCTCGGCTATTTTGTTTTGGCGTATGCAATTTCGTGGACGATAGGCATTCCGCTTGCATTGATTGCCCAGGGAAAAGTTGACTGGCAGATCCCATTTCCTGTGCATTACTTGTATGCCTACGGCCCGATGCTTTCGGCTTTGATCATGACCGGCTTTACAAAAGGCAGATCTGGCATTGCTGATATTTTCAAACGCTTATTCAAATGGCGCATGAGTTTCGGTTGGTGGATGATTTCCCTTTCTCCGTTGGCGGCTTATTTTGTGATCGTGCTTGTGCAGCGCGTGATTCAGGGCGAGTGGGTGGATTTTAGTCTTTTGGGCGAAGTCAATTTTCTTCCTAATCTGGGAATCGGTGCGCTTTTCCTGTGGATCTTCACCTACGGCATTGGTGAGGAAGTTGGTTGGCGCGGATATGCCCTGCCGCGCTTGCAGGAAAAAATGAGCGCGTTGAATGCAACTCTCGTGTTGGGTGTGCTGTGGGCATTATGGCACTTGCCGATTTTCTTCTACTTGTTCGATCCCGCCATTGCCATCGGTTGGTTCTTCGGCCTGATGAGCGGCGCAATATTATTTACATGGCTCTACAACAGCACGGATGGAAGTTTGCTGGCGGTTGCGCTTTGGCACGGCACGTTCAATTTCATCACGGCTTCTGCGGCTGGTGAGGGGTTGGGCGCCGCGATCATGAGCACGCTTGTGATGGTTTGGGCTGTGGCGTTGATCTTTGTTTACAAGCCCGCGAATTTATCCGCACAGGAAAAGCAGGTGATTGAATCATGAAGCAAAGACCAATTCTGACAGCAGTTGTTTATTTTATTGCCGTCATCGTGCTGGCGCATTTCTTCGTCCCGCCTATGTATGATTGGACGCAGAACACCGTCAGTGACCTCGCTTCGCAGGGGCACACCTACAAGTGGATCATGCAAACTGGCTTCACCGGCTTTGGTCTGCTGCTCACTTGGGGAGTTATCTTTCACTTCAATAAAAACAATCGCGCATATTTTCTGCTTTTTGTGGCGGTGTATGGTCTCTCTATTTTGATGTCTGGCATTTTCTGCACTGCGCCGGTTGACCCGTCCATGACATATTCAGTGAGTGAAGCAAAATTGCATTCCATGTTTGCCACGATTGCAGGGATCGCCATGAGTCTTGGGATTTTATGGCAGTTCGCAGTATCATCCAATCATCGCCAAAGATGGACACGCTTTGCTTTTTTTATTTTGGTCATCGGAATATCCGGCTTGTTCGGACTTGCAGAAAACCATCTCTTGATGATTGATAAAGGGATTGTCCAAAGGATTTTGTATCTGGTAGGATTGGCGTGGCTGGTCTATGAAGAACAAATATTAATTACGGGAAGGGAAACTTCACAATGAATGGAAATGATTTTATGGCGTGGGTCTTACGCTCACCATTTCATGGCATGTTGAGCAACGGCATGATGTTGATGACGATCACAGGGCGAAAAACTGGAAAAACCTACACAACCCCCGTTGGATATTATGAAGAAAGCGGATATTTATGGGTTATCACCAGCCGTGAGCGGAAGTGGTGGAAGAATCTGCAAGGCGGCGCCAAGGTGGATATGTTGTTGAAGCGCAAACCAGTCACAGGTTTTGCTGAAGTGGATTTGGATGAAAAATCAGTTGAAGCGCGTATGGTCGAGTACTTGCGCCATGTTCCGCAGGCGGCCAAACCAATGAAGGTTCGTGTGGAGAATGGTAAGCCCAATCCACAAGATATTGCCAACACTGCGAAAGAACGGCTGTTTGTCAAAATTAAATTGAATGCATAAAAAGTGACGGTCACCTCCGAGGTGACCGTCACTTTTTAGCGAAACCATCCAAACATAGATGGCAGTGCGCCCAATGCCGCACACGCAATACAACCAATAACTAGGAGCGTCAGACAGGTTGGAAGGAGCCAGCGCAGCCACGTCCACGCAGCATACATATTCCATGCTTTGATTGCAATTGGCTCGGCTTTGCGAAGCAGGTCAGACGTATCAATTTCTGCGCTGATAACTGTTTTTGCCTTTGAGGGGATTTTCTCCACCTTTGGCATTGCCTTCGTCCGCAAGTTTTCGGGGATGGTTAAGTTTGCGCCGCAATACGAGCACGCCATGCGGATTGCTCCTGCTTCGGGTTCGTTAGGCGCTCCACATGCAGTGCAGTTGAAAGACTGTGTCATTGAATTATTCTCCAGAGCAGGGATTATAAATGAGTCAGCTGCCTCACGCAGGTAATAAAAAAAACAGACATGGCGCCATGTCCGTTTTTTTATATCCACAACGTAGAGAGTATCTGAAAACCCTACCACGAAGCCTCGAAGACTCAAGGACACGAAGTTTTTTACTCTTTGAGCCTCCCTGATACCGCCTGCCAGGGCAGGTATTGTGACTTGGTGTCTTTGTGGTTAAAAGAAGACTTTTCGAACACTTTCTTAGAAGGAACTGAACGCCGCCCAAACACTTGCGAATACACCGATCAGCACCGGTATCACCGTGATAAGAATAATAATCATAACAAAGGCTGTGATTCCACAGCTTAGCCACATGGACCATTTCGTAACAGACTTTGCCGTATCTGCATAACTCGCCATGATCGGCGCGATGTGAGCCGTTGTGTAGCCTGTGCCGGGGGTAAATTCATATACTTGGGAGCTTGCCAACGCATCCACTGTGCGGCGGGCATCGGCTTCACTAACGCTGGAAAAGCTTAGGTACTTTTGAACCGCTTCCTCTTTTTTCCCCTGTTGAGCAAGCTGCACCACCTGTGACCATTGCGCTCCATAGCCCATCATTTGACCCATGTCCATTCCATTCAACAGGCTTCCTTGCGGCTGTTGCTGGTTTGGTGCTGGCTTACGCAAGCTTTCTGGAATGATTACGGCATTTCCGCAATATGGACATTTTGTCGAACTCTCTCCGCTAGGCGGATCAATCGGTCCGCCGCAGGCTGGGCATTTCAACAATCTCATTGATAAAGTGGACATGGCTCTTCCTCCGGGTTAGTGATGCGCGGATTATACGCCCGATGTATTTCTTTGCAGGATGCCATTCGTACTACTCGCTCCTTGCGGTAGAATCAAAACAGCCAACCAAGAGGAGATGCCCATGACCGAACAATTTACCTTCGGCGGTGAGATCGTTTGGAAACCAACCCCTGAACACATCGACCATGCAAACCTGACAGCCTTCATGCGTTTACACAGCATAAAGGATTTTGATGAACTCATGCACAAATCAACAAACGATGTGGCATGGTTTACAGATGCGGTTTTCAAATTCCTTGATATTCAATTCTATGAACCGTACAGAAAGGTCGCGGATTTTTCCGAGGGCATTCAATTCCCGAAATGGTGTGTAGATGGCAAGATGAACATTGTCCATAACTTGTTGGATAAGTGGCAGAGTGCAGACAACAGAAGGAAGAAGGCCGTTGTCTTTGAGGGTGAAGAGGGGATTACAAAAACTTTAACATACGAAGAACTTTATAAAGAAGTGAATAAAACAGCCAATGCACTGCGTTCACTTGGCTTGGGCAAAGGCGATGCCATTGGCATCTTCATGCCGATGACCCCAGAGATCGTCATTGCCTTGCTTGCCATTGCCAAGATCGGTGGAATTATTCTCCCGCTTTTTTCTGGCTATGGCGCGGGCGCCATTGTCTCGCGCATGGTGGATGCAGATGCGAAAGCGCTCTTCGCGGCGGATGGTGCCTTTCGGCGCGGCAAACCTGTTGAAATGAAATCCATTGCCGATGAAGCCGCTGAACAGATTCCCACGTTGAAACACATGATCGTGTTGAAGCGCACCGGACAGGATGTGAACATGAAATCGGGACGCGACCACTGGTGGGCGCCTCTGACCGCACCCCAGCCTGATTCCGCTTCGACAGAAATTACCTCCGCTGAAGACCCGCTGATGATCATTTACACATCTGGCACAACGGGCAAGCCGAAAGGCGCACTCCACACACATTGCGGATTCCCCGTCAAAGCCGCGCAGGATATGGCCTTTGGGACGGATGTTCACGCGGGCGATATCATTTATTGGATGACCGACATGGGCTGGATGATGGGGCCGTGGCAGGTGTTTGGAAGTCTCTTGCTTGGGGCGACAATGTTCCTGTACGACGGCGCGCCAGATTTTCCAACGCCAAGCCGTTTATGGGAGTTGGTGGAAAAACATGGAATCAATCAAATGGGAGTCTCGCCGACGTTGATCCGCTCATTGATTCCGCACGGCGATGAGCATTTCAAGAAGCACGATCTTTCTTCATTGAAGTGTTTTGCTTCCACGGGGGAGCCGTGGAATCCCGACCCGTGGATGTGGTTATTCGAGAAAGTAGGCGAAGGCAAGCGCCCGATCATCAACTA
>CAZHOX010000054.1:13421-17882 GCA_964534345.1 uncultured Anaerolinea sp.
GCGGCGATTGGGGTGCCGCACGATGTCAAGGGTAGTGAACTGATTCTATTCGCAGTGACCAGGCAAGGGGTAGAAAGAAGCGATGTACTTCGTCAGCAATTGTATGAGATGGTTGTATCCGAAATGGGCAAGCCGCTCGCGCCGAAGGCTATCCTCTTTGTTTCTGATCTGCCGAAAACACGCAATGCGAAGGTGATGCGGCGCATGATCCGCGCGGCGTATTTGGGGTTGGAGTTGGGCGATACGTCTTCGCTGGTGAATCCGCAGGCTGTGGATGAAATAAAAGGGATAAGATAAGGAGAATGCCCCGAAAATTTTCAAAAATTGGAGGGGCGTTTTTCTTTTATAATAATAGGGACTTGCGTTTGCAAGAAAAAGGAGATTGAATGAAAAAAGTCCGATATGTGATGTTTGCATACATTCTGATATTTACTTTTGTTATATCGGCATGTGGTGCAACGCCGACCCCACAGGTGATCGTGGTGACGGCAACCTCTTTACCGGCAACGGAAGTTCCAGCAACCATTGCTGTGCCAACACAGACTTTGGTGCCGGTGGCTCTTTCAGGCCCGCAAAATGGATCGAGCATGAAGTGGGTGGATGGCAGCACCTTGGTCTATATCCCTGCTGGTGATTTTACGATGGGAGATGGCGTTTTTGCACTGTCGCATAATGTAACCCTGGATGGATATTGGATTCAAAAGACCAAGGTTACCAACCGCATGTATGAACAGTGTGTAAAAGTTGGGATCTGCTCGGCGCCTTCTCAGGTATTGGGTGGACCGGTTTTTAGTAACCCTGAATTTGGAAATCATCCAGTTGTAGGTGTGGATTGGTCTCAGGCGCAGGCGTATTGCGCGTGGACGCAAGGCGCCCTGCCAACGGAAGCTCAATGGGAAAAAGCGGCTCGCGGGACGAATGGAAATACTTATCCCTGGGGCAATGCAGCGCCAACATGTGGCCTGCTGAATTTTGCCAATTGTTACTCCAGCACCAGTACCGTGGAGGCTTTTGCGGCCACGGGGGCAAGCCCTTATGGTCTGTTGGATATGGCCGGCAATACCTTCGAGTGGGTTGGTGATTGGTACTCGGAAGCTTATTATTCCAACTCGCCACTGGCAAACCCCACAGGCCCAGAGAGTGGTGAATACCGTGTGGTACGTGGGAGTTCTTTTGAAACGGATGATCAGTTGATTGCATCATCCATCCGCCGATTCAATGAGCCTGTGGACAGCGAACGTGATACGGGTTTCCGTTGTGTGGTGCCGAATCCGCAGCCGGTTGCGCCATATTGCCAGCTTTCTGCATTTGTCCCTTCTGCGGCAAGTGTTTCGACCAGCTGTGAGCTTCCTGAAGGCGTTGTGACAGATCAGTACTGCGCACAAGGTGAGACGTATGCTACAGTTCAACTTTCTTTTGGTTCAACATGGGAAGTGCGCGGGACGCGCTTGATCTGTACCGAAGCCATTAATGGCGGGCTTCGGCAGCTGACATGTGCTGGGCCGGAGACGATCGAGTCTACAAATGAGATCGTGGTTTGTAATGACTCTTGCTCAAGCAGCCCAATTGTAGAAGGTGTTGCTCCTGTTTGTGACTCCGGATATACACTAGACCCAGCTACAGGGATGTGCAACTATACTCCGATCCTTGCAGAGGTGAGTGTTGCGGGCTGTCCTGTTGGGTATTCCATGATCGATCGCGGCGGGCAGCAAACCTGTGCAATCACCAAAGATGCAAATGGTTCCTGCCCGGCAGGACTGTATTTTGATGCATTGGCTGGTGTGTGCGCTCCGCCCAATGGAGAAACTTCTGTACCGTATGGCTTTGACAATGCTCCTCTTGCCGCACAGACGTATGCAGGTTGCGCGGCTGGTTATGCTTATAGTGAAGGCTTCCAATGCTGTCAGGCTGTGACGGGGGGAACGTATCCGGGCTGCGGAACGGGGTATACCTACAATGCAGAACAGAAGGTTTGTGTTCCATCTGGAACACAACTTAGCGGAGAAGGTTGTACCACGGTACGTGTGACCACGATCAAGTGCAGTGAACCAGTGAATACCTGTGCTCAATATGTTACCGAAACTCGTTGTGTGGCTAATTTCTGTTCCTGGAATGAAGCTGCCGATAAATGCGAAATGAGAACAACTCCATAACAACTTAACATCGTAGCGATTTATCCCGCAGGAGCAGCGCCCTGCGGGATTTTTTATGACTATTGGGTGATACAACAAGACAGGGGTGAAAATTGGATGCGATTATAATTTTATAGCTCACGAAAAATATCACCAAGAGGAGAATGAGATGAGGCGTTTAATAAAAAAATGTTCGCTCATTGTTTTGGCGGCATTGATTTTAATATCGTGTAATGCGCCAATATCAGCCACCCCAACGGAACTGTCTCAAGCAGCCACCGAGCCTCCCATCGCCGTTACTGAAACTCCAGCTCCGATCGCTACTTCTGAAAATGTCACTCCGGAACTTATTACTGTGAATTTAGCCGGCCCGCCTATGGTTGTTGGTTCCAAATACACCTATGTGGATGGGACTGTCCTCGTTGCCGTGCCAGGCGGCCCATTCATCATGGGATATAACTTTGCTGATAACCCGCAGCGTGAGATCAGTGTGGGCGATTTCTGGATCTATAGCACCAAAGTTACCAATGACCAGTATGCATTGTGTGTGCAATTAGGCAAGTGTGCTCCACCCTCGCAGGAAGATAACCCAACCTATGGTGATTCGCGGTTTCTCAAATTCCCTGTTACTGGCGTTACTCATACACAAGCCACGGATTATTGTTCTTTTGTGCATGGGCGCCTGCCCACAGAAGCCGAGTGGGAAAAGACAGCGCGCGGCCCGGATGGGAACATCTTTCCCTGGGGTGATGGCGGTCCCTCGTGCGACTTGCTAAATTACAAATTTTGCGAGAGCAAGACTACTTGGGTTAACCAATATAAAAATGGCGTCAGCTACTACAGTGCATTTGACATGTCTGGCAATGTCCGTGAGTGGGTGGCAGATTGGTACAGCCCCACTTACAATCAGGATGTACCTGTATCAGACCCATTGGGACCAGAACTCGGTGAGAAACGCTCCGTGCGCGGAAGCAGCTATCAGGACAGCGCCGACCCGTCCATATCTGCTCATCGCTTCTCTCTGGACCCGGAAGAGACTCTGCCCGATCTGGGATTCCGCTGCGTTGTTGAAGATCCCACCTATTTTGCTCCCTGGTGCGAGCAGTTGACCTACTATGGCACAGGTGTTGATGGTTCTCAAGCTGATTGTACGCCCATCGTAAAATGTAATGATGTTTCCATCGCTCAGGCTCCAAACTGTAATCCAAATTTTCAGCCCTATACCATCGTAACCTTTAATGTGGCTGATACCCCGCCTGATGCAGCCACATTTGATGTCGCTGGTTGTACCCAAGACCCTGAGGGCAACGGCAGTTTGGATAAGTATTTATGTAACCCTGGCTCTGTTGGGCCTGCAAAGATCACAGGTTCATGCATCTATGAAGCCCCTGCCGGGTGTTCAGCGGCCTGCCCTGCAAACTACAATAAAGTGGGTGATACATGTGTTTGGGATGGAAGCAGCACAGGCGGCACAGCTTGTCTTCCTGGCTCCACCTTCGACCCGTTGACTCAGTGTTGCTCTACACTTCCCGCTGGTGGAAATGAATTTGGGCTTTGCCCTTCTGGCAGTTATCCATTGAATGGCGCCTGCGTGGAAAACCCCACAGCCGTTGTAGAGAGTGTCATTCAAGATGTGATGTTTGATAAATGCGTGATACCTATAACGGTAACACCGGTCAAGAATGATAATGGAGGGGATGAGCCAGTCGCTTGTACTGGCACCGGTGATAATGTCACCTGCCGCAGACTGGATCCAAAGAATCCTTATTGGAATCCTGATACTTGTTCTTGCCAATCATCCCCGCCTTAATTATTAAACAAACTATAAACAAGCCTTGCCTTGGAGATTACTCTCAAGGCAAGGCTTGTTTTTTTTCATTGTATTTGCATAATTATTTACTCTGAAAAATAATTTGGTTGATAAAATCAAGACAAAATTCATCCGTTTTGAGTAAATATTTATTGGAGGACGATAAATGATGAGAAAAGTTTTGTTTGTCAGTATGGTTTTATTCTCTCTTTTGGCTTTGGTAACGGGTACAGTTTCCGCTGCACCTCAGGCAAGCGGGATAATCTCTCTTGTGGAAGTTCGCAACGATGCAAATGGGAATGTCATTTTTGTCTTCAATGTAAGCGGCGATTTTGCCAAGCCTAAGATGAATGGCAGTGTTCATGTACAAGGTGAGGACGCCAATTATGGTCTGCATTGCTCTTCAGTAAGTGAAGGCACAGTTCACTGCACCACCTCAAGAAAAACAGGCGGAAGGAACGTGATCGTTTATCTGCAGGGATTCGTTTTTTGGGCCTTCGTTCCTGTTGTCAGTTCGCC
>CAZHOX010000055.1:0-2717 GCA_964534345.1 uncultured Anaerolinea sp.
ACCATGCTTGTTGCACCGCTAAAAATTGGTGATGGTGCGCGAACCGGTGCTGGTGCAGTGGTAACCAAAAACATAGCCGAAGATACACTTGTGGTGGGAATGCCCGCCCGTGCCATTAGAAAACTGGAACGAAAATCAAAAAAGAAATAGCAGGATGAAATGATGACTCTCACAAAGGAAGAAAAACAGTCTTTGGTTGACCTCGCAAATGAGGCTCGCCGCCGAGCGTACGTGCCGTATTCTAACTATCCGGTGGGGGCAGCATTGCGGACAAAGTCTGGCCGCTTATATACGGGCGTGAATATTGAGAATGCCGCTTACCCGCAGACCATGTGTGCTGAACGTGTCGCCATTTTCAAAGCTGTATCCGATGGCGAGATGGAATTTGAGGTAATCGCTGTGGTGACCAATAATGGCGGGTCTCCCTGTGGTGGATGCAGGCAGGTAATGGCAGAATTCGGCCTGGATGCCGTTGTGCTGTTCGCAGATGGAAAAGGAAACCTGACCAAGGAAACCACAGTTCACGAATTGCTGCCTGAGGCATTTACGCCCAAACATTTGGTTACTGATTTGTAAATAATGAATGGAAAGTAGAATGTTGTAAGCGATCTCTCGCTTTCTACTTTCTACTTTCTACTTTCCTAATGACAGACTTTCGCTCCTTCCGCGCTTCTGCTGTTGTGCTTCGCCATAATGACTGGGGTGAAGCTGACCAAATGCTCACGCTTTATACACGCGAGCAGGGTATGGTTCGCGCCGTGGCAAAAGGGGCCCGCAAAATGACCTCTCGCAAGGCGGGACATTTACAGCCTTTCACGCATGTCACCATTCAGCTTGCTAAAGGCAGAGATTTGCTGATCGTGACACAAGTGGAAACGGTCAACGCCTTTTTGCCGCTGCATGACGATCTTGTGAAATTGAGCCATGCCGCGTATGTGATTGAATTGCTGCTGCGTTTTTCATACGAAGAGGAAGTTGGGAATCCCGCTGTTTTCCGTTTGCTGATCGATACTCTTGACCGCATCGAAAAAGAATCGGAGGCATGGCTTGCCATTCGATATTATGAAATGAGGTTTTTGGATGCCGTGGGCTTTCGCCCGCAGATGTTCGAGTGCGCGAATTGCGGGCGTGAAATACTTGCTGAAGACCAATACTTCTCATTCACGGCTGGTGGTGTCATTTGCCCGCGCTGCGGCCTGGGCCTGCCAAACCTCGCAAAGATCTCTTTAGAAACACTCAAGTATTTGCGCCACTTCCAAAGATCCAGCTACAAAGATGCTTCTCGCGCACGGCCCAGCCTCGAGGTACAGAAAGAGGCGGAGGTCCTCATGCAGGGATACTTCACCTATCTTCTCGAACGTGAATTGAACACGCCAGGCTTCATCAAAAAAGTTAAATCATAAAAAAAGAGACAGCTACTCGCTGTCTCTTTTTTTCTTTATCTTCCGGATCATGGAACTGCTCATTTGCTGTGTAACGATTGGCGTGGATGCAGATTTGGCATCCGATGCGTACCCGCCAAGCCTGCGCATGGCAATGCGGCGCACCCAACTGATGACCGCTTTTGCAGAGAATTCTTCTTCATATGGAATTGGTACCGTTGTGTTTTTCTCCAATGCTGTTCGCAGATCGGCGGCGGTTTCACCGGGGAACTCTGTACGCCCCGCGCCGATGGCCCAATAAATATGCGCATCGCTTGATGCGATCTTTGCAAGCGGGAGATAGATCGAAAGTTTTTGAGCCACTTTGTCAAAATTCTGTGTACCCATGTTGTGCGTTTCAATTCCCTTCAACGCACCTTTTGCGCGTGGGTTGGTGAGGGCGCCCAGTACAGCTTCCATGGAGAGGCTGTTCGGTAAATGATTGAATGGATGTGGAACAATGGCAACTCCGCCCTGCTTGCCAATATACAGAAGCGTATCGATCAACGACATTCCTGCAGGCGGTAATGTTTTGATGAAGAGCGTAACCAGGTGCCCCTCTTTTGTGCTGACTTCTGCGCCAGGGACAACTTCGATCCCGTATTTTGGCGCAAGTTCCTGCGCCTCCAGCGAGCCGCGCACCTCATCATGATCTGTGATTGCGATGACATTCAAGCCAACATCTACGGCTTGCTTAAGGATGGCACGCACCGTGGTGGTTGCATCTCCTGAATAAATTGAGTGGATGTGTAGATCTGCTGTACCCATGTAGCCTCGATGATTAATTGCGCATGGGGATTCTTTTGCTCCAATTTAATATGAATACCCACGCTACGAACAAAACAATTGGCTTCAAGATGCGCCAAAGAAGAATTTGGAACCAACGCCATTTTAACGTATAGATGACCTGTGTGATAAGCCAACGTGCGAACAAAGTTTGACCCAACCCGCTTCGCACGAGCCGACGCTTGTATCTACTAAATGAAAATTCGCCACGCTGCAGCGACTCTGCGATCTCTGTCGCCGCAATGACTCCGTAGCCCAACGCCATGCTGATGCCCTCGCCGAAGATCGGGTCTGCGCCAACTGCATCACCCACAAGCAGCACACGCGGCACAGATGTCTTGTTCCACGGGCTGTACCAGCGGATGGGATGTCCCTTGATCTCGTAATCGTTCAGGTCAAAACCGTGGCGTTTCATCTCTTCTGCAAGAGGTTCTTTCAACGCAGGACGGTTGAAATCCGCAAGTACGTTTGTATCATAAATTCCCCAACAGCGCATCGGTTCGCCGTTGA
>CAZHOX010000055.1:2817-15083 GCA_964534345.1 uncultured Anaerolinea sp.
TGCGCGGAATTCTCCCTGATCGGTTTGGACGGTGACGCCGTTTTCATCTGGAATTACTTTATTGACCTTGACCCCTTCTCGAATTTCGATTCCTGCTTCGCGAGTCTTTTTCGCCAGCCAATGATCGAACTCATTGCGGCGAATGACGCGAATGGCATGTCTCTTTGGCACACGGATGTTAAGTCCTTTGCCTGCGAAATCGAAGCGGATCACTGGCGCATCTACATGCGGCACTTCGCGCACATCCAAGCCGAGCCGTTCAAGGATAACTTCCGCGTCAATGACGAGGCCGCCCGCACACAGTTTGAGGCGTGGATAATGTTCCTTTTCCAGAATCAGGATTCGGGTGGAAAGACGCGGGTCGATCTTCGTCAAATGCAGCGCTGTGGAGAGTCCGCTTGGGCCGCCGCCGAGGATGAGAATCTGGATGTCCATACTCCTATTTTGCCATAAAAACGAGCAGGCCGAACTTTTGGTCCGGCCTGCTTTCCCTTGGAGGAGAAATTATTTTGTTCAGTCCGCTGCGGCGGTGGCTGGTGCTGCGGCAATGCTGCCTTTCCAGAAAAATGCCCAGTACATGATGACGGAAAGTGTATAGAGAATGATGGTTCCCATGAACGATGGCCCGAACCCGTAACGGACTTGCAGCCAGCCGCTGATGGTGGGGCTGAATGCCCAGCCGAAATTCCATGCCATGCTGGTGAGGCTGGCAACCGTGGCTCGGGCAGATGGTTCCACATGTTCCATGATGAAGGTTTGGTAAACGGGCGAACTCATGTTCATCAACGCGAGGCGGATGTAATAGGTGGCCGCGCCGACCCAGAAGATGGGGGAGAAGCCAAGCAAAATGAGGAACGGGATCGACAACGCTTGTGTGATGACAACGAGTTGAATTTTGCCTGTCCGTTCGGCGAGCGGCGGAGCGATCAACAAGCCGATGCCCATTGCCAGTGAACCCCACGCGAATAGCGTGCCTATGACGGGATCAGGTTGGTGGTGAAATTCGCGGAAGAAGACGTTCATGAATGGCATGACCAACCCTGCGCCGAGGGATGTGAGCAGCATGGGCAGAATGAGCTTTGTCAGCAGCATCGGATTTTTTGCCGCGTATTGGAATGGGGCAAAGATGGCGCGTTGGCTGTGAGTAAGTTTGGGCGAGGTCAGGAAAATAAGCGGGATGATCGCCAGCGCCGCACCGATACCAATGATAAGGACTGAGTCACCGTAGGCTGTGCTGCTGGTGGCAACTACACTCTTTGCGTTTCCCATCCAAGTGGGCAGGTAGCCGCCGATCCAGTTGCCCACGGAAGCCATGGTCATTTGTAATCCCTGACCGAAGCTGAAGAGATAAGTGCGTTCCTTCTCGTTGCTGTTCTCCATCAAGAAGGGAGACATGGTAACGCCCGCCAGGCTTTGCGCAATGCCGGAGAGCACATTCATGGAGTAGAAGGATGTCTCGGTTTGCCAAAGAGCCATGGTGAGAATGGAGAGACTGAGCAACGCGCCGGACAAAACGAGCGAGCCTTTGCGCCCGATAATATCTGCGAGGTAGCCCATGGGCAGGGCTGCGATAAGGGCGACGAAGCTGCTGGTGGTGATGAGGTTGCCAAGCAGGGCTTCGTCAAAGCCGAGGCTGAGTACGTAAAAGTTGAAGATCAAGCGGAAGCCGCCCATCACCGCGCCGGTGAGGATGACGTTAAGCAAATAGAACCGCGCATTCGGTGAAAAAGCGCGGACTTGCGAGCTGTATTCGCCCAATACACGGAACATTCTTGGGGCTTTTGTATTTTGTTTGTTCATTCCTTCTCTTTATTCTTTTGGGGTGTTGTTTTGCAAAAAGGTTTGCAGATTTCCAAAGATGGATTCAAGTGCCTGCTTGCGGACGGCGTAACGCTTTTCGTCTTGATTCAGGGAGAGTTCCACAAGGCTGGCAAGGCGGAGTTCGCTGAGGTGATGTGTTACTGTGGGCGGACGGAGTTGCAGCTTGCGGGCAATTTCAGAAGGGGTGAGGCTTTCGTTGGAAAGATAGTAGAGGATTTTCAAGCGGGTTGGGTCGGCAAGTGCTTTGAGTGACCTGACCAATGCATCGGGTACGGTTTCGCCGGGGATAACAGACATATCCGCTGGGCGGGCGCCGAAGAGCAGGAGCATGGTGTCGCTTTCGATTCTCTCGAAGAAGATCAGCGGGGTTGTCCAGAAGGCAGGGGCAATGACAAATTTGGGAGCGCGGAATTCATCGCCGAGTTGAATGCCTTGTGAAAGCTCAACGAACAGATCGTCAACACTAAGGGTGGAGGCTAATGTTTGGGCTTTTTCCAAACCAGCTTTCAGGACGGGGCCGATGCGTTTTTCTTCTTCCTCAAAAAACGCCTGATAATAGGATTGCATGGCAGAGAGGAATCCTTCGCCAAGTTCGGCGGGTTTGCTCCACCAATAAAAGGCTCGTTCAAGGCCTTCTTTCTTCAAACCGCCATGCTTCTTTCCAAATATTTTCAGGAAGAATTCAATATCTTCTGAGTTCCATTTTCCTTCGGCGGCAACCCGCATAAGGATCTCGCGGAAGCGTTTGTGCTTTTCCATGTCTTCCGCGTTGTCGCCTAAATATGGTTCATCCAATCGTTGCAGTTTGAACATCCGCTCTGCAACTGGAATTTGCTTCAATGCCCAAAGTGCGCTGACCGCATCTTTGGGGGCGGGCAGGCTGTGCAGCCATTTGAGCGGAACACCCGTTAACGGGTAAACCTCCTCCAACAATTTGCGTTCAGCCGCTGGAATCCGCGAACGGACTCCAGCGGCGTAGGATGGGCGAATGCCGAAATAGTCAGGTTCATGCAGCACATGCAGGCTGATGAATAGTTCGTAGGCGGTGCCAAAATCCCAGGCAATGGTGGGGGAGGTAGGTTTGTCGGTCATGGTTTCCTTGGCGTGCTCCTGGTTATTTTGCGGATTTTAGTTTTCTGCCGATCGAGATCAGCATTTGACCTGTGTTCTCGTCAATGTGGTCGTTGAAGGGCGGGATGAATTTGAAAACAGTGCCAAGCGTTACGAGGACTTGTCCGGTCTCGTGGGTGAACAGGCTGCGCGTGGATGTTTTGCCGTCATCTATGTGCTCTTTTTGTTCTTCTGCCAGAAATTCATTTGCAATAGACATGGGTACCTCTCTCCTCTAATAAAATCGACGGTTAGGCAAATGCCTTTGTTAGACCGATGTCTAATTAGATAATAGTCTAATGCCGACCTTAAGTCAATAGGCAATTTTCCTTTTGGCAATCGTAGTAGGGTTTTTATCCGCTAATCTTCACGAATTTTCTGGAAAGATTGGCGAGGATTTGCGAAGATTAGCGGAATTGGCCTTATTCGCGCAATTCGCTCATTTGTCTAATTCGCGTTAAGCCTTTGAAGAAGCGCACCCCTTTTCGCTGTATAATTTTCAAGCTCTGTTGTCTGGGTCATTCTGAGAGCGTTCTCTACGATGACATACTTTTTGGAAGGATATACCATGGCGCGCAAAATTTTCAGCAGCACATTGATCGTTCTTGGCTCCACCTTTTTGATTCTGTCTATCATTGGGATTGTCCTTGCATGGGCCTACAACGAGCCGCTGACGAAGGTCTCCGTTTCACGCTTGCGGACAGTTGATTCACAGCTTGAGCAGATTCAAACCGACCTGCGAAGTGCCAAAGCCGAAGTGGAGCGCGCCCTGCGCATCATCCAATCGGCGGAGGATGCGCTTGCTTCGCTCACACAGCAAACCACCGATGCGAAGTCTCTGCTGGAGGATGTCAACGCCACGCTGGACGATCAACTCATCCCTGGGCTGGCCACCACACGCACCAGCATCACCCAGGTGCGCGGCACCCTCGAAGACCTGCGCGGGGCATTGGAGCAGCTCAACTCGCTCCCATTTGTGGATTTGAACATCCCAGGCGACGAACTGCTCCTCGGCATCATCAAGCAGGTGGATGACCTCGACAGCGGCATTGCCGACGTGCAAGACCTTGCCCAGCGTGCTTCCACTTTTATCAGTGACACCTCCTATCTTTTGGGTGGAGATTTCAACGAGACAAAACAGGAACTCGAAGACCTTGTAGTTGTGCTTACAGATTATGACCAGAAAGCAGCCGACTGGCGCGAACAGATTTCGACTGTGGCCGAGTCTGCGCCGCGTTGGATCGACAACGCCTCTCTCTCCCTGACGCTTGGTCTGCTCTGGTTTGCATTCTCTCAGTTTGGGCTGATCCTGCACGGGCTAGGCATGAAGCGGGGTCTTGATCCGCTGGATGTGCTGCGCAAGAAGCAGGAACTGTTCGCCGAGTAGAAAAATCCCGAAAATGCACCTTTATAGGTGCATTTTTTATGAGAATCTCCCTACGGCTTTCTTAAAAAATAAAAGTGGTGCTTGACTCTGGTGGGTGGGTATGCTATTCTCAAATTAGATATAATATCTAATATCCAATACAGAGGAAAAGCGTATGCTTGAGGAAATTCCCTCCCACCGCCAGCTAAGGAAGCTCGTTGCCGACCAGATACGGTCGGCGATTTTTGAAGGCCGCTTCAAGCCAGGCGAGTGGCTGCGCCAGGAACGTGTGGCGCAAGAATTGGGCGTCAGCCAGATGCCCGTGCGTGAGGCGCTCAAGGAGCTTGCTTCTGAAGGATTGATCGAGCATGTGCCGTATCGCGGTGCTCGGGTTGTGGTTCTTTCCAATGAGGATATTGAAGATCTGTACGAACATCGCGCCTTCCTTGAATCGCGTGCGGCGGAATTGGCAGCCGAAAACATTACAGATGGGGAAATTGCAGAGTTAAAAGCGATGCTGGTGGAAATGGAGTCATTGCCGCCGGAGGGAATCGCTCAATATCGAAAAGTCAACCGTAATTTTCATGAAAAAATATTTCATATCAGCCAAAGGGAATACATGATCCGAACTTTGGTGCAAATGTGGGAAGCCTTCCCGACCATGTTGATCGGTAACTTTGCCATGACAGCGCAGCAGCCTTTGCCAGAGCGGGATTTGCAAGACCAAATGGAACACCGTGAGATCGTGGCAGCTTTGGAAAGCCGCGATGGCAAACGGGCAGGCATTGCCATGAAGACGCATATCCTTTCGGCAGTTCACAACTTGATCGCTTCTCTTAAGGTGACACAATGACAACTTTGATGCCAATGGGCGGCGCGCTTGATGAAAGAAAAGACCCGACCGTGTTGATGGAGTTTTTGCGCCGTGCTGGCGGGAAACGCGCGCGCATTTTGATTTTTCCGCAGGCTTCGGCAAGGCGTGACACGGGCAAGGAATACGTGGAAATGTTCAAGGCCTTCGGCGCGAAGGAAGCGGTGACGTTGGAATTTCGCAAACGCTCCGAAGCAGGGACAGCCGAACAGGTCAAACTCATCCGCAAGGCGAGTGGAATTTTCTTTTCGGGCGGCACGCAGATGCGCATCTCGGCGGTGATGGCGGGCACGGTACTTGAATCAGAGTTGCTGGCTGCTTATCGTCGAGGAACAATTGTCGGCGGGACAAGCGCCGGCGCTTCCATCCTTTCCAAAACAATGATCGCGTATGGAAACGGCGGTCCGACTCCCCGCGAGGGAATCATCCAGTTTTCTGCAGGTTTGGGCTTTACCGATAAATTCATCTTCGACCAACACTTTCGTCAGCGCGACCGATTGGGGCGTTTGATCTATGCGGTCTCTTCGTATCCCGGCGCGTTTGGCGTGG
Organism: uncultured Anaerolinea sp.; assembly: GCA_964534345.1. GTDB lineage: Bacteria > Chloroflexota > Anaerolineae > Anaerolineales > Villigracilaceae > Villigracilis. Next base: position 8,535 of record CAZHOX010000055.1, read on the forward strand.
GCATTGATGAAGATACAGCTGCCATTGTGGAAGATGACTCGCGTTTGATCGCTTGCGGTTCGGGGGCGGTGACGATCGTGGATGGTTTTGAAGTGACGGATACGGATGTTGCAGAAGTGGAGAATGGACGCGCTGCGGCGGTATCCAATTTGCGCGTGCATGTGTTAACCCATAATAGTGTGTATGACGGGAAGTCGCGCAAGGCGACTCTTCCGAGCAGACAGCTCCTCATTGACTAGGAGCAAAACCCAAAAGGAGAAGAAGAAATGAAGTTTTTGAAGACAGTTTTGACGTTGTTGTTCCTGGCTTCTATCGTGTTGACCGCTTGCGGTGGCCCAGCCGCTACAGAAGCTGCCACCGAAGCTGCCGTTGCTACAGAGGCTGCCGCTGCTACAGAAGCGCCTGCAACTGAAGCCGCATCAGCCAGCGGTGGTACGGTCATTATCGGAACGCCGCAAGAACCCGGTATGATGAATACCCTGTTGACATCTTCATCTATTGAAGATGCCGTTGTGTCATTGTTCGGTGAAGGTCTTGTGTCAGTGAATGAGAAGGGCGAATATGTGCCCGTGCTGGCCAAGGAATTGCCGACTGTTTCAGAAGACGGCCTCGTTGTAACCTGGAAATTGCTTGAAGGTGTCAAGTGGTCTGATGGTTCTGACTTCACTTGTGATGATGTTCGCTTCACAATGGAAGGCGCCTTATCTGACCTTTCTCAGGTGAGTGCTTCTGGTTATCGTGATATCGAAACACTGGAATGTCCGGATCCTTACACTGTTGTTGCCACCTTCGGTGAAGTGTATGCTCCGTACCTGCGCCTGTTCTCCTACACCGTGCCTGATACCGCCGGCGCTTTGGAAGACATGGAATCATGGGACATGAATCGCAATTCAGTTGGTACCGGCCCCTTCATGTTGACCGAATGGGTTCCTGGCGATCACCTGACCTTCTCGAAGAATCCCTATTATCGTGAAGAAGGCAAGCCTTATCTTGACAGCGTCATCATCAAGATTTTGCCCTCCCGCGAAGTGGGTATGCAGTTGCTTGGCACCGGTGAGATTCACGCTCTCTGGGATCTGACCGAAGCCAACTTCCCTGAACTTCAGCAGTTGGAAAGCCAGGGCGTTTCCTTCGTTTCCACCGTCACTGGTGAGAACGAATTGCTCTCCCTGAATTTTGGCGCCAATGATGGCACCGCTCCTGCTGATCCCTCCACCGCTCCGCACCCCATTTTGTATGATCTGAAGGTGCGCCAGGCCTTGCAATACGCCATTGACAAGCAGCAGATCGTGGACGCTTTGCTCTATGGCAACGTCAATGCTGGCAACAGCGCCGTACCCGTTGGTACATTTGCCTGCCCGCAGCCTGTCAGCGAATTCAGCCTCGAAAAAGCCAACGCACTGTTGGATGAAGCAGGCTGGGTTGTCGGCGCAGACGGCATCCGCGAAAAAGATGGTGTTCGCATGAGCCTCAAGATCGCCACCACAACTGGCAATCAACTCCGCGAACAGACCGAACAGGTTCTCGCTGAAATGCTCAAGGCCGCTGGCATTGAACTCGTGATCGAGAACGTCCCATCCGATGTGTTGTTTGCTGGCTGGGAAAGCGACGGTATGCGCGATCATGGCACCTACGACATCGTGATGTACACCACCGGCCCATCCACTGACCCGGATAGCCACCTGTACTCCAGCTTCCACAGCTCCGAGATCCCCACCGCAGATAACGAGGGAACCGGCGCGAACTTCAGCCGCTACATCAACGCTGATGTGGATGCCTGGCTCGATGAAGCTGGCACCATCACCGATACCGCTGCACGCAAAGAACTGTATTGCAACGTGATCAAACAGGTCAACACCGACCTGCCCCGCATCTACCTGTACGAACGCTTGTCCATCATGGGACATCGCAATGAATTCCAAGGCTTGAAGATCTCCCCGACCTTCGTAGATTTCGCCTGGGATGCTGCGAACTGGACTCTCGACCAATAAGATAATATAGTTAGTTTGCCCCTCCCTTTTTGAGGGAGGGGCAAACCCTTAAGTCAACCTTATGTTCATTTACTTCACCCGCCGTATTCTGCAATCCATTTTCACATTGCTCGTTATCAGCATGATCCTGTACGGGCTCATCTCCTCTGTTCCCGGCGGAATCATGAGCGTCTACACCGAACGGTCGGACTATACGCCGGAAGACCTGGCGCGTATCCGTGCCAAATTCGGTTTGGATGATCCCATTCCGGTACGCTATGCCAAATGGTTGGGGAATATGCTGCAGGGTGACATGGGTAATTCTCTCATCACCAAACGGCCTGTCCTTGAAGAGATCACAGACCGTTTGCCAAATACCCTCCTCCTGATGAGCATTATGATGGTGACCACCCTGCTGGTTGCCATTCCATTGGGAATCCTTTCGGCAGTGAAGCAATACACCTGGTTTGACCACATCACCACCACTGCTGCTTTTGCAGGGCAATCATTGCCAGTTTTCTGGTTTGGACTTTTACTTATTATTGTTTTTGCCGTTACCTTGAAAGGTGCAGATGGAAAACCGCTCCTGCCTGGTTCCGGTATGTACACGCTGGGCGAAGACTTTTCGCTTGTGGATCGCATCAAGCATCTCATCCTGCCGATCTCCATGCTCACCTTTGTTTCTGCGGCGGGATACATGCGCTACCTGCGCTCCTCCATGCTGGATGTGATTCACGAGGACTACGTCCGCACCGCGCGCGCAAAGGGCGGCAGTGAACGCCTTGTCATCTACAAACATGCCCTTCGCAACGCCATTATTCCACTGGTGACTCTCGTTGCGCTTGACTTGCCCTCGTTGTTTGGCGGCGCTTTATTTACAGAAACCATCTTTGCCTGGCCCGGCATTGGACGTTTATATTTCACAGCCGCGCTCAAAACCGATTATCCGCTTGTCATGGCTGTGTTGGTCATCGAATCTGCGCTCATTATTGGCTCCAACCTGCTCGTGGATTTTATCTACGCGGCTTTAGACCCACGCATACGGTTATCGTAATATGACTACATCTACTTTCTCTGAACAACCCCGCACCCTGCGTGAACAATCGCTCTTCATGTTCTTTTGGGCGCGTTTTCGCAAGCACCGCATGGCGCTCATCGGCGGAGTCATCACCCTGTTTATTATTCTGTTGGTGGTGCTTGCTCCTTTCATCTCTTCCGACCCGATGGACCAAGACCTGGTCAACCGCTTCAAGCCGCCTTCAGCCGAACATTGGATGGGCACCGACGACCTCGGGCGTGATATGTTCGCTCGCGTATTGTATGGCGGACGCATCTCGCTCACTGTGGGCTTGTTGGCAATGGGTCTTTCCATCGTTCTCGGTTCGGTTATTGGATTGGCGGCAGGCTACTACGGCGGCTGGATCGATGCCATCCTCATGCGCATCACCGAGATATTCATGTCCATCCCAAGTTTGTTCGTGCTCATTGCATTGGGCATGTTCCTGCGAACCTTGGAAATCCCATTTTTGAAACCGGGTTCCTTCCTTCCTATTTCCCTCGTCATCGGCGCACTTTCGTGGATGGGTACCGCCCGCCTCGTGCGTGCCTCCACCCTTGAACTTCGTGAACGTGAATTCGTGCAAGCCTCACGAGCTTTGGGAGCATCCGATGCGCACCTGCTTTTCATGCGTATCCTGCCCAACATTGCCAGCCCCATCATTGTCTCAGCCACACTTGGTTTGGCAGGCGCCATCATCAGCGAAAGCGGCCTCTCCTATCTCGGCTTCGGGGTACAGCTTCCCACACCCACTTGGGGCAACATGCTCTCCAACACCCAGAGCCAAATGACCACCGCCCCGTGGACAGCCATCTTCCCCGGCCTGATGATCTTTATCATCGTCATCGCCATCAACTATTTGGGCGATGGTCTGCGCGACGCCCTCGACCCACGCCACACCACAAACTAATCACTCAGAGCTTGAGAAGACTCTGCTCCTCAGTGGCAAAAAAATATTTTAGGAAAGACACCCAATGAAGAATCGCCTGCTCCCATTCATTCTCCTGCTCTGCATCATCTTCGCCTCCTCAGGCATTGCTGCGGCTCAATCTACCCCGGGCTTGCTTCTGCCCATCGGCGCCGGCTACACCGACACATATTCCGCCATGGGAAAGTATGCCGTCGATAATGCCCGCGGCGACGTGGTTCACATCCTCGTTCTCGCCACACCCTACTCCACCAACGCCGATCACATCTCCGAAGGGGAGCGCACCCAAAACCTGAAAGATGCCGAAGAACGCCGCATCCAAACCGAAGGCGCCTGCCAGCGCAACATTCCAGAAGGTTCCACTCTTACCTGCAAAGTGGAACTCCTGCCCATCTTCACACAGGAAGATGCAAAAGACCCCGCCAACCTCGCCTACTTCACCGATGACGTTTCCATGATCTTCATCCTCGGCGGTGACCAGGAGACTGGCATCGGCGCGATCATCCACACCCCCGTTGAAGACCGCATCAACGAACTGCATGACATGGGGACGATCATTGCAGGCACAAGCGCAGGCGCGGCCATGCAATCCAAAGTGATGATCGCCGACCTCTCCACCGGCTACGGTGTGGACGATGGCCTCTTTGCCGGCGCAGCGGAGATCTGGAACTCGGAAGACAAGCGCGGCTTTTCCTTCGCCATTCAAAATGCCGTGGTCGATCAACACTTCTTCCAACGCGCCCGCATCGGACGTTTGCTTAACGTCATTGCCCAGCCAGATATCCCAAACATTGGCGTTGGTGTGGATGCGTACACCGGCGTGGTTTCAAACAATGAAGTCCTAAGCGATGTCTTCGGCCTGTACGCGGTTGCCATTTTTGACGCTGAAACCTACCACGCTGCGGATGCAGTCAAATATGTCACCATCGACCCGAACCGCCCGCCGATCATGAGTTTCCGCAACATCGTCTATCACCTGCTCGCCCCTGGCGATGTGACCTACGATCTCAACACCCATACATCATCCCTTGCCAATCCATCACCAACCCTCGAACGCAGCTTTGACTCTCTCACCCTTCCCGCAGGCGCAGGCCCACTCATCCTCTCCGGCGACCTGATCGATAATCTTGAAGACAGCGCCGTATTGAATGAGTTCAAAGCCATTGCCGGCGAAAATATTTTCATCATTGCCACGGGCTATCCTTCGGGACGTTCGGCAGAAACCGCCATCAAAAAATACACCGAAGCCCTCGGCATGGATGTTCAGTCTGTCTATGTAGAAGACCAACCGGTTGAAATACCAGAAGGCACCAGCGCAGTATTGGTCATTGGCAAGAATCAATCCAAAGTCAAGCCTGAGGCGCTCGCCGCTCTCAAAGATTTCTGGCTCGCGGGGAACCCCGTCATGGCTGATAACGCCGCCATGCCCATGTTCGGCGCATTCTACGCACCGCACGAACCCACTCCCGATGATTCTGAACTCGAAGAACTCGCCACGCAAAAATCTTTCTGGCAGGGACGCACAAAGATCGCCGAAGGCCTCGGTTGGTTGAACATCACTCTTGAGCCGCAGATCATCGCAGACAAACGCTTTGGCCGCCTCACTTCGCTTGCGTACAATCACCCTGAACTGCTGGCGTTTGGCATCAACAAAGACACCGCCATTCTTTTCACAGCCGAAGGCGCAAAGACCATTGGCGATAACGGCATCTTCGTTTTTGATTTCCGCAAAGCGACGTTACAGCTCGGCACGAACGATGGCTTTACAGTTGCGAATGCGATGTTGGATGTCTTCGTTCCCGGCGATTTGATCCAGCCGGAGCTTGCGGATATGAACGCCCGCTTCGACCCCGCGCCCACGCCTGTTCTGCCGACCCAGATACCGGAAGCCACTGTTACAGTTGCCCCCTCTCCGATACCACTTCCAATGGCGACAGAAACCGCCGCTCCAACTGTTGCTGCGGTTGAACCTGCTCCCGTCGCAACTTCAGGCACTCCGTTGTGGATGATGGTGGTCGTCGTGCTGATGGCAGTTGCTTTCTTCGTTTTTTCGCGAAAGAAAGAAAACTAAAGTAAGTAAAAAAATCGCCCGCAAATTATTTGCGGGCGATTTTTTATTCTAATGCGAAAGCACAAATATCTTTCTTTGTGCCTTCGCGTCTTTGCGTTAATTGGTTTGGACTATATTACGCGTATGCACCAGACCATGTTTCAAAACGCCGTCCATCGTGTTCTTCGGGCGTATAAAAGGTGAGGTAGGTGAGTGCCTGATATGGTACGAATTTTTGTTCCTTTGGGTTTTGAATGGCAAGGTCGTAATACGAATGCCATGTGCCCGCGTTGAAATAGATCTGGCTTTCCGGTTCAGGCATGGTGATGTTCATTCCCAACGGCACGACTTCATACTGATGAGTGTGTCCGTAAATAATGTGCTGGGCTTTGCCGTTCAAAAAGGCGGGTTCTTTTAAGGCGTAGCTGGCAAAGGAATGTTTGCCGCTCCACATCTTCTTTTTCACCCAAACGACCACATCATTGATGGTGGCGAAGGTGGCACGCCCCGAAAGTTTGACGATCAACTCCATCGCATCCACCAT
>CAZHOX010000055.1:15183-17812 GCA_964534345.1 uncultured Anaerolinea sp.
TTGTCGTACACATCTCCGTGGCGGGCGAGGACTTTGTGCCGCTCGAAGAGGTCTTTCAACATGGGGGATTCTTCCGCATCATACGGAAATGGGGAGGTTGGGTTACACAGCCCCATCTTTTCAATGATCTCAGCGCGGATGTTGTCAAAGGCTTCGCCTTGCAGGTGATAATACCAATCGTGATTGCCCACCATGTAATGAAAACGGACTTTGATGGGCAGCATTTCCTTGCTTTGAAAATCAGCTTCGCCTTTGCTGTTTGCAGGCGCAAGCTGCAAGCCTTCTCCGCTGGCGAGGCGGCGTAGAATTTTGAACGCCTCTTCGTTGTGCTCAAGAATTGCGCGGGTCACTTCAAGAAGTTTGGCAGCATAGCTCGGGGTGGCAGGGTCGCTCCACGGGCGGACGTAGTTGCTGTCGCTCGAAGAGGTATCCAGCCAGCGCGCAGAGTGAAGCGGGTCGAGGATGTCGCCGAGCAGCAAAACGTCGAGGCTGCTGATCGGACGGTATCCACCGTCTCGACGTAAAGAGGCGAAGCGTGCCGTTTCTGTCAGACGGCGGGCAAAGAGTCGAAATGCGCTGGGCGAGATTGAATCGGCTGTGGTTCCGTCTCCGAGATGTAAGTCACTGATGATGACGAGCATGTGATTCCTTCATTTGATATTGTGTAATTTGATTATATATGAAAGTGGATGACAGGTTCGGTTGAGCTGATCTTTAATTTGCAACCATAACGCAACTTGACTTAGAACTTTTGTTCTAATATAATCTTTGTCATGTTTCTTCTGCCGCGCCGCCTTCGGGAATTGTTTCAAAAGAAAAAGGGAGAGGATGAACCGCGCATTTTTTTGAAAGATGAAGAGATCGTCACTCTTGTGAGAAATGTGGCTCAACAGCAGGGCCGTTCAGAAGAAGAGGTGATGACAGATTTTACGAAGGCGGGGTGGGATCAGCTTCAACAGGAAAATGAAATGATGGAGCGTTGGGATTCTTTATCGCAGCGCGAGCGGCAGGTGGTGGCGTTGATCTGCCTCGGCAATCGGAATTATCAAATTGCTGAGAAGCTGGTGATCGCGCCCGAAACGGTTAAGACGCATCTGCAAAATATATTTGCCAAATTTAATTTACGCAGCAGCAAGGAACTGCGCTTTGCGTTGAAAGACTGGAACTTTATTGAATGGTGGGAAAAGAACCAGCAGGCGTAGCACCTGCATTTGTGCTCAGGCTATATTTGGGTCAACCAGTGGTGTACCCCCACAATCCCCCGGCAAATCCCCCGCTGGGGGATTGTTCTTTAAATCGCTTCAAGCTATTTTTAAAATGTTATCTGTCCATCACGTTGTTTGGCTTTTCTGAGGAAATACGAATGACATTACCCGTACGACAAGTTCAAGCTTTTCTTATTCATACCCACATAAACAAGAAGGTGGTTCACGCACTTTATTCCCGTCTTGCAAAGGATGGCATCAATCCCTGGCTGGATGCAGAACGATTAATGCCCGGACAGGATTGGCAGCATGAGATCCGCAGGGCGATCCTGATGAGTGACATTGTGATTGTCTGTTTATCAAAACACTTTATTCAGCATCAGGGATTTTGTCAGGAGGAGTTGAAGATCGCGCTGGAAAAAGCGAACATGATCCCTGCCGGAGAGATGTTCATTATCCCTGTGCGGTTGGAGGAATGTGATATTCCAGGATCTTTAGCTCGCTGGCATTGCGTGGATCTGTTTAAGGCAGGTGGATACCGTAAGCTTGTTCGTTCGCTGCGAAGGTATGTTGAATTGGCCTAAAACAAAATCCGCAGGAATGACTTCCCTGCGGATCGGATATCAATCAATGGAATGCGACGGTTCGGGCCGCGCTGTTTCCTGCGTTCCAAAAACTTCAGACATTTTTCTCCCGATATACAGCTTGAGCCAGCGGAAGAAGATGAGCATGGGACGTTCGTAGTTGATCTGCTCTGGCTGCGTGCTGCGGCGTTGGATTGCCTGGCGCAATTCCCGTGAGGTGGTGCCTTCAAAGTGTGTGACCCCCGCACCGATCATGGATGCAATGTGAGCGTCACTTGAGGCGATCTGCGCCAGTGAGAGTTTATCTGCGGCTTTTTGTGAACGTCCGTTAAAAGGACTGTGTGTAGGATTCATGTTGCGGACTTCAATGCCATGCAATACCTCCCGCGCTTCTCGATGCTCCAGCACTTTGAGAATGCTCTGCATGGAAATGCTGGTTGGGGATGGCTGGTCGGGATGTGCAATGATGGCGATGCCGCCCATTTCGCGGACGCAGATGAGTGTGTCGATGAGTGACATGCCTGCGGGAATGTTCCTGTCAATGAAGAGGACAACAAGATGACCTTCGCTGGTGCTGACTTCAGCCCCAGGGATCACATGAATCCCATACTCATTGGAAATGGCGCGTGCTTCGAGCGCACCGTGTACTTCGTCATGATCGGTGATCGCGATCACGTCCAGCCCTGCGCGGACAGCCGACGCCAACGTCTCTCGGATGCTGGCGGTGCCGTCCATACTATAAGTGGTGTGAATGTGTAGATCTGCTTTGCCCATAATGGTTTTCAGTATACCTGCTGTATTTGAGAATTAGTTAAGAGGAGGTAAAGGTTTGGTGTTTTG
>CAZHOX010000056.1:0-17690 GCA_964534345.1 uncultured Anaerolinea sp.
GTGGACGCCGCGAACTGAAGTCTTTGAGCGACATGCTCAAAGGCAAGAAGGGCCGTTTCCGCCGTAACTTGCTTGGTAAGCGTGTGGACTACTCTGGCCGCTCTGTGATCGTGGTTGGCCCCCAACTTAAACTCAATCAGTGCGGCTTGCCCAAGAGCATGGCTCTTGAGTTGTATCGTCCGTTCGTTATCGCCCGCCTCGTGCAGAATAATTATGCGGCAAACGTCAAAGGTGCGCGCCGCTTGATTGAACGCAACCGCCCCGAAGTTTGGGAAGCTCTCGAAAGCGTGATCGGTGACCGTCCCGTTTTGCTGAACCGTGCTCCTACTTTGCATCGCTTGGGTATTCAGGCCTTTGAGCCAATCCTCATTGAAGGTTCTGCCATTCAACTGCATCCGCTTGTTACCACCGCTTTCAACGCGGACTTTGACGGCGATCAGATGGCTGTTCACGTCCCGCTTTCACAGAAGGCAGTCACTGAAGCACGTGAGCTTATGCTTGCTTCCAAGAACTTGCTCAAACCTGCGGATGGTGAACCGATCATTTCCCCATCCAAAGATATGGTGTTGGGTGTGTATTACCTGACCATGGAAAAGAAGGCTGTTCACAAAGGTGATGGCCGCGCTTTTGCCAATATGGATGAGGTGGAACTTGCCTATGCCCTTGGACAAGTGGAAGTTCATAGTGAAATCAAATTCCACACAAAGACCTGGTACAACGATAAGGGCGATCGTTTGGCTGAAGCTGAACACCGCCTGATCAATACAACAGTTGGCCGCGTGCTCTTTAACCGCGTTTTGCCCGATCAGGTTCAATTCGTCAACGAGAAGCTTGACAAAGGCGGCGTGAAAGATTTGATCGCTGAAGTGTACGAATTGTGCGGACAGGAAACCACTACCCAAGTAGCAGACCGCGTAAAGAGCATTGGCTTTGAATATGCCATGAAGTCTGGTACCACGCTCGCGGTTGCTGATATTTCCATCCCGCCGGAACGCAAGCCAATTATTGATGAAGCCTTGAAGTCTGTTGAAGTGGTTCTGCGCGACTTCCGCCGTGGTTTGCTCACCGAGCAGGAAAAGAACGAACGCGAAATTCAGATCTGGCAGGAAACCACAGACAAAGTGGGTGATGCCGTGAAGAAGCACATGGACCCAGATGGTAACCTTTCCACCATGGCTACCTCAGGTGCTACGAAGGGTGGTTTCTCCACCATTTCCCAGTTGGCTGGTATGCGCGGTTTGATGGCTGATCCTTCGGGACGCATCATCCCCATGCCTATCCGTTCCAATTTCCGTGAAGGCCTAACCGCGCAGGAATACTTCATCTCCACGCATGGCGCTCGTAAAGGTCTTGCGGATACGGCTCTCCGTACTGCTGATGCTGGTTACCTGACCCGCCGCCTTGTGGATATTGCACAGGACATTATTATCAACGAACATGACTGCGGCACGCATGATGGTGTCTGGATCCGCAAAGCAGATGATGTTGCTGGCCAGCCTATGTCCAGCCGTATGTATAGCCGTTTGGTTGCAGAAAATGTGCTAGACCCGCGTACTGGCGAATTGCTTGCTGAATATAATGATGTCGTTACACATGAATTGGCGAAAAAGATTGCCAATGCTGGCGTAACTGAAGTCAAATTGCGCTCTCCAATGACCTGCGAACTGACGCATGGTATCTGCGCCAAATGCTACGGCATTGACCTTGGCCGCGGTGAAATGGTGGACCTTGGTTCTGCCGTTGGTATCGTGGCAGCCCAATCCATTGGTGAGCCGGGTACGCAGCTCACACTCCGCACATTCCACACCGGTGGTGTGGCTTCAACCGGCGCATCCGACATCACAACCGGTCTTCCCCGCGTGGAAGAAATTTTCGAAGCGCGCAAAATGCCAAAGGGTGAAGCAGTTGTCGCCGAGATCGCAGGCGTGCTCCACATCCGCCAATCTGAAAAGTATGCCGACATGCGTGAAATCCGCATCGAACATGCTGAAATGGTGCATGACGAGTACATCATTCCTGAAGATTGGAAGTTCATTGCCAAGGATGAAGGCGAAATTTTGGCCGGTGATATTCTTGCCACCAAAGAAAAGGCCACCATCACCGCCCAGCACGGTGGACGTGTTGCTGTGGAAAAGAAAGACCGCAAGATCGTCGTTTCCTACGAACAACGCGAAGAGATCGTCGATGACATTCCCAATACCTCCCGCTTGCTCGTCAAAGACGGCTCACACGTAGAAGCCGGTCAACCACTGACCGAAGGTTCCTTGAACCCGCACCGTATCCTCAAGATCCAGGGACGCGATGCCTGCCAGATGTACCTCATGACCGAAGTGCAGAAGGTGTACCGCTCACAGGGTCAGAACATTCATGACAAACACTTTGAAGTCATCATCCGCAAGATGTTGAGCAAGGTGCAAGTCACACGCCCGGGCGATACCAAGTACCTGCCTGGCGACGCCGTGGATCGCCTCGAGATTCGCAAGATCAACGAACAATTGCTTACGGAATCAAAACAGGCCGCTCGCTTCCAGGAGATCCTGCTCGGCGTGACCAAGGCTTCTCTCAGCACCGATTCGTTCCTCTCAGCCTCTTCGTTCCAACACACCATCAAGGTGTTGGCAAGCGCGGCCATCGGCTCCACTGTTGACCCGTTGTTTGGCTTGAAGGAAAACGTGATCATCGGCAAGCTTATTCCGGCTGGTACGGGTTTCGTCCACGGACGTTTTACGGACGAAGAAGCTCAGAACAACGCCACTCAATGGTCCACCCTTCCCGATACCGGACTTGGTGATTAATTTGTAAAGTAATAAAGTATGTACAAAGGCGGCTGACAACAGCCGCCTTTGTTTTTTAATAAAAACGCCAATCTCAACGATTGGCGTTTTCCAGTGATTCGTATGTCTGTAAAAGACTGATCAGTATCCTATCTGTAAATTTGTGCATTTTGGAATACATTTGCGAAGCCTGTGGAGTGGGGACTTTCGCATCGCCATACACTTTGATGACCGACCCGATCAGGGAGTCGCGAAAAAATAAAAAAGCCTTTGCTGCATCTACGTAACTTAGGCTGTAGCGCCTTGCCCGCGAAGCATATTCATACCCGATCGCGTATGCTTCAGAGGCGGCTTCTTCATCGTTTGCAGTGGCATAATTCATCAGGCCGTGGAACAAAGACCGCGCGCTCATACGGTATTGCATACGTGCCTCTTCATTTAATTTTTGATACCAGGATTCAGCTTCCAGGCTGCCTTCCGATATTTGCATCCGGACATTTCGGATGATCTCCTGCATCATGAGTTCCGGCTCGATCTCTCTGGACTTTTGGCTTGATTCTGCCCAAAGGGAGATTTCACTGCGCTTATAGCGGCGATGCCCTCCCTGTGTCTTATGCACAGGCAGCACGCCCTTATCAGACCAAAGCCGGACGGTGCTGGGGTGTACTCCCAACACTTCCGCTGCATCACTGAGGGAGAGCCATTCGTCTGTCATATTATTCTGATGCTAACGCCACTTTATCTATGAAGGATGGATCGGCAACTTTATCTTTGAACGCCTGAACGTCAATTCGGGTCAGCATAATGGCAGCGATGAAGAGCATCAACGCTTCGATGCCGAATACTATGATATAGCCGCTCATGGCTTGGCCTGTGATCTGGGTGGCAGCATCTGCTACTATGCCAGCGAGGAGCAAACCCATGAGGCGGGACATACCGTTCGAGAAGCCCCACGCACCGATATACAAGCCAACTTTTCCGGCCACGGTCAGGTCAAACATCAAAGACAGATTGGCAATTGTAGAAATGCCTGTGCCAAAGCCTAGCAGCATGATGCCGATGTAAAAGATGTTCAAGCTGTGCGTGAATCCGCTTAAGATGATGAGTAGAAACCCAACAAGCGCGCCAATATTGCCAGATTGGGCAACAGACTTCTTTTTCACGCGTTTTTCCAATGAAGCCGCGATAATGAATGCGATCAAGGTGAAAGTGCCGGTGATAGATACGATGCGGGATGTCTGTTCAACGGTCATCCCGAAGGCTTGGGCGCCGAAGGGTTCCAGCAGCACATCTTGCCCGAGGATGGCGGCGAGCAATAAAAGCAAATAAATGAAGAAGAGCTTTGCCACAGGGTTGGATGTGATGGCGGTGGTCATCTGTTTGACGGTATAGGTTTCGGATGATGAAGTTGAGGCCGAGTGCTCAAAGCGTGGCTCCAGCTTGATGAGGCCGAGCAGGCCCAAAGTTAGGGCTGAGGCGCCGACTATGTTGAAGGCAACGGATAGAGTCTCGGGTGTGTAAACTGTCAACATGCGGCTGAGGCTGATCCCTGTCGCAATTAAACCGATGACCATCATAAAGAACATGGTGGCTACGGTTTTGCCGCGTTCCTTTTCACCGGAAAGTTCGGAGGCGAGGGAAAGGTAGCTGACGGCGGAGAGGTTGTAGCCCATGCCCCATGCGCCAAAAGAGAGTAAGCCTGCAACGATGCCGAGGGTGAAGTTTTCGTGAATGAGGTAGGCAACCTGCGGAGAGACAACCAGCCCAACCACGCACAGGATAAGCCCCGTGAGAATGTATGGGGTGCGGCGAAAACCGAGGATGGGGTGGCGGTCTGAAAATGAGCCAATGGCAACTTGAATGGGGGAGATCAAATATGGAAGGACGGCGAGAACCGAGACGAGGGTCTTGGAGATGCCGAGGTCGAAGATCATGACGCGGTTGAGTGCGCTGTTGATGGGGACGAGGGTCATCGCGACTGCGACGTGAATAAGGCCAAGCTGGAAGCGTTTGAGGTACATAATCACCTTTGGTGAATCTATTAAATGATGCGAGGGCGTTTTGCACGCCCACGCTTCAATTAGTGAAATTTTACTTTTTAGGGCGTACGGGTCAATGTAGATTTATGTAGAATTTTACTAGAATTCTATGAGCGATTTTTTCAGGCTTTTTTGAACTTTTCCACAAGCTGGTTGTATTTTTGGATGAGTTCAGGGGATGGGTCGTTTCCGCCAAAGGTGAGGAATACTTTGAATGCGCTTTCGCCGCGCTGGTCGTAAAATTGAAAGCTAAGGGCTTCGCGCCCGTCTGTGTGGCTAGGCTTGCGGAATGCGAATACGGAGGCCAGCTCCCAACTGCGGATGTGCATGTCGAGCGATTTGGTTTGCACGTTGAAGAAGCCGTCTGTGCTGCTGAATTTCCCGAATTGGCCGAAGGCTTCGAGCGTGGTCGCCCCATTGGAGACGATCACATGCACATTGCCGAGGTCTTCAAATGCGCGGATGATCTCTTCCCAGCGGGATGAATCTAGCTCATGGGCAATATCTCCTTCGAGGGAGCGGATCACTTCGACTTCGGGGACGCGCATCTTTCTTGCGACCATGAGGGTCATCTGTTTTCTATCGGTATTAAATGTGTCTCGGATAATCTGGTGGTTGATAGCGGGTTCTGTTTGCAGCATTTTATTCTCCTGTAAATTGTTTTTTAGCGTGGCTTGAGTATAGGGAGGTATGCTGTCTTAATCCAGATAAACATACAAACTTTGTCTTGTTTGGCCCCGAAGTTTGTTTTCAACCAGGTTGATGAGTTTTTATCAGGTGCGGGAAATTTCTTTTGAAAATAGGGGCAGGCCGGAAGTTAGGTGAGAAGCGTCAGTCAGGTTACTGATAGCTAAAACTTCAAAAAATCGCACAAAAAGAGGCAAAGGATGATTGTCACCTAAAAAGATTAGAGAAATCATTTTGCCATTAAAACTTGTTGACATTGCGTTAATAGTGTGCAATAATGCGAATACCGAGAACGATGCCGGTAATGATGCCGGAAAAACAAGTCATTTCCCCCTGGTTGGTTTGAAATGTCTAAAAAACGCGCAGTAACAATTCAAAATGTTGCCAAAGCCGCCGGTGTTTCGGTATCTACGGTTTCCCGTGTTCTGAACGAAAAGGATGATGTGTCGAGCGACACTCAGGATCGTGTTCGTGCGGTGATCGATAATTTGGGGTATACGTCAAATTTGGCGGCGCGCAGTATGCGTTCGCGTAAAAAGAATATGATCGGACTTGTGGTTCCAGATTTTGGGTTATATTCTTTTGAGATTATGAGGGGAGTTAATAAGGCAATTGCTGAATCGTCTTTCGATTTATTGGCTTATACAACGGGGGATTCTCAGAAAAATGGCGCAACATTACATGAACAAAATTATGTTTCCCTCTTAAGTAACTCAATTACTGATGGAGTTATTATTGTAGCTTCAGGGTCGGCAGAATTTATTGCTAATGCGCCCATTGTTGCAGTAGACCCACATATCATCAATCCAAATTATCCAGCTGTTCAAGGAATGAACTATCATGGATCTTTGGATGTGATGGAATATCTTATTAGTTTGGGACATCGCCGAATTGGTTTTATTAGTGGGCGTCCGGATGCTGGCACAGCAGAACGCCGTTTAAAAGGCTACCAAGATGCATTGGCAAATGCTGGTATTGAGTTGGAGGAAGAACTTATTGCCCCCGGTGACTTTACCCAAAAAACTGCTTATAAGTGCGCCCGCCAACTACTTACATTGGATAACCCGCCAACAGCGATATTTGCTGCCAATGATCAATCAGCCCTTGCGGTGTATCAGGTGGCTGAGGAACTTGGGTTGCAGATACCTGCAAATTTGTCTGTTGTGGGTTTTGACAATATTTCGGAGGCCAAACACCTGGGCCTTACAACGGTTGATCAGTTTCTCTCTGAAATGGGTTACTTAGCGGTTCAGATGCTTATAAAATTAATCAACGGCGAATCACTTGAGATTGAGATTCACAAGATGCCGACAAAGCTCGTTGTACGAAATTCGTGTCAGAAATTAATCCAGACTATTCAGTTGCAAAGCGGGTAGATCTGGATTTTTTTAGTGCGTTTCCGGTAACGTTACCGGAAACTGATTAGGGATTTGTATTCCAAAAACAAATCCACACTTTTGGTGATACTAACTCGTTCTCCCAAAGAATTTGGGCTGCACGGGAGAGTAGGAAAAGTCACGAACCATTGAGTGCCTTTTCAAAAATACAAGATATTTTATACAAGGAGGCGCAAGGTAAATATATAAATTGTAAGGAACGATCTTTCAAGCGTCATAAAAAGCGGACGCCCGATATCATATGATACCGGACGCCGTTGAGTGGAAGCCTGCACTCCGTGACAGGTACGCAGAATTCCAACTCCGAAATATACCATACCAAAAAAGGAGTAAGAAGAAGATGAAACGTGTTTCTTTCGTTCTATCAGTTTTAGTGGCACTGAGCATGTTGCTTGCGGCGTGCGCTACCCCTGCTACTGAAGCGCCTGCTGCAACCGAGGCCCCTGCTGCCACTGAAGCTCCGGCTGCAACCGAAGCCCCTGCTGCCACTGAAGCAGCTGCTGCTGACCCGAATTCTCTGCCCCGCAATGAAACCCTGTATTTCAATGGTCAACAATGGGGTCCAGTCGTTGGTTGGAATCCATATTCCAACAGCAACAATAATGGTTTGGGTATTGCCCAACAAGACAGCGCCCGCGTAACCATGTTTGAAACTCCGTATGTATATAACATGCTTGATGGCAAGCAGTATCCTCTGCTCGCTGATGGCGATTATGTATGGAACGATGCCCGCACTGAGATCACCTTCAAGATCAAAGCTGCTGCAAAGTGGAATGATGGCACTCCGGTAACTGCGGATGATGTTGCTTATACCTGGGCAACCCATGTTAAGTACAGCACCCCCACTGGCGCTGCGAACATTGATTACATCGAAAACATTGAAGCAGTGGATGCCCAGACCGTTGTGGTCAAGGCTAAATTGAATGAAGAAGGCGCGGCAGTCAATCCTCTGCTCGTCTCCGCTTATTTGAGCACAAACTATGTCATCCAGAAGGCTTGGACTGAGACATTGGAAGAGCGCGTTGCTGGTGATGCTACCGCATTGTTGGCTGACACCGCTGAAGATGTTGCTTTCTCCGGCCCCTATTCCAAATACTTCGCTGATGACACAAAGGTCGTCTTTGTTCGCAATGACAACTACTGGGGTCAGGATGCCAGCATGTTTGGTAAACTGCCTGCTCCGAAGTACCTTGCTCACACGATCTTCAAAGACAATGCTGCTGGTTTCACCGCTTTGAAAGCCGGTGAAGTAGATGTTAGCCAGCAGTTCAACTCCAACATCCAGGAACTGTGGCTGAACGAAAACCTGCCCATTTCCACATACCTGCCCGAGGCTCCTTATGGCATCGGCGCCAGCCTCCCAACCGCTTTCTATAACTTGAACTCCAATGGCTTGGATCAGGTTGCAGTCCGCAAGGCGATTGCTATGGCTGTTGATTATGACACCATCATCTCCAACGCGATGACCAATCAATCTGCTACCTTCAATCAGGTTCCGCGCTCTCTCATGAACCCGACCGCTGGTGAACAGGCCATGTATGACAAGGCCGCTGTTGCAGACCTGCAATGGGCTGGCAAGGATTACGAAGGCGCCAAGGCGCTTCTTGATGAAGCTGGTGTTGTCGATACCGATGGCGACGGCTGGCGCGAGTTCAATGGCGAGAAACTCAGCTATGTTGCGACCTGCCCGAACGGCTGGTCCGACTGGCAGGCTGCGATCGAAGTTGTGGCTGCTGCTGGTAAAGAAATCGGCATTGAAATCACCACCAATTACCCTGAATGGTCTGTTTATCAGACCGTTGTAACCAAATCAGATGCTCCATTGCCGGAAGGCTACGACATCTTCATGATGTGGAGCGATGGCGCTGGTCCTACACAGCCTTGGGGCCGCATCCGCAAATTGCTCAGCTCCGAGTTCATTGGTATGCCCAGCAACTGGAATGGTAACTGGGGTCAGTATTCAAACCCAGAAGCTGATGCTTTGATCAATTCCATCCCCAGCGAAACTGATCCTGCCAAGTTGAATGCAACCTACACAGAATTGGTCAAGCTGTATCTGACTGAAGTTCCTTCCTTCACCCTTATGTACCGCCCTCAATCCTTCCACGCTGTGAACGAAAGCGTTTGGACTGGCTTCCCGTATGATGGCGATGGTACCAATCCTCCTGTTCCGCCGCTTGATATGACAGACGGTTGGGGTATTGCGGGTCTTTACAACCTGACTTTGGTCAACCCGTAACATGTAGTTTATAAAGACAGCCATGTTCTGAGGGGGCAGAACATGGCTGTCCATTTTATTTGCGAGGAGGTGTAGCCTTGAAAGGATACCGAAAGTATTTCCTCAACAAAATGCTTTGGTTCGTGGTCACATTGGTTGCAGCATTTATATTGAATTTTATTCTTCCGCGCCTGATGCCAGGAGATCCTGTGGCGGCCATTGTATCCCGGCTTGCTCAGGGTATGAGCAATTCGGCAGGGGTTCAGGCGATTTACGAGCAATACACAGAGCTGTTTGGCACCAACAAGCCTATGATTGAACAATTTTTCATCTACATGAAAAATGTTGCGCGGGGTGATTTTGGGTTCTCTTTTAGCCAATACCCCAGACCGGTATCGGAAGTTATCAAGGCCTCCATTTGGTGGACGATCGCTTTACAGTTTCCGGCGATCATTGTTGGGTGGATCATCGGAAATTCGCTTGGCGCACTGGCTGCTTATCTGAAGGGTGGTTTTGATAAGTTACTTATGCCCATCAGTATTTTTATTAGCAATCTCCCGGCATTTGGCATGGCAGTCATTTTGCTGGTTATTTTTGCGGTCAATTTGAAGTGGTTTCCAACTTCGGGCGGATATGGGTTTGACCTGATTCCCAATTTGAGCTGGAAATTCATGTCTTCTGTGATTACCCATTACCAATTGCCGTTCTGGTCTATTGTATTAATTACGATTGGCGGTCAGGCGATCGGTATGCGCTCCATGGCTATTTATGAACTCAATGCAGATTACGTGAAATACAGCCGTTTTATGGGTATTAAAGATCGCAAGATCATTGGCTATGTATTTCGAAATGCCATGCTTCCACAAGTTACTGGTTTGGCTTTATCAATTGGTACCATGGTTGGCGGTGCGCTGGTAGCTGAGATCATTTTTAGCTACCCTGGGCTTGGTACCACGCTATTGAACGGCGTTATGGGACAGGATTATCCGCTGATCTCAGCTACTACATTGATCATTACTGCAATGGTGCTGATCGCGAATTTTCTCATTGAAATTTTATATGGCTTTATCGACCCGCGCATTAAAGCGGCGCAGTCAGATTAGAAAGAGATGCTGCTATGAAACATACATTTCAACAAATTTTTCAATCTGGCAAATTCGTTTTTGGGTTCTCCATTTTTGTAACAATCTTACTAACTGTAATTATTTACCCTCTGATTGTTACGGATGCTCCATTAGCGATCATTGGTCAAGGCACCTTTTTTCCGCCAGGAATTTATGTAAGCGTGTATGACAGTATTGATGCGACCCCTTACACTTTGAATCTAGATGATGCAGCCTCAAAGCGAATTGCCGGCAAACTTGGTGACCAGGAGCGCCTTGACATCAAGGAATGGTTGGTGGCAGTGGGGATTCCTGAAGCTGATATTGACACCACTAATACCGAACAACTCCTTGAGCAATGGGTGAATAATTATGACCCACAGAAGAGGATTGCAGGTATGACATTTGCCAGACAACGATACTTCCAGAGACTGGATGCATCATTGGATGGTCTTTTGTCAACAGAGGGCGAAATCATTGCGAAGAAAAACCTGGAAACAGGGGTACTCGAAGAAGTGGATGCTGTTGCTCAGTCTGATTATGTGAATGTCAATCAGATCACAAATACACGGATATTACTGCTTGGGACCGATAACTTTGGCAGAGACATGTTAACAGAGCTGGTTTCTGCAACAGCAACTTCCTTGCAGATCGGCTTTGTGGCAGGGATTATAGCAACGTTGATCGGTTTGACTCTCGGTCTGTTGGGTGGGTATATTGGTGGCATGGTGGATGACATCATCATGTTCATTACCAACCTTTTTATCGTGATTCCTAGTTTTGTGTTGTTGATCCTGATCTCCTTTAGTATTGGGCAGGAACAACGCGGCCCTATTACAGTTGCTGTAGTGATCGGGTTTACATCATGGGTATGGACTGCCAAAGCGGTAAGGGCGCAGGTGGTATCCCTTCGTAATCGCGACCATGTCAATCTGTCGAAACTGTCAGGGCATTCGATCGTCCACATTATCATTACCGACATTCTGCCTTACATTGCTTCTTATGTTGTAATGGCACTGATCCTGCAAATTTCCTCGGGTATTCTTGCTGAGGCTGGTTTATCCATCCTTGGGCTGGGACCCAAAACAACAGAAGTGCCAACCCTTGGCCTGATGATGAATTGGGCGATGATCTATCAAGCACATATTTTGGGACGTTGGTGGGCATACCTCCCAGTACTTATCACCATTGCTCTGATCACTTTCTCGATGAATTTAATGAATACCGGTCTCGACCAAGTGTTCAACCCGGCATTAAGAGACTAGGAGATTACGATGTCTAAAGCAATGTTAGAGGTTAATGAACTAACCACAAAATATATCACCCGCTTTCACGAAGATGTTTATGCGGTTGATCATGTTTCGTTAAAGGTTGAAGAGGGAAGATCGTTGGGGATTGCCGGAGAATCTGGCTGCGGAAAATCGACACTGGCGCTTAGTTTGATGGGATATTATTTCCCTCCGTTGTACTACACGAGCGGCGACATCATCATTAATGGAAATAATATTTCTGGAATGAATCCAGATGATGTTCGTAAATCGATCCTGGGAAATGAGATCGCCTACATTCCACAGGCTGCCATGAACGCGCTCAACCCCACCCGAAAGATCATCCATTTTATTGAAGATGTCGTTCAGGCGCATGATCTGTATATCACCAAGAAGGATATCTACGATCGCGCCAGGAAGTTGTTTGAAACACTGGGGCTTCCTGAAGAAGTGCTGCAAAAATATCCCGTTGAACTTTCAGGCGGTATGAAGCAGCGCACGGTGATCGCGGTATCTGTGTTGCTGCTGCCAAAAGTATTGATCGCGGACGAACCATCATCTGCGCTGGATGTGACTTCACAGAAGATGGTGATTAAAATGCTGCGCCAGTTGATGGAGATCGGTTATATCAGTTCGATGATCTTCATCACCCATGAACTTCCGCTTCTTTACAACGTAACGGATGACATTATGGTGATGTATGCCGGACAGATCGTGGAGAAAGCCACTTCACATGAGGCTGTATTCGACCCTCTCCATCCATATTCCAAAGGTCTGATGGGTTCGATCATTGTGCCGGAAAAGGGGTTACGGGATGTGAAATTGACAGCCATTCCCGGGGTGCCTCCGAACTTGAAAAATCCACCTGCGGGTTGTCGTTTTGCTGAACGTTGTAAATTTGTTCGCCCAGAATGTTCCATGCATTCCATCCCTCTACAAGAGGTGAGTGGAGGACGCACCTATCGCTGTGTCCTGTCGGAAACAGAATTAAGGGAAGCTTATGCCCGGGAGGATCACGAACATGCCAAATGAAAAGAAGATATGTTTGAATACAATAGGCCTGACCAAGGTGTTCGGGCTTGGCCGCCAGAAAACAGTCGCTGTTGATAACGTGAATATTGACCTTTATGAAGGCGAAGTTGTTTCGATCGTGGGGGAATCGGGCAGTGGAAAGACCACATTGGCGAAAATGCTTTTGGGCCTCACCAGCTCTACAGAAGGTGACATCTACTTCCAGGGGCAAAAACGCGACATTAGCAGCCAGCGGAAGAAACAGGAATACTGGAAGAACATTCAAGCGATCTTTCAGGATCCGTTCTCTTCGTACAATATCTTCAACAAGATCGATACCGTGCTCATGGACTGTATTCACATGCGCGAGGGTCGAAATCTCCCACATGCCAAAAAAGTGGAATTGATGAGGGAAGCATGCAGCTTCGTCAATTTGAAGTTTGATGAGTTGACCAATAAATATCCCTTTGAACTTTCCGGTGGGCAGATGCAGCGTTTGATGATCGCCCGCATTTTCCTGCTAAAGCCGAAGATCCTGCTGGCTGATGAACCAACCTCAATGATCGATGCATGTTCACGCGCGACCATTTTGGATGAGTTGATGCAGTTGCGCAACGAGATCGGCATGACCATCATCTTCATCACCCATGATATCGGTCTGGCATATTATGTTTCAGACAACGTGTACATTATGGAGCATGGGAAACTTGTAGAGCATGGAACCCCCGATGAAGTGATCTTGAATCCGAAAATGCCATACACCAAGCGCCTGATCAATGACGTGCCAAAGATCTATGAGGAATGGGATCTTTCAACGGTTTAAGACGCAGCTCTTGAACTTTGATTCAAATAAATAGCTTCATACGCTGAATACGGAAAATGACACACCCCTTGATCTGATCTGGGGGTGTGTCATGACTACACCTTTCACTGTAAAAACTACCTGATCGACAATCATCGTTTACCCCAAACCCAGGAAAACAAAATCATGCAAACTCAATCTCTGACTGGCAAGTGGCAATTTCAGCAGGCCGGGACGAAAGAATGGCTGCCGGCCCATGTGCCCGGCGGCGTTCACACAGACCTTTTGGATAGCGGGCGCATTCCCGATCCCTTTGTAGCCGATAATGAAAAGCGCGTTCAGTGGGTCGCTGAATCGGATTGGGTGTACAACACCAGCTTTACTTGCACAGATGAATTGCTCTCTGAAGAAAAAGTTTTTCTGGTCTGTGATGGATTGGATACGTTGGCAACGGTAGCCCTCAACGGCCATGAACTTGGCCGCACCGACAACATGTTCCGACAGTATCAGTGGGATGTGAAGTCCTTATTAAATGCAAAAGGTGCCAACGACTTGACCATCTCTTTTGCTTCGCCGGTGAAGTACACAGCCGAAAAGCAGGCTATTCGCAACATGCCGGGTGTCGTTCAGGCTATCAGCGGCGGGCCGCATTTGCGCAAAGCTCCCTGCCAGTTTGGCTGGGACTGGGGTCCGCAGCTCCCTCCAATTGGTATTTGGAAGGATATTCGTTTGGAAGGCTACAGTGCGGCGCGCTTTGCAGATGTTCATCTGCGGCAGGAGCATGTGAATGGACAGGTGACTGTCGAAGCACTGGTCTCTGTCCAAAGTTGGGATGATGCGCCTCGTTCTGCGGCCATGCGCATTGTTGCGCCAGACGGCAAGGTTTTTGAAACCAGCGTGGCAATTGCCCAGGGCAGCGCAAGCAAGTTACAGATTGAGATAAATGAGGCGCAGCTTTGGTGGCCGAATGGCTACGGAGCGCAGCCACTCTATCAGGTGGAAATATCCCTCGTCGGTCAAGACATCCAACAATTGGATAAACGGAATTATCAAATTGGTTTGCGCACAATTGAGTTGCGTCAAGAGAAAGATCAGTGGGGACGTTCTTTCGTTTTTGTCGTCAACAATGTCGCGATCATGTCCAAAGGTTCCAATTGGATTCCTGCGGATTCTTTCCCTACTCGAATTTCAGATGAATATCTTGAGGGGCTCATTCGCTCGGCAGTGGAGTCGCACCAGAATATGCTGCGTGTGTGGGGCGGCGGACTTTATGAGGAAGAGCGTTTTTACGATCTCTGCGACCGCTATGGAATTTTGGTCTGGCAGGAATTTATTTTTGCGTGCAGCATTTATCCGTTGGACGAGCAGGAATTTCTTGATAACCTAAAAGTGGAAGTGGTGGAGAATGTGCGCCGTTTGCGCCATCGCACCAGCCTTGCGTTGTGGTGCGGCAACAATGAAATGGAATGGGGCTGGGTGGATTGGAATTGGAAAGACCCCGCGTTGCAGGGATTGAAAAATGCCTACGCTCAGTTCTTCCATCACACACTGCCTGAGTGGTGTCTTGCGGAAGACCCCGACCATTCGTATTGGCCCAGCTCGCCATCTTCTGATACTCCGTTTGAAAGCCCGAACGGACAGCTTCAGGGCGATGCCCATTATTGGGATGTGTGGCATGGGCGCAAGCCGTTCACCGCGTATCGCGATCAATATCCGCGCTTTATGAGCGAGTTCGGTTTTCAGGCGTTGCCGCCGATGGCGACCATCCGCACTTATGCGGATGAAGCCGATTGGAACATGACCTCCTACATCATGGAGATGCACCAAAAGAATGCCAGCGGAAATTCGTTGATGGTCGGGCAGATGTTGGATACCTTCCGCCTGCCCAAGGATTTTGAATCGCTGGTGTATTTGAGCATGGTTTTACAGGCAGAAGGCATTCGCTACGGCGTGGAACATTGGCGCCGTCACCCAGACCGCGTTGCGGGAATTTTGTATTGGCAGCTCAACGACTGCTGGCCTGTCGCTTCGTGGTCGAGCCTCGATTACTTCGGACGTTGGAAGGCGCTGCATTACGCCACTCGCCGCTTCTTTGCTCCGCTGATGCTTTCCATCGAAGATGCTCCTCCCAAACAAAGCGTTTATGTGACCAATGAAAAACTTGAGTCTTGGGATGGAACGCTGCGCTGGTCATTGGAGAATCTCGCCGGAGACGTTTTAACTTCGGGACAAGAACCGGTTCATGCCGCGCCGCAAGCTGCTGCAAAAATCTGTGAGTTTGATTTTACCGATCGCATTTCAGACGAGAACGCCCGCGCTTCGGTTTTCATTGCCGAGCTATGGCAGGGTGACAAGTTCGTATGTCGCCAGACGGCGAACTTTGCACCGATCAAACATGTGTCGTTGAGCAACCCATCTGTAACTGCAAACCTTCATAATGAAGGTAATCAATTACTTATTGACCTGACTTCACAGTCTCTTGCTCTGCTCGTGGAAATTTCTCTCACAGACGCAGATGTTATTTTTAGCGATAACTATTTCAATCTCCCCGCTGGCAGAACAGTTCGAGTCACTTGTCCGTTGCCCGCCGGTTGGACGTTAGACAAAGTGCGAAAAGCATTCCAACTCCGCTCCGTGTACGACTCTTTTTCACACGGCTCTGTACATTAATCTTTCGACCCATTTCACCAAAATATAAATAGGAACTGCATCATGAAAGACATTCAATCCATTATTTCGCAAATGACCCTTGAAGAAAAAGCCGCACTTTGCACTGGCGCCAGCTCGTGGACAACCACCCCCATCGAACGCCTTGGCGTGCCGGAATTTGTCATGTCTGACGGCCCGCATGGCGTGCGGCGTGTGCCTGATGTTCATGCTGTGGCGATGGAAAGTTTGCCCGCCACCTGCTTCCCGACAGCATCCTGCCTCGCTTCTACTTGGGACGTGGACCTGATCCACAAAATGGGCGTAGCTCTGGCTGAGGAATGCACCGCCCTCAACGTGGATATTCTTCTCGGCCCCGGCGCGAACATGAAACGCTCTCCTTTGGGCGGGCGCAACTTTGAATATTTCTCCGAAGACCCGTATCTCGCTGGTGAATTGGCCGCCAACTTTATCAACGGCGTGCAAAGCAAAGGCGTGGGCACTTCGCTCAAACATTATGCCGCCAACAATCAGGAATTCCAACGCTTCAGCATCAGCGCCGAAATAGACGAGCGCACCCTGCGCGAAATTTACCTGACAGCGTTTGAGAAGGCTGTCAAGCAAGCCCAACCGTGGACGGTGATGTGCTCGTACAACAAACTCAATGGCACATTTGCTTCCGAACATCATTACCTGCTTACCGAGATCCTCAAAGAAGAATGGGGCTTT
Source organism: uncultured Anaerolinea sp. (assembly GCA_964534345.1). Classification (GTDB taxonomy): domain Bacteria; phylum Chloroflexota; class Anaerolineae; order Anaerolineales; family Villigracilaceae; genus Villigracilis. The sequence goes on from CAZHOX010000056.1 coordinate 16,675, forward strand.
GAAGGATTGGTCGTATCCGACTGGGGCGCCGTGCGTGATCGTGTTGCCGCGCTCAAAGGCGGCCTCGATTTTGAAATGCCCGGCCCGCAAGCCCGCCGCGTTCAAGCCGTTGTGGATGCCGTCCGCTCCGGTAATTTAGACGAAGCCATCCTCAATGAATCTGTGCGACGAATTTTACGCATTGTTTTCAAGGCTCAGGAAACTCCCAAAACCGGCAAGTTCGATGTGGATGCACATCACGAACTGGCAAACAAGATCGCTTCCGAGGGAATGGTCCTACTCAAGAACAATGGCATTCTGCCGTTGAAAGGGCAGCAGCATATCGCCGTGATCGGACGCTCGGCTGAAAACGCTCACTTTCAGGGTGGCGGCAGTTCGCACATCAACCCCACCAAAGTGGCAATGCCATACAAGGAATTACAGTCTCGCGCTGAGAATGCCGAATTGACCTATGCTGAAGGCTATCCAAAAGATAACTCTTTCAACCAAGGCATGATCGATCAGGCGGTGGGTCTTGCTCAATCAGCGGATGTTGCCATTCTCTACATTGCCCTGCCAACCTTCAAAGAATCTGAAGGCTATGACCGCACCGACCTCGACCTGACCGACCAGCAAGTTGCGTTGATCAAGGCAGTATCCAAGGTTCAGAAGCATACCGTGGTCGTTTTGAATAACGGCGCGCCTGTTGCCATGAGCGAGTGGATCGATGGTGTGGATGCAGTTCTCGAATCGTGGATGATGGGACAGGCTGGCGGTATGGCGGTTGCCGATGTGCTCTTCGGCAGAGTCAATCCCAGTGGCAAATTGGCCGAAACCTTCCCGCTCAAACTTTCTGATACCCCTGCCCACCTCAACTGGCCCGGCGGAATGGGTGAAGTCCGTTACGGTGAAGGCATATTCATTGGTTATCGCTACTACGACACAAAAGAAATGCCTGTGCTCTTCCCCTTCGGTTATGGGCTGAGCTACACCACCTTTGAGTACAGCAACGCGAAAGTTTCCGCGAAAAATTTCAA
>CAZHOX010000057.1:0-17624 GCA_964534345.1 uncultured Anaerolinea sp.
AAATATTAAAATTCCATTTGCTTGTGACGCATCACAACAGACTCAACCAGGCCAATGCCAAGCATTAGAGCTGTCAGACCGCTGCCGCCATAGCTAATGAACGGAAGCGGAAGCCCGGATACCGGAAGAACATTCAGGTTCATTCCAATATTAACTGCGCCTTGAAAAAAGATCAGGGTTGCAACGCCCATTGCGATCATGGAGCCAGCTACGTCACGCGCTTTTTGCGCCGCACGAATGCAGCGCCAAACAATGATGCCGAGTGTAAAAATGATCAATGCCCCGCCAACCATTCCAAACTCCTCGGAACTGGCTGCAAAGATAAAATCTGTGTGGCGGACCTTCAAGAAGCGCAATTGAGTTTGAGTACCATGTCCGTAGCCTTCGCCGAAAACGCCGCCAGTGCCTACAGCAATCAATGCCTGTTGCACGTTATAACGATTTCCGTAGGTGTCATTTGGGTCTGGCACCACAAAGTTCACAATGCGTTCCTGCTGATATGCCTGCAAAAAAGGAACTCGAACTCCTAAAACAGAAAGGACTACCAAACTGATCACAAGGACAGCCCCGATCCCCACAGCAGAAAGAACATGCTTGATCTGCACCCCATTCACCCATAACATGACAGCCAGAATGACAGAAAGGACGAGCACATTACTCAAATTAGGCTGAAGAAGAATCATGAAAATAATTCCCGATGCCCAAATAATTGCGCCAAAAGCCCATTTTAGGTCGCGCGGCTGGTGCTGGGCAACCTCAAAATAGCGTGCCAGTACAACAATCGCAATGATCTTGGCAAATTCAGTTGGTTGAAGAAAAAGAACGCCCACTTGAAACCAGCGCTGCGCGCCAAAAGCAGATTGCCCAAAGCCTGTTAATGTAACCAAAAACACCATGATCACAAGGTAAATCGGGCGATACAAAGCCAGCCAGTAGCGGTAATCTACTGAACCAACAAGGAAAATAAGCACAACTCCCAAAATGGCAAAATATACCTGGCGCATAATCAACGGCTGCAAAACCTCATTTCCAGCCACAGCAGAACGAATCATAACTGCGCCAAAAGAGGACGCCAGCACGATCGCGCCTAGTAAAATAAAATCAAATGTACGCCAGGAAAGTCCACGAGTCATAATAAAAAATACTCACAACAAAAAAGACACGGAAACAACTACTGATTTCATCAGGTTGATCCGTGTCTCCAGTGTATAAAAAGATCAACCTGCGCGATGGCGCGATACACTCCGCAGAGGAATATCTGCTACGAGGCGCTGTTCGCGTCCTTCGCGTTCCAATCCGATTTGCACTGCATCTGGGTCAATTTCAATATAATTTGAAATCGCCTTGATCAAATCATCTTTCAAAGATTCCAACTGCGCCGGGGTCAGGTCAGTGCGATCATGCACCAACACAAGCTGAAGACGTTCCTTTGCACTTGAGGCACTTTTTTTACGTGTGAAGAAGTTCATTATTTCCTCCCAGTAAGCCGTTGGATGGCGCCCCACAAACCGCTTTGCTGATCGAGATCCAAAAATGGAACGTCGATCCCTTGCAAGCGTTTGGCAATATTTCGGAAAGCCAGCCCAGCGCGGCTCTTCCCGTCAGTAACAACAGGAGCCCCGCGATTTGACCCAATAATAACTGACTCATCCTCAGGAACAACGCCGATCAATTGAATGCCAAGCAAGTCCAACACATCTTCAGCAGAGAGCATATCGTTATTTCTGACCAATGCTGGATTCAATCGATTTATGATCAGCCTCGGGCTCCCCTTTTCTTCTGCTTCCAGAATGCCCACTACGCGATCCGCATCTCGCACCGCGCTTACCTCGGGGTTGGTCACTACGAGAACGCGATCTGCTGCCGCTATGGCATTTCTAAAACCACGCTCGATACCCGCAGGGGAATCAATGATCACGAAATCAGAATCAGCTCGCAGGTCGTTACAGATGCGGATCATATCAGACGGCGAAACAGCATTCTTATCACGAGTCTGGGCAGCGGGAATCAGATACATATCAGGATAATGTTTATCGCGGATCATGGCCTGCTTTAATTTGCAGCGTCCCTCGATCACATCCACAATATCATAGACAATGCGATTCTCAAGCCCCATGACAACATCAAGATTACGCAAGCCGATATCGCCATCAATGCAGACGACTTTCTTACCATCCATTGCAAGTGCATTGGCAAGGTTTGCAACGGCTGTGGTTTTCCCCACACCGCCTTTTCCAGATGTTACTGTAACTACTTGAGCTGTCATATAAAATCCTACTCCATGAATTAGCCGGTATGCCAGGGTTCGGCTTGCAATCGGCCTTCACTGTTAATACTGGCAATTTCAGGCCGCGGGTCTTTTTGTGGTTTGAGTGTTGCAGATACTTCGCCTGCAATTCGTAATTGAGTTGCTGAAAGGTCAAGCGCGCAAATAAATGCCGAACGTTCACCCTTTGAGCCGGCATGGATCATTCCACGCACGCGTCCCCAAATAATAACATTTCCTTCGGCAACGATCTCTGCGCCGGGGTTTACATCTCCAACGATCACAATATTGCCGGGAAATTCAATGCGTGTTCCAGAGCGAACAGTCTTATTCACAAACAAGGCTGTATCATCTGTGATCGTATCAGAGTATTGTTTCTGTTCTTCTGGTCTTGGCTTTGATATTCGGGTTGCCAGACCTAGCAATTGTGAAGTTTGTTCAGTTGTTGGCGAATCGCTGACAATTGCCCATAAGGTCACATTTCGCTCTGAAAGATGGTCGCGCAAATCCACCAAATCGTTAACTTTTAATATTTGCGAACCAACGTCCATAGCAAGCCGGGCACCTTGAAAAAAAGCAGGACGCTCATCAATTTGTGCAAGCAAGGCAATACGCTGATCTTCCCAAGGCGCGTCAATAAATGTCGCAAGAAGTCCGTCGCGTATTCCTTTTATTTGGACAAGAGATGTTATTTGTTCCATGATTTATGCGTAAGCAAACCGTTATTGTGAATTATACCTGATGAAAACCAGGCTCTTACGGCCCTGTCGGCGGGTTGCCCTGGGCAATATCAATGGCTTTTATCTCAAAATACGATTCCATTAAGCGCTTAACCATTGGCCCAGCAACGCTGGCGCCTTCACCACCGTTGTAAGCAAAAGCAAGGATAACGATCTCTGGGTCATCATACGGGGCGTATGCGATTGTCCATGAATGAGTAGGCCATGCACCAAACGCACAACGGTCAGCAGCCCGAGCCACATCATCACAATATTCTGCAGTCCCCGTTTTGCCTGCCACGGCAATTGGGAAATCACTAAAAAGGTCATGTAGGGTACCGAAGGCCGGGTCAGTCACCGCCAGGCGAGTTCCCTCACGAACCGCCTGCATGGATGAAGGGTCAACCGTTTTCAACACATCTTCGTTGAGGCTGCAATAAAGTTCATCACATGAAAAACTTTCGATCTTTGGGGTAACGGTTAGATCCCATTTCAAATTAGGAGTGAACGGCGAAATCTGGTAGCTGCCTTCTGTTTCAAACTCTGTTACGGTAAAGTCGTTGGGATTAAACCATGTTGGAATAACATTACCATCACCATCTGTCACTTCGCGAATAATAGTCGGCTGCATTAACTTGCCACTATTTGCGATTACGGAACCAGCCATTAATACTTGCAACGGTGTGACCAGTACATACCCCTGCCCTACGCTCGCAATATACGTATCCCCAGTAGACCAGTTTTCGCCAGTATTTATACGCTTCCATTGCGGGTCGGGAATTAAGCCATCCTGTTCACCCTTCAATTCGATCCCTGTTGGTTCATCATACCCAAGAGCACGGGCGTATTGACGCAAACGCTCAATTCCCAGACCAGGGTTAATCTCATCTTCATAACCACCGCCGAGCTTATAGAAGCAAACGTTACTGGAAAAGGCAATACACTGCAAAAAGGTAATGGCACCAAACCCTTCGGGACGCACATCAAAAATATGATCTACAAATGGGCGTGTATTATTGTCAGTACACACATCATTCGGGTTAAACCTCTCGCAGAGGAGCAATTGTCCCGGAGCTTGAATGATCTCACCCAACTCAACCACATCCTCATTAATGGCGCCTGTTGCTGTTGCCAACTTAAATACAGAACCTGGAGGGTATTCCGCCGAAATAGCATTATTCAGCAACGGCTTGCGCGGGTCCTGACTTAATTGCTCATAATAATAGGCCGGAATAATACGAGTGAAGCGATTGTTCTCATAGGTTGGATAGGATGTCATCGCTAATATTTCGCCCGTTTTGGGATTCATTGCAATAATCACGCCGCTGGAAATCCTAACCTTATTGAAATAGGTATTCCAGAATCGTATCTCTTCCAACAAAGTGGCTTCAGCGGCGGCCTGCAAGCGGGTATCAATTGTTAAATATACGTTATGTCCCGGAACCGCTGCAATGGGAGGCTCAAGGTTACGGATCTCCTGCCCAGCCACGTCGATCTGAACCACACGTAAGCCATTTCTACCAGCAAGGATATCCTGCATGGAATCTTCCACGCCTGCATAACCGATCTTATCGCGGTTGGGGATAAAACCTTTGGCTCGGAATTCATCTTCAAACAAAGCAGGGATTGGCCCCAGGAAACCAATTAGATGGGCTGTCAGTGACCCAGTTGGATAATCCCGAATCGGTTCAACATCTACAGCGACACCTGGCCAGTTAACCGACCTTTCCTCTACAATCCGGGCAATTTCCTCAGAAACATTACACTTCACTTTTACTGGGCTAAAAGGAGCTAATGTATCTTGCAAAGCAACCATCTGGGCGATACCAGGTCCTTCTACACAGGCGGCGAATAATTTTGCTTCTTCAAGGGATTCGTCTGTTACCGGCCCGCCAACAGGAACATCGATCAACTCAGAAAGTTCACGGTACACACGTTGAATATCTGAGTCATCGGCAGGTAAACCAGCCGGAGTAATAACAATGTTATAGGATGCAAGATTACGGGCAAGAATATATCCATTGCGGTCATAAATGATCCCACGCGGAGCAGGGACACTGACTTGTTTGGTGTAATTTTCCACCGCCCTGGCAGCCCAATCTGAATTTTGAAATACTTGTAAGTTGACAAGCCTAAAAAACAAGCCACTCAACGCTAAGAATACAACAATGTAAATTATTGAAAGCCGCCAAGTCTCAAAACGGACAGGACGAGATACAGAACCAGAACTCATTCATGCTCCTCAAGAGGGTAAACCCAGTGCGCCAGGTCTCGCATCAAAGCATAAATCGGTATCGAGAACAGCAAATTCAACAGAAGACTCGGCAAGGTAATCAAACCGACTACATCATCAAATGGAAGAGGCGTACCAAGTGCGAACAAGACAAGGAACGACAATAAGTGAATAAACAACGTACCTATGAATATAATACTAAACATTGCCAACAAAGGCGCCTGCCACACACGCCTCTGCAGGATTTGCGCCATGAAGATCACGCCGAAATAACCAATTACAACAACTGGCCACGGCATACTAGATACAAATCCTATCATCAAACAAGCCACTACGGCCCACTGCCAGGAGGACTTAACACGCTCCTGCAATGCCCATGCAGCTAGGATTAGCAAAGGCAAGTCGGCATAGCCTGAGATCAATCGTACTTGGCTGACCATGGAAGACTGCAGGATAACTGCCAGCCCAAGCAAGGGGAACGCAACTATATTTCGCATGTCAATAAGTGTTATGGGGAAGGCAAAGGCTCTAGTGGAGTGATATCCACTGGACGGAAATTTGTAATTACCAGTACGATCTCGAGGCGGGTAAAGTCTACTGCAGGTTGGATGGTTGCCTGCTGAAACAATTCAAATTCTAAATTTCGAACTGTAACCACCTGACCAATAATCAAATCGGATGGAAAACCACCGCCTAGACCAGATGTAAGAATAAGGTCTCCGGATTCCACGGTTACACTTTGCGAAATCATATCCAGAGACACATCCCCAGTAACAGAACCAAATGCGACTGCATTTGTTTCTGCATTTTGTAAATAGACATTCACCGCAGAAGCAGGGTCAGTGATGAGTTGTACACGCGCAGCATCCGCAATGACTGCGTCTACACGTCCGACCAGGCCTTGGTTGGTTACAACAGGCATACCACGGCGAATATCATCATTTGATCCGCGATTAATAATGATGTAATGCAAAAATGGACTTGGGTCACGCCCAATTACGGCAGCGGCTTTATAAGTGCTTTCAGGATTGGAGCGGGAAAAATCCACCAAGGCAGCAAGAATCTCTGTCTCATTTACCCGCTGCTGAAGTTCGATCACTTGTGCCTGCAATTGAGAAACTTGGGTCTCCAATTCCGCGTTTCGGGTACGCAATGAAACGATATCACGCGGCGCAGTAATAAAGTCCTGCAAGCCGGTAAAACGCGAAGAGAACCAGGTTTGGGCATCTATCAATACGGAACTAAATTGTCTGGATGCAGACCCAAAAAAACCGCCAAGTGATAGCGCAATAATTCCACCCACTACTAAAAATATAATTGTTGTTTGTAAAGAACGAGAATTCATTTTTACTCAGCCCAGTCTAAAAAGGCTGCCAGTTTTCCACTAAATGGCGTGACGCGTACTGCCGCGTTCCAGACCAACCAAATAACGACCCAAAGAGTCCAAATCTTCAAATATCATTGCAGCGCCTCGGGCAACGCAAGTTAGTGGATCTTCTGCAACCCAAACGCGTAATTTTAATTCATCGGTCAAGCGTTCGGCCAATCCCTGCAATAAAGCGCCGCCGCCTGCAAGGCAAATGCCAATATCCATAAGGTCAGCTACGATCTCGGGGGGAATTTCATCTAACGCATCGCGAACAGTATCAATAATGACCTGCACCGAGCCAGAAAGGGCCTCGCGAATTTCAACAGAGGAGACTTCGATTGTTTCCGGCAAGCCGGTGACCAGGTTTCGGCCGCGCACTTCCATTGTCTTTTCAGGCTGTAATGGATAAGCAGACCCAATCTGCCATTTAACCTGTTCTGCAATTCCTTCACCGATCAGCATGTTGTATTTGTTGCGAAGATACTGAACAATATCCTGATCCATTTCATCGCCTGCCACACGTAGAGAACGAGAGGCAACTACGCCGCTCATGGACATGACTGCTACTTCAGTGGTGCCGCCGCCAATGTCAACCACCATCGAGCCGCGAATCTCACCGACTGGCAGACCAGCTCCCAGCGCGGCCGCGATCGGTTCTTCGATCAGCATTGCCTGACGTGCGCCGGAGGCCATCACAGCATCGTACACGGCACGCTTTTCAACTTCTGTTACACCTGTGGGAAGACCAACGATCACGCGAGGGCGAGGCAAAGGTACAATACTTTGCTCATGTACTTTGCCGATAAAATATTCAAGCATGATCTGCGTAACATCAAATTCAGCAATGACTCCATCGCGAATAGGACGCACCACTACTACATTGCTAGGTGTGCGCCCAACCATTTCCTTAGCTTCAAGGCCAATTGCCAGGGGTTGTCTTAATTTTTTATCGACTGTTACCCAGGACGGTTCATTGATAACAATGCCCTTATTGCGAACATGAACCAGAGTGTTCGCTGTGCCAAGATCGATGGCGATGTCTAGAGAAAAAAGGCCTAACAGCCAGTTAATAGGGTTGAAGGCCAAAATAGGCTCCTAAGTAAGATAATTGCTCCAAATCAACTTGCAAGACGTATTATACCATGAGCAGAAAAATACTATTTTGCCAGCGCACAATCCCCCACTGGGGGTAAAATAGGCGGCAACCCAAATTCATACCTTCGGAGGAGATTAGAAATTATGTCTAAATTTGCGATCGTTACTGACAGTACATCTTATATTCCAAAAGAAATCATTCAGAAATACGACATCACTGTTGCGCCACAGGTATTAATCTGGGGGGAAGAGACATTTCGTGATGGGATCGATATTCAACCCTCAGAATATTACAGTCGGTTGAAAACAGCAAAAGTGATGCCATCAACATCCCAGGTATCCCCTGCTACCATGCACGAAACTTTTCAAGGGTTGATAGATCAAGGCTTTGAGGTGTTAGGCATCTTCATTTCGTCCAAGCTTTCCGGCACGGCTCAATCGGCTATTCAAGGAAAAGAGATGCTTGGGAACGCTGCAGAAAAAGTAACCCTTGTTGATAGCCAATCCACTGCCATGGCGTTGGGCTTTCAAGTTCTTGGAGCCGCGCGTGCCAAGGAAGCCGGAGCCAGCTTGAAAGAATGTGCCGAGTTGACCGAAAAAGCTCATGCAAAAACAGGAGTATTCTTTGCTGTTGACACCTTGGAATTCCTGCACCGTGGCGGACGTATCGGCGGCGCTCAGCGGTTTATTGGTTCGGCTCTTAATTTGAAGCCAATTCTTGCTCTCAAAGAGGGCAAAGTGGAAGGCGTGGAAAGAATCCGTACCAAGAGCAAGGCGCATGATCGAGTTTTGGAATTGGTGGCCGAGCAAGTAAAAGGAAAATCGAACATTCGCGTTGCGACATTGCACGCCAATGCAGTTGAGGATGCAAAGGCGCTTCTTGACCGCGCTGCGAGTGAACTTGGCACCGTTGAGACAATCCTCTCTGAATTAAGTCCGGTTGTTGGAACTCATACCGGACCTGGAACCGTAGGCCTCGCTTTTAGTTTTGAATAACCGTCAAATTTATATTGTTTAGCCACAGAGAACACAGAGAAAATCTCTGTGTTCTCTGTGGCTATTTATTTTTCCAAGACAAATTAGCATAAAAAATAAATGATCGATTCCGCTCAATTCAATCTTGCTGCTTTATCACTGCCTATTCTCAAAATGGCAGAACCTGCCTTCGTTGATGAATTTCGACAAAAGGCTTTCTTTGCGCGCATTCCTGCCGGACATGATGTTTTCATAGAAGGAGACCGCGTAGAAGCCATTGCTCTGTTGATCTCTGGTGTGGTACGTGTTTATAAGATCGGAGAAACGGGTCGTGAAATTACTTTATATCGGTTCGGAAATGGGTCATCCTGCATCCTGACGGCAAATGCAATCTTAAGCCAGAAAACATTTCCTGCTATTGCAACGGTGGAACAAGATGCAGAGGCCGTAATGATCCCCGCCGAAAGTTTTCGCGACTGGGTACGGAGGTACGACCTATGGCGCGAGTTTGTCTTTGAGTTGTTATCACAAAGGCTTTCAACTGTGATGGCAATTGTAGATGAAGTTGCATTCCAACGCATGGATAAACGAGTGGCCGCCTTATTGTTAAAACGGGCCAGATCACAGAACCCGTTACGAATCACACATCAGGAAATTGCGTCTGAATTGGGTAGTTCTCGTGAAGTAATCAGCCGCCTGCTTGAGGATTTTGTCAACGATGGGAGTATTCGCTCCGGGCGCGGGACGGTTGAAGTATTAGATTTTGAGATTCTGGAATCCCGTTCGCTTATGTGACATTGTCACTGACAGGTATTGGCAAATCTCCTATACTCTGGGTATCAATTCAACCAATTAATCATAGGAGATTTTCAAATGAAACGTAACATGTCCAACACTGATCGTATTATCCGCGTAGTACTCGCCGCCCTGTTTGCTTATTTGTATTTTAGCGGCACCGTAGCTGGAACACTCGGCATCGTACTCGTAGTACTTGGTGCGGTATTCCTGCTCACCGCAGTGGTCGCTTTCTGCCCGCTGTATGCTCCATTCAAGTTCAGCACCTACAAAAATTAAGACAACCAAATGGAGCGGGCGTAATCGCGTCCGCTCCTGCTATTTAATTTACACATGAACAAATCAGAATTCCAACAAATAATTTCAGAATCCGAAAAACCCGTCATTGTAGATTTTTGGGCAACCTGGTGCGGGCCATGCATGATGACGAAACCCATTCTCGACAAACTTGCAAAAGAATATGGTGACTCAGTTCAATTCATGCCTGTCAATGCTGACGACTCGCGTGAAATCCTTGAGCAATTCCGTGTTTATGGAATCCCAACTGTCATTACAATTCGTGATGGAAAAGAAGTGGGACGTGTGACAGGCGCACAAAATGAAGCAGGGTATCGTGCATTGTTTGAAGCCCTATCCAATGGTCAGGAAGTAAAAGTTCCACTCACGCAGTTTGACCGAATGTTGCGTCTTGGTGCTGGCGGTGTCTTCGTGATGATCGGCGTCTCAACCAGCAATTGGCTTGTGGCTGGCATCGGCGGCATCCTCGCATTCATGGGGATCTATGACCGTTGCCCAATTTGGAACGCGATCACAAGAATGTTCAAGCGTAGTTAAATGCCCTTCGCTGGCAAGCAGGCTCCAGGTCCCGCCTGGAGCCGTTTTTGTATTCATCGGCTATAATCGCAAACATGAGTCACAACGTCCCTTTGGTCATTGGCATTGCCGGTGGGTCAGGTTCCGGCAAGACAACGGTCGCTCAAGAAATTCTCAATCGTGTTGGAGCAGATCGGATTGCATATCTTCAACACGATTCCTATTACAAAGACCTAACCGGACTGCCACCCTCATTGCGCAGGGATGTCAATTTCGATCATCCCGATTCCCTCGAAACTGAATTGCTGATAAAACACATCGCCTCACTTCGGGACCTTCAGCCTGCTGAAGTCCCGATCTACGATTTCGCCACTGACAGCCGTACCGGCCAGACATTTACCGTGGCACCGCGTGGAGTTATCATCGTGGAAGGCGTATTGATCTTTGTGGAGCCTGAATTACGCAAGTTGTTCGATGTGAAAATTTTTGTAGATGCAGATGCAGACATTCGCTTTATTCGCCGTTTGCGCCGTGATATTTCCGAGCGCAGCCGCTCCACAGAATCTGTCATCAAGCAATATGAAGCGACGGTGCGCCCCATGCACCTTGAATTCGTGGAACCGTCCAAACGCTATGCTGATGTGATCATCCCGGAAGGTGGCCACAACAAAGCCGCATTGGATATGGTTGTAGCAAGAATAGAAACCCTACTTAAATAAGGAGAGATTAATGGCAAAACAATGGAGTACCCCACCCGCAATGCAGATCGACCCGAGCAAAAAATATACAGCTCGCATGGAAACAGACAAAGGAACAATGGTCATTGAGTTGTTCGCAGACAAGACCCCAATTACTGTAAACAGTTTTGTATTCCTCGCCCGCGAAGGTTTTTATGATGGCATTATCTTCCACCGCGTGATCGGCAACTTTATGGCACAGGGCGGCGACCCCACTGGCACAGGCCGCGGCGGCCCAGGCTATAAATTTCAGGATGAATTTCACCCCAGCTTGAAACATGACAAGCGCGGTATTTTATCCATGGCAAATGCGGGGCCGGGAACAAATGGCTCGCAGTTCTTCATCACCCACGGGCCTACCCCACATTTGAATGGCAGGCACAGCGTTTTTGGTCAGGTCATTGAAGGCGAAGACGTTTTGATGTCCATTCCTGAACGCGACCCAAGCAATGTGAATGCTCCAGCGGTGAAGATCATCAGTGTCACCATCGAAGAAAGCTAAGAGCGCAGAGGCTCAGAAGCTAAAAGGTTCAAAGGCGAAAAGTTCAAAAGTTAAGAAGGTTGAAGGTTCAAAAGTTCAAAAACCAAAAGCGGTAAAGCCCGCTAAAAAAGCCGCCATAGCTAAAGAACAACCTGCAAACCTAGAAACCTCGAAACCTGAAAACCTGCCAGCCGCAAAACCTGCCAGCACTCTCGGCGCGAACCTTTTACGCGTTTTGGCAATTGCCGCAGTCATCGGAATCACGGTTTATATTTACAGCATCCGTGATCGCGTGGAGGAATTTGCTGCGTATGGGTACCCTGGCATCTTCCTCATTGCGCTGATGGCAAACGCAACGGTCTTTTTGCCTGCACCGGGTGTAGCAGTTGTCTTTGCAATGGGAAGCATTTTCAACCCCATTGGCGTAGCTCTTGCAGCAGGGACAGGTGGAGCAATTGGCGAACTTTCTGGTTACCTTGCCGGTTTCAGCGGGCAGGCAATTGTTGAGAGAACAGATGTCTATAACAAGATCAGCCCTTGGATCGAAAAGTATGGCGGATGGACGATCTTGGTACTCTCGGCAATTCCAAACCCATTCTTTGATATTGCTGGAATTGCTGCGGGCATGGCAAAAATGAAGTTCTGGCGATTCCTGCTTTTTTGCTGTATCGGACAGATCATTAAGATGGCAATGTTTGCCTATGCAGGCGCATACTCAATTGACTGGCTTGCTAGCCTCTACAAATAAGTCTTTTTAAGTAGGTCACGTTTTCGACGTGGCCTACTATCATTAACAAGGAGAAACAATGAGCAATTTTGACAAGCTGGATTCACACATTGATAAGAATCTCGAAAAACACCTGGAAGAGCTCAAACGCTATGTAGCCCAGCCCAGCATCAGCGCACAGAATTTGGGATTAAAGGAATGTGCGGCAATGGTCAAAGAAATGCTGGAAAAACGCGGCTTCACAGCAGAGATCATGGCCACAGATGGTGCGCCTGTTGTCTTCGCGGAACGCAAAGGCAAAAGCGATAAGACTTTGCTCATCTACAATCACTACGATGTGCAGCCACCTGAACCATTGGAATTGTGGGAAAGCCCTCCTTTTGAGCCGGAAATTCGCGGCGGAAAAATGTATGGGCGCGGCGTGAGCGATGATAAGAGTCACCTCACAGCACGGTTGAATGCCATTGACGCTATCCTCGCCGAAGAAGGCGAATTGCCTTGCAACATTAAATTCATCATCGAAGGCGAAGAGGAAACTGCCAGCGTTCACCTGCATGATTTCATTACTAATAATCTTGATAAATTAAAAGCAGACGCCTGCATTTGGGAATTCGGCGGAGTGGATCATCGCGACAAGCCCATGCAATACCTCGGCTTACGCGGAATTTGCTATGTTGAATTGTCGGTCACTGCGCTCGGGACAGATGTCCATTCAGGGTTGGGTGGCAGCATCCTGCCTAACGCGGCGTGGAGACTCACTTGGGCACTGGCCAGCCTCAAAGGGCCGGATGAGCGCGTTCGCATCCCCGGCTTTTACGACAACATCATCCCTCCCACTGCACGCGACCGCGAATTAATGGATGCGCTTCCAGATGTGGCAGATGAGTACAAAAAACGCTTCGGCGCAAAGGAATTCATTAAAGGACTCACAGGCGGCACCGACCTAAAAATGGAAGAGGTCTTCGTACCCACCTGCACCATCTGCGGCCTCACCAGCGGTTATCAGGGTCCCGGCTCAAAAACTGTCCAGCCTGCCTTTGCATCTGCCAAAGTGGATTTCCGCCTTGTGCTCGGCCAAATGCCGCAAGACATTTTGAAAAAACTTCGCGCCCACTTAGACGCAGAAGGCTTCAGCGATGTGAAGATCGAATTCCTTGGCGGCGAACCTGCGGCACAAACCAACCCCGATGATCCCTTTGTCAAAATCGTGGTGGATACGGCAGAAGAAATTTATGATGCAAAAATGGAAATTGTGCCAATGATCGGCGGATCTGGCCCCAGCTACCCGTTCGTACATGACCTGGGCCTGCCCGTTGTGACGATGGGTCTTGGCCACCCTGACACAAGAGCCCACGCACCTAACGAGAACATCCGCCTGGATTTATATACACAACACGCCAAACATATGGTTCGTGTGATCAAAGAATTTTCAAAGTAAATGGTTTACGTGGTTACTTCACTGATGCTCTATTGCATCAGTGAAGTAACCACACCACGATAACGATAAGCCTATAAAGTGACCTTATTCACTCCGATTTAGTGACATTCTTTTTGAAAATTCTGCTTATAATTCGTTTGTAACAAAATTCACGAATAAGTTTTTTTTCAACCCCCGGAGGCTAAAATGTTTGTCGGTGAAAGAATGTCCCACCCAGTTATTACTGTTTCGCCCGAAACACCCATTCATGACGTGTTAGTCATGTTCAAAAAAGAACACATCCGCCGCGCACCTGTCGTCAGCAATGGCAAACTTGTCGGCATCGTAACAGAGAATGACCTCTTGAACGCATCTCCTTCCACCGTCACAAGCTTAAGCGTGTGGGAGATGAATTATCTGATCAGCAAAGTGACCATCAAACAGGTCATGACCAAAAAGGTCAAGAGCATTGATGTTGGTACCCCCATCGAAGAAGCAGCCCGCATCATGGCTGACCTGAAAATTGGCGGCATGCCTGTTATGCGCGATGGCAAAGTCGTTGGCATGATCACTGAAACCGACCTGTTCAAGATCTTCCTTGAGTTAATGGGCGCACGCTCCAAAGCTTTACGCATCACAGCAGTAGTTGACGACAAGCCCGGCACACTGGCCAAGATCACCAAAGCTATTGCCGATGCAGGTGGAAATATCATCGCCTTTGGTCAATTTGCAGGTGATGACCCAAGCACAAGAATCATCACTTTCAAAGTAGCAGGTGTAAAGAAGGATGATATCAAGAATGCCCTTGCAAAATATGTGAACAAATTCTGGGATATTCGGCTGAGCTAATTGAATGCCTAAAAACAAAAACCGTTGCTTTTGCAACGGTTTTTGTTTTATTTTTCGGGCCGCCTTGTGCGCGGCTTCCGATCAAATTTTTGATTGCCTTCATTCTTCAACTCAGACTTTCTCGTTTGAATTCTCTCGCCTGACTTACGAGCGCTATTGCCCTTTGCTTCTGGTCTTCCAGTACGTGGCCGCTCCCCTGCACGTGGAGGTTTATTCTCCTTTTTTAATCCTGGCCGTGCAGCCCGAACCCGCTCACCAATAACTGGAACTTTATCGCCTTTCAACTCAGCAATTTCATCACCTGTGAGGTACCGCCATTGACGTGGTTTGAGGCTGCCCAACTTCAACGTACCAATTCGCAGGCGAATGATCTTTACGACAGGTAACCCCAACAGTTTCCCCACCTCACGAATTTGGCGTTTCTTTCCTTCACCCATCACAATACGAATCCACGCACCTTTGCCAGATGCAGAAAGGAAATTTACTTCAGCGGGTCTGGTTTTATCACCATCTTCCATTACAACGCCGCGACGCCACGCCTCCATTTGCTTTTCATCTGGGCGGCGCGCCACAAGTACTCGATATTCCTTTTCATGGCCAAATTTCGGATGGGTCAATTTATTTGTCAACTCACCATCATTGGTCATCAAGATCAGGCCCTCAGAGTCGAAATCGAGGCGACCAACTGGATAGAAATGACCTGGCAAGGGAATTAAGTCTCGTACAGTTTCCCGATCATCCTGACCTTCATTAGCCGAAAGTACATTTCTAGGCTTGTAAAGTGCAATATATGTATATTTTATTGAGTTCTGTCTGGGCAGTGATTTACCATCAATAGCCACGGTATCCACTGATAAATTTGCTTTCTGGCCAAGGACTGCAATCTTCCCATTTACAGTTACACGACCCTCAATAATAAAGGTTTCACAGGCCCGGCGAGAGCCATAACCTGCTTGAGCAAGAAGTTTCTGTATTCGTTCATCCATAGGAATAAGATTATAACGGATTTAATCAGCACAACAGCGAACTGGAAAACTCCCCTTTCAACAACATCGCCTACCCAAGAAAAATTATTTTTACATTCTCCAGCATTTCATCAAAGACCTCTCTGGATAGATGCCCACCGCCAAAATGAAGAGCATTCGCTGCTCCCGCCGCGACACCGTGGCAAAGCGCCGTCTCAAGCAGTTTTTTTGAATCTAACGCTACCATCAGTCCACCAAGGAATGCATCTCCACTGCCAACACTACTGATCGGTTCGATCAGCGGTGGTTGAGCAAGCCATACGCCGTTCGCTGAACATAAGACTGCCCCGTCTTTTCCGAGCGTGACAACGAGGTTTGCTATCCCCCGCTCAAGCAATTGAACTCCTGCAGCTACAACCTGCTCCACATTGGAAATTTCCACACTCAACACTTCTGCCAGTTCCTTCTCATTGATCTTGATATTTACACCTTGCATATCCAATGCTGCTTTCAGCGCCTGCCCGCTCGTATCCACCCAAACGGATTTTTTTCGCTCGACCAACCCTGATAGCAATGACTGAAAAATATCCGTTGAAAACCCTGGCGGCAGGCTTCCGCTGACACAAACAAGGTCAGTCCGTGCAGACATTCTCCAAACGTCATTGCAAAACAACTGAGCGGTTTCTACATTCACTTCTACGCCACGCTCATTGACCACCGTTGCATCCCTGCCTTCTTCCACTAAGATAACACACGTGCGCGTTTCGTTCTGTGTTTGAGTCCACTGCGACGATAATCCTTCCTGCTTTGCCAGATCAGAAAATAGATCACCCGTATGCCCACCGATCAACCCCATACAAAACGGCTCCCCGCCCAGCGTATGGATCGTCCGCGCAACATTCAATCCCTTGCCACCAGCTGCTGCCAACACTTTTTCTGCGCGATGAACTTCACCAAGATGCAAAGAATTCACATACAACGTACGGTCAATAGCAGGGTTTGGAGTGACGCAAAGGATCATAAAAATTTCAGCGCCTCTTCGAGTGTTGGCTGTCCGTTCGTGCCGCCTGCTTGCTGTGTGGATAATGCTCCGCACACGCACGCCAAGCGCAAAGACTTTTCCAATCCCCAATCATTCAAGTAGCCAGCCATAAAACCCGCGTCAAACGAATCGCCCGCGCCAACCGTGTCCACTACTTTTATGGGGATGCTTTCAACTTGGACTCTCTGACTCTTTGAGATTCCCAACGCCCCATCTTTTCCCAACTTAATGGCAAGCGCCTCCACCTTGGACTGGAGCCTGGTCGCTGCTTCTTCAGCATTCTCTGCGCCTGTGAGCGACTTCGCCTCCGTTTCATTTGGCAGAAAGACGTTTGTGACGGCAAGCAGTTCATCGAAGCCGATCCATTTTTCGGATGGGTCGTAGTTGGTGTCGAGGGATGTGGTTAAGCCAAGAGATTGCGCGCGTTTGAATAAAGCAGGCAGATCGGGCTGGAGCTTGGTTTGCAAAAAGTAACTCGCCACATGCAAGTGACGGGCTTGCGCCAGCAAACTGTCAGCGATGGCTGAGGCTTGGAGTTCAGCGATCAAGCCAGAGTGAGTCAGAATCGCGCGGTCGATCTCATTGTTGAGGATGATGCTCAGTCCCGTTTGCCCATCTTTGCGGACGATGACATGGCTCACGTCCACACCGCGCTTGAACATTTCATCCAACATGAAACGTCCGAAAACATCATCACCGCACAAACCGATGAAGGCAACGTTGAGTCCCAGCCGCGCTGCGCCGCAGGCAAAGATGGCAGAGGATGAACCGATGGTAAGCGCGGCGGTGTCCACCAGTTTTTCAACCTGACCAAATTCAGGAATGACATTGCCTGAAAGGATGAGGTCGGGGTTGATTTCGCCAGCGACAAGGAGGTCGTATGGTTTCATGGTCGAAAGTCAAAAGTCACAGGTCAATAGGTTTTGTGCCAACCGAACGGGGCTTCGGCTTGGAAGAAATCGGTGTAGGGTTTAGCGAGTGCATGGCATAAGGAGGTGAGGCGTGAGATGCGCTGTTGCCCGACGGTGCGCAGAAATGCGAGGCGATCATCACCCATCATGGTGACGGCTTCCTTCCACACAGCGCGACCGACGGCAATGCCGCTTGCTCCCGCGTTACAGGCAACAACGACTTGCTGGAC
>CAZHOX010000058.1:0-3983 GCA_964534345.1 uncultured Anaerolinea sp.
CCCAAATACGAATTGCGCCGCTGGCAGTAGCGATCTGCCTGCTGTCTGGAGACCAGTCCAGCGCATCTAGTGAGTTGAAATGAGCACGGATGAAACCTTCACAGTGATTATTCCCCGCATCCCATACACAAACTGTGCCGCCGTAATGCCCCGAAGCGATCTTCTTCCCATCCGGCGACCATTGCACCTGCTGGGCCGGTTGGATGCGGGTATCGAACAAGCGCACCCATTTACCGGTATCCACCCGCCAGCGGCGCAAACCGTACCCTTGATCGCCTGTGGAGATCAGGCGCGATCCATCTGGAGACCAGGAGAGATCGAGCGGCGAAACGATCAAATCTTCCAGCGTGGCAACTGTATTTCCTGTATTCACATCAATCACTGTTAAACCATGTTCCCACTTGGAGAAAGCGATCTGCTTATTATCTGGAGACCACGTCAGCGCACTGGGCAAGTTATATAACTGAGTGTCACTTTTATATTCATAACTGATTTTCCAGGAGGCAATATCCCACACGGTTATATGCTGGGAACCTCTATCCCAATATTTCGTAACATATCCACTGGCGGCTAGTTTGCTTCCATCTGGAGAGAACTGCACTTGAAATACCTGCTCATCCAGCGGCAGCCTATGTACCTCTTTCAAAGTCTGAAGATCGTACAAAATTATTTTTTTTGAAGTGGCAATCGCAGCCAGCGAACCATCGGCGCTGATATCAAATGCTTCAATGAACCCGGGAACCTCCACAACGTTTGCAGGCTCATCTTCTGGCATTGGCTTTGGATCTGGAAACTCCTGATACGATGTTGAATACTTTGCAAACAAAGATGCGGGGCTGAAAAAGTACATTCCCCCAACCACAACAAACACCAAAAGTAGAAAAATTGACAGCGCTTTTAAAAATGGATTTGGTTTCATGAAACCTCCTGACCTCGGCGCATGATACCCCCATAATGAATAATTCCATCCGCCGACTCCCCAACGATTCCCCCATGAAACACGATTTACGAGTGGACTTTGTCTGACAAAGCTATTGAATTTCTGTGATGATCGTCCGTTTTGCGCCTGCGGATATTAATGCACTCGCCACAGACTCCGCCTTGGGCTGGTCCACCAACGCGATCATATTGCCGCCTCTGCCGCCGCCGCTGAGTTTGGCTCCGAGTGCGCCAGCATCCTTCGCGGCTGAGACGAGCGTGTCCAACTCGGGGGAGGAAACTGTCATTTCCTGAAGCAAGGCATGGTTGTGGTCCATGAGGTCGCCAAGTAATTCAGGTTTTCCGCTCTCGATGGAGCGGCGTGCGATTAAAGAGATCTGAGCGATCTCATTGAAAATATTTTCGAAGTAATTTGTATTCCTAAGCCATAAACGGCGCACATCACCCACGGATTCTTTTGTGAGCGCGGGAATACCGGTATCTGCAATGACGATGGTGAACGGCTTTCCTGTCTTGAATATTTCAATGGGCTGTCCTTTGATAAAGTACACAGGCTTGTTGTAAGTGATGACTGTGTTATCAATTCCCGATGGTGTGCCGTGATGGAGTTTTTCGATCTCGAAGACCAGTGAATTGATCTCATCGTTTGAAAGGGGATTGGAGAAAAAAGAAGAAAGGGCGCGAACCATTGCAACAGAAACCGCAGCACCAGAACCAAGCCCCGCGGCCACTGGAATAGTGGATGAAATATTGATCTCAAGGTTTGGAGGTTGGGAAATGCCAAAGCGTTGAATCAGTTTGAGAATAACAGTGGCAATTGGATGGTCGGAAGGAAGCGAGGTCAGTTCGGCGTGCAGGTCAATGACCGGGGCGTGGATCCAGATCCCTTCGCGGGATGAATCCAAAACATCCACATCCACATGGACTTGGTTAACAGGCACAGCTAACGCAGGGCGGTTATACACCACTGCGTGTTCACCAAAGAGGATGATCTTGCCGGGCGCGGAAGATTTCACGAGAGGTAGAAGATTGCCAGAACGGCTGCTCCCCAAAGGATCATTGCTATTTGGAACGGGCGGTCGGATAACAGAATTTCTTCAGGTGCGCCGCCCGCATGTTTTACTTGAACGAGATACAGATATCGGAAGATGGCATACACCACGAACGGGATGGTTAACATCATGCTATGGTTCTCAGGAACGTTGGGCGCGGAAAAAGTATAAAGTGAATAGGATACGATGGTGGTTCCCGAAACGATCATGATGTATTGATCGAGAAGCGGCAGGGTGTAGCCCTCCAACACTTTGCGGTGTGAACCCGCTCCCTGTGCAAGCAATGCGATCTCGGCGCGTCGTTTGCCGAAGCCGAGGAAGAGCGAGAGCAGGGTCATGACCACATACAGCCAGGGGGAGAAGCGTTCGACAGAGATCAAGGTTACGCCGGCATGAACGCGTAATACGAAGCCAGCTGCAATGACAAGCACATCCAGGATCGGGATATGTTTAAGCCATTTTGTGTAGGCCATGTTGAGCAGGAAATAAATAATTACAACTGCTTCAAAACCGGGAGCTAGAAAAAAGGAAATTGCAAAAGTAGTGATGACCAGTACGATGCCGGCAACCCATGCAACACTGATAGGAAGCTTGCCAGATGGGATCGGGCGGTTCTTCTTTTCAGGGTGCTGGCGGTCTGCTTCCACATCGGAAATATCATTGAAGATGTAAACGCTCGAAGAGATCAGGCAGAAGAGTGCGAAGCCTGCAAGCGTCCGCAGGAATGAATCAGCATTCAACAATTGTTTGTCAAAGACAAGGGCGGCAAAGACAAATACATTTTTTGTCCATTGCCGCGGGCGCATGGTTTTGAATAGGGCAGTTAACATAGTGGCTATTTTACCTGTATTTCCATGCGTTTCAGGGAGCCCAGAAATTGCCCGTCATGACCAGCATGCACAATAAATTGACCGAGTCTTCGTAATAATCCAAATGCTTTTCGTACACAGAATCATAAATTGCGTTCAACCATTCCTGTTGGGCGGGGTCGTTCATGGCAGCCACACCCATTGGAGAGACAAAAAAGGTTGTGAAATATTCGCTATCGGGTAAAGGCGAGCCGTCCAATTCATATCCTGCACGGATATTGTTCGGGTCGCCATTTGCGCTTGCTTCGACCCAATGCGATAGTTTCTGCACGATGGTGCGGGAGGCGGCGTCATCATGCAACAGCGCATCCATACCAACCCGCCACGGGTCGCGCCCCGCGTTGTAGTTGTAGGAGCCGTCTGTTGGATTTTCCAGAAAATTAGGCGGCGCTGGTTCTCCGTTCACGATGAAATCGGGCAGCAGACCTGTCTCTGGGCTGTAGCCATTTTGAATTCCCATCATTATGTTCTGGCTTTGCAAAATGACATCATCCCAAACGGGGTCATTCGTCGCTTTGCCGAATGCGCGGAAATTCGCCAGCATAAAATCGGAGGATCGCGGCGTGTACTGGTTGTATTGTGCCTCGCCCACATTCACCCAGTCTCCAAGCATCGGCAAATGACTTTCACTGCCGATGGTGGATTCAAGAATCCCTCCGATCATTTTCACTGCTTCTGCTTTGTAGTTCACACGTCCGTCACTTCCCCATTGCGCATCTGCCAAAAGCAGACCATAGGCAATATCGGCATCCCCGTCAAATGCGCTGGCGTTGCCTTCCGGGTTGGGAACATTCCAATCCATAAGGCGCGGGTCAATTTCACTGGGATGCGCCCGCGCGAAAGCCCACAACCCGTCAAAGATGATCTGTGCTTCAGGGTCATAGCCTGCCATCATTGGCACGATCATCATTCCATAGCCCTGTCCTTCGGAAACCGTGGTTGAATAATTCGGTTCATCTTTTCCAAACACCACACGGAACATCGTAATTCCATTCGCGTCCGTTCCTGCTTCAGCCAAATATTCAGACTTCCAATGATCATAAAAAGCACGCACATCGTCATCCAATTGTTCCTGTGTGCGATGGCTTGGCAAAATGCTGTTCGGTGCATACGTCACATGCTG
>CAZHOX010000058.1:4083-5830 GCA_964534345.1 uncultured Anaerolinea sp.
GGATTAGCTGACTCACGCGCCAAAGCACAAGCCTTAATTATGGCTGGACAAGTGCGAGTGAACGATCAAGTCGCGCTCAAACCTGCTACTGCAACCGACACAAAATCCACGCTGAAAGTTGACTCCGGCCCACGCTTTGTCTCTCGTGGTGGAGAAAAACTGGAAGGTGCGTTGGATGCATTCGTCATAGACGTAAATGGTTTCATCTGCGCAGATGTGGGTTCCTCCACAGGCGGTTTCACAGATTGCATGTTGCAGCGCGGTGCGGCAAAAGTCTACGCCATTGACGTGGGCAAGGGCATCCTGCACTGGAAACTACGCAACGACCGCCGTGTTGTAGTGATGGAAGAAACGAATGCACGTTTCGTCGAGTCGCTGCCTGAAAAGATAGACTTTGTGACAGTGGACGCTTCGTTTATTTCGTTGAAAGTCCTGCTCCCGACCATAAAAAAGTGGGTTTCTGAAAACACCCAATTGCTGTGTTTGATCAAACCGCAATTTGAAGCTGGAAAGAAGGATGTCTCGCGTGGTGATGGCGTCATCCGCAACCCTGAAATTCACAAGCAAGTTCTTTTGGATGTGTTGAATTACGCAAGGGCCGAAGGCTTTGGCTTGCGCGGATTGGTCAAATCCACTTTGTTAGGTCCCAAAGGAAATGTGGAGTTTCTACTTTGGATGGATACTCATCCAAACGAGAATTCAATTGAACAGCTTGTAGATCATGTGATGGAACAAGAGATCGCCCCTACTGAAGAATAGTGCGTAGCACTCGCGCGGAGTGAAATATGAACTGTCCCAAATGCAATTCTGAACTGGTGAAGAAATATTACAAAGGGATGATCGAAGTTGATTCTTGTCCAAGTTGCCGCGGCATGTGGCTGGACTCACTTGAACTTGACCAACTGGAAGACACAGCCTTTGACGATGATTCCCACAAAGGCTCATTGGTACATTTCCAATCCAAAACGCTTTTTCCCTGTCCACACTGCGGTGATGGGTTGGATGAATTCCAGTACCGTCTGTATGACCTAAAGCTGGAATACTGCGCCGCGAACGATCACGGCTTCTGGCTGGATGCGGGCGAAGATGAGCGTGTGATGGAGATCATGCAGCAGCGCGCGAAGGATATTCAACGAAAGCTGGATGCTGAAACTACCTGGAAGCAAACCTTGAAGGAAATGCACTCCTTCCTGAAAAAAGGAAAATAAAAAAACTCCCGCAAATTTGCGGGAGTTTTTTGTTGCAATTATTTTTCTTTTCTTCGCAGGAAGAATTTAGTGATCTCCTCTGCAACTGCTGGCATAAGCGCAAGCCCAACCACCAATCCCCATTCACGTCCGCTGAGGAAGTGGGTGTTGAAAATGGGTTGCAAGAACGGCACGGCGCACACGATCAACAGCAGGGCAATGGAAATTCCCACCGCGTATTGCATGTACTTGTTCGAGAAAATACCGATCTTGAAAATGGATGCACGTTCTGAGCGAACGGTGTAAGCGCGGAACAATTCAGCAAGCGACAACGTGACGAAAGCCATCGTCTCCGCGGTTTGGACGTCTACTCCGCGCCATTCATGGTTCAACACGAATGACAAAACGTTCGAGCCTGCGGGGATAACTGCTCCTGCTTCGAGATGCCATGCCAACCCCATGATGAATGCGCCGAGCACTGCGCCTGTTTGAGCAAAGGTCTGCACGATGATGCCAATGCCCATCGAACGGTTGACGATTGGCTCGTTCTTGGCACGCGG
>CAZHOX010000058.1:5930-17364 GCA_964534345.1 uncultured Anaerolinea sp.
CCTGTCATGGCGACGATCTCATCGTTGGCTTGCAAAGCGTCCACGATGCGCATTTTGTGTTCGGGGGAAACACGGGCAAATACGTCTGTATCTTCGATGATGTTCTTGAGTTCAGTATCGTCAATCTTATCGAGTTCGGCGCCGGTCATTACCTTCTTACCGGGGCGCAGCAAACCTATCGATTCAGCAATGGCTTTGGCAGTATTCGGGAAATCGCCTGTGATCATCACGGTGCGGATGCCTGCGTGGCGTGCTCTTTCTAGTGCAGGTTTTACTTCAATGCGCGGCGGGTCGATCATGCCTAACAGACCGACAAAGACCAGATCCTTTTCGAGTTCGTGAGTTTTGAGGTCTTCTGCGTTGTTGGGAACATCCTTGTCCAAACGATAGGCAAAGCCAAGCACACGCAGGGCGTCTTTGGTCATCGCGTCATTGGCGGCGAGGATGTGCTCTTTTACTTCTTTTGTCATTTCGCGGGACTGGTCATCCATGCCCTGGTATTTGGTACATAACTCAAGCACAATGTCGGGCGCGCCTTTGACGGCAATCACATCCCAGTCTTTGTGCTTTTCGTCTTTGAACGGAGAGAGGTCATTCGGTTTCGGGTCACGCACATCGTGGATGGTGATCATGCGTTTGCGTTCTGAGTCGAAGGGGACTTCGTTCTCACGGGGATAGGCTTCATCGATGTCAACGTGAATGGCTCCAGCTTTGGCTGCTGCCACTAGCAGAGCACCCTCTGTCGGGTCGCCAACGATGCGATACGTCTTGGAAGATTCGTTTTCGCCGGTTGATTCGATCGTCGAATCGTTATTCAACAAGCCAAGCCAGAGAGTCGAAAGAATGGCCGGGTAATTGGTTACTTCCACCTTTTTGCCATCTACTTGAAACTCGCCAATGGGCGCGTACCCTGTTCCCGTTACATGGACGAATTGGTTGTCTGCCCACACGCGGGTAACGGTCATTTCGTTCTGGGTCAGTGTGCCGGTTTTGTCGGAACAGATTGTAGTGGCGGAACCAAGTGTCTCCACCGAAGACAATTTTCGGATGAGCGCATGGCGCTGTACCATTTCGCGCATACCAAGCGCGAGGGAGATGGTTACGACAGCGGGCAAACCTTCAGGCACGGCAGCGATTGCAAGGCTGATGGCAATGATGAATACTTCGGTGATCTCTGCGGCAAATTCTTTCAGGTAATCCAACGGCGCGGAGAATAAGCCACCAATTTCGGTGTAGTTGAAAAGCGCAACGATGAATACCACGGCCACCAAAATGAGCGAGCCAATGCTCAATGATTTACCGAGCTGGTCGAGCCTTCTCTGTAATGGGGTTTCTTCGGTTTCCACGTTTTGCAGCATGGTGGCGATGAGACCAAGCTGGGTGTGCATACCTGTGCTTGTCACCACACCGCGTCCACGGCCATAGTTGACAACGGTTCCCATGAAGGCGGTATTTTTTCGGTCGCCAAGCGGAACGTTCTTTTCGAGCACGGTCACTGCGTTTTTCTGCACCGGCAGCGATTCACCCGTCAGTGAAGCTTCTTCCACACGCAGGTTTACCGCTTCAAGCAGGCGCAAGTCGGCGGGAATAAAATTCCCTGCTTCCAAAAAGACAATGTCACCTGGTACAAGGTTGTAGGATGGTACAGAAGTTCGCACGCCATTGCGAATCACTTGTGCATCGGGTGCTGCAAGTTTTTTGAGCGCAGCCAAAGCCTGTTCGGCGCGTTGCTCTTGCACAATGCCAAGAACTGCATTCAAGATCACAATTGCCATGATTGCAGCGGCTTCCACATAATCGCCAAGCAGGGCAGAAATCACCGAAGCAACGATCAAAAGAATGACAACAAAGCTGTTTAATTGGGCCCACAAGATGGCTAGAAAACTTGGTCGCGGTGCTTCACGTAATTGGTTGGGGCCATAATGCGCCAACCGTTTTTCTGCTTCTGCTGTCGTCAGGCCTTCATCATGTACTTCCAAATTTTTGAGAACGTCAACTGTTGGTAGCGCGTGCCATTCCTGTTGCTGCATCGTTTCTTCTGGTGTCATGCAAATCTCCTGGGTGTAAATGGATTTTGGCTACATGGTCTGTGAAATTAAAACGAGACCACCACGCCTTCGTGATGGTCTCGCCAAACGTCTGGAACGTCCGTGCTGCCGATGGCTTTTTTGCCAATGATATGACGACAACGCGACCTGCTTGCTCTATCGCTAAAAATGCAGGTGGCTACTCCCCAACCTATGAATAGTGTACTCCAGTGTTAAATTCACTGTCAAGGAAAGGAATTAACAGTTCTGTTCGGAAGTATAATGCTTCAAGTATTTGATGATCCATCGCGGAGGGAACATGCCCATTATAAAAACACCAACAACGCGGGAAGAGTTCAAAGCGTATTACGCGCTTCGCTATAAAGTTTTACGGGAACCGTGGGGGCATCCCAAAGGAACTGAAAAAGATGACTATGAGCCAATCAGTGAACACTTTATGGCTGTGGATGAACAAACTGGCGAAATCCTTGGGGTGATCAAATTGTATGAAAAAGCGCCTGGTGTAGGGAATATTTCGCATCTGGCTGTGGCAGCTGCTCATCAACACAAAGGCATTGGCATGTCTCTGGTACAAGCGGTTGAGGCGCGCGCGCGCGCGCGAGGATTCAAAACCTTGGGCGCCATGTCTCGCGTTACTGCTACAGCGTATTTTGAAAGACATGGGTACCATATTGCCGGAATTCCCACCCCACATTTGGGAACCATCCATTTGGTATGGATGGAAAAGGAACTGGGAGTCTAAACTATATACGAAAAGACCTGCTCGCTGAGCAGGTCTTTTTATTATTTCGTCTGTTGTAATTTGGGTGAACGGACAAACAGCCCGGCAATGTAGCTAAAAATTGCCTTGAACGGCAGGAACAACCAGTCAACAAATTCATTGATGATCCCGATCCCCTGAGCAAGCCAGACCAATACAAAACGGAGCTTTTGCAGAAATGGGATATGTGCATAAGCCAATGCAAGAGCAATTGTGAGAACCGAAATCCCAAAACGCAGCAGGTCTGATATTTCAACATGCCAAACCTGGTCAAGAATTAGCTCCACGCCAATATTCAACACCAGAATATAGGCAGCCTGTTTCAAGATCGGCTCACGTTCCACAGCATAACTGAATATTCCAGCTGCAAAGCGCATGGTCAAAATGCCAATTCCAACACCCAACATGACAACCCAGATCTGCTCAGATAAGGAAACCGCCGCAACCACATTATCAATACTAAAAACAAGATCCATAAGTTCAACAGTCAACACAGTTGCCCAAAACGATTGCACTTTGATCGGTTCAATAGCTCCGTCTTCATCTCCGCTTCCTGATATGTCTTCAAGGTTATCAAAAGCAAGGTGGATCAAATAAGCCGCGCCAATTATCTTGATCCACGAATTGTGAATAAGAAAGCTGGTAAAAAACAACATTGCACCGCGCCCAATATAAGCGCCGAGCAAACCAACCCGCAAAGCAGCCAGTCTCTGAAACCCAAGAAATGGGTGAAGAATTTTTCCAAGTTTTTCAAACCTGCCAGGCCACGGCACTTCCTGGTCGTTCGGAAGCGGCGAAACCAGCGCACCGATCACCGCCGCGTTATCGATGGATAAAATCCCCTCCAGAAAGATCAGCTGCAAAACAATCACAACGATCGGCCAATATTCATTCATATATTTCTCCACGCAAAGTTTTCAACTTCGCACTTTATTTCAAATTATTTTTTTCAACAAATGAGGCCACCATACATCCGTGGTGGCCTCATTTTTATTTCGGTGAATGGTTCATCTTAATCAACACTACGTTTGATGAAAACACAGGCGGCAATGCCTCGAACAGATTTAGTGTATCCACATGCAAATGGATTGTCAAGCAGCGTCCTAACATTTTCAGGTTGAGGGTACAATTTACCACATGGCAAAACTAAAATCACCAATCATGTATTTCTTCATCACAGTCATCGCAATTGCGCTGCTGACTCTCCTTGGCCCTGAGGAAAAGTCATTGGGATCCAATGTGCGGATCGTCTATCTTCACGGAGCCTGGGTATTGACTGCGGAAATTGCCTTCTTTGCTGCGGCTCTTGCTGGACTAATCGGCCTGATCCTGCGCAAGGACATTTTCCACGCCTGGTCTGCCGCACTTGGCCGCACCGGCATTATCTTCTGGGTCACCTACTTGCCGCTCTCCTTGTTCGCCATGCAAAGCAATTGGAATGGTCTCTTCCTCGCCGAGCCGCGCTTCCGCCTCGCCATGATGTTTGCCGTCACAGGAGTTTTGCTTCAGATCGGCTTATGGATCTTCAACACAGCCTGGCTCACTTCTCTGGCAAATATCATTTACATCATTGTTCTGCGAGTGATCTTTTCCACTGCTGAGAACATCATGCACCCACCCCCATCCCCGATCTTCAACTCAGGGAATTACATCATCATCGGTTTTTTTGTCGGATTGAATCTTTTAGCTTTACTGGCCGCGTATTTTCTTACCCGTTTCTTCATGACCCTCAAACCAAATAATTGACGATACCCTTGCGAATTCGATTCCAACTCATCATCTTCATGATCCTCCGCACCATCCTGAATACCGCCCACAGGATGGTGTATCCATTTTTATCGGTCTTCGCGCGCGGCCTCGGCGTGGATATTTCCACCATGTCTCTGCTCATGACAGCGCGTTCATTACTGGGCACAACCAGTCCGCTCTTTGCACCTCTCGCAGACCGCCGCGGAAGAAAGTTCGGAATGTTGGCAGGCATTTCTGTTTTCACGCTTGGCGTCGGGCTGGTTGCAATATCTCCATCTCTCTGGACTCTAGCCGCCGCCCTGCTGCTTGGAATGGTCGGCAAATATATGTTCGACCCTGCCATGCAAGCCTACTTTGGAGACCGCATCCCATACGAACAGCGCGGCACCGCATTAGCCATCACCGAAATGGCCTGGTCCATGGCTTTTATTGCCGGCGTCCCCGCGGTTGGTTTTTTGATCAACAGCTTTGGTTGGTCTTCCCCTTTCCCAATTTTCGCTGCGCTCGGCATTCTGATCTTCCTTATCGTCTGGCGCATTGTCCCTAGTAAAGATTCTCACCATGAGCTCACAACAAATTCTCGTGATGGCTATCGCGCCGTATTTACATCCATTCCCGCCATCGCAGGAATATCCATTGCCCTGTGGGCCAGCGCAGCAAATGAAGTAGTCAATATCATCTTCGGAGTTTGGCTGGAAGATTCATTTGGGCTGAAGATCATTGCACTTGCAGGAGCATCAGCAGTGATCGGCATCTCTGAATTAAGCGGAGAAGGATTGGTAGCCCTCACCACAGATCGATTGGGAAAGCCGCTCGCACTTACCATTGGGCTGGTCGGCAATGCCCTGGCATCGATCCTACTCCCATTCATTGGTCAAACCCAGACCGGTGCACTGGTTGGCTTGTTCCTTTTTTACATCACTTTTGAGTATGTTATGGTCAGCCATATTTCGTTGATGACCGAACTTGTCCCCTCTGCGAGAGCCACAATGCTGTCTATAAATGTCACAGGCCATGCTTTGGGGCGTGCACTCGGTGCATTTTTGGCTGCAATTATTTATCAGCAATTCGGCTTCTTTTTTGTAGCATTGACGGCCGTCTTACTAAATGCCGCCGGGCTATGGGCTTTACAAATCATGAAAAAGAGAATGTGATGCAAACCTTGGTCAGCATCATTGCAGTATTTATCATTGTGGCTGCGTTACTGTGGGTGTTGGTTCCGGCGTTTTATGGGCTGCCACCTGTTTCATCACGAAAAGAACGCATACGCCGTGCAATTGAGATGACAAATCCACAACCTGGAGAAACACTTTACGATCTCGGCTCCGGGCATGGGCGTGTACTTGTCATTGCAGCAAAGGAGTTTGGGTTGAACGCAGTAGGCATCGAAGCCGGCCCCGTACAGTGTGTCATCAGCAAAATGAATGCTCTTCGAAACAGCGTCAGTTCCAAGGTTCGAGTTGAGGCGGGGAATTTTTACAAGTCGAACCTGGAAAATGCAGATATCGTTTTTGCTTATCTCACATCAGGCTATGGATATCGCCTTCAAGAAAAGTTAAAAAAAGAATTAAAGCCCGGCGCACGTGTGGTGACGGTTTCATTCAATCTGCCAGATTGGGGTGTTGAAATATTTGACCGCGAGCAGTTGCTTTATGTATATAAAAAATAAAAAGTCCCACCTTAAGGTGGGACTTTTTATTAGCGATTAGCAAAAATTATACAGCGGACAGGCTGGTGTTGATTTTGCTGAAGACGTTACCGATGATTGGGCCGAGAACCATCAAAGCCGCAATAACAACGATAGCTACCAAAACAAGAATCAGCGCGTATTCAACAAGACCCTGGCCTTTTTCCTTGGGTGAAAATAACATGGGAAATTTCTCCTTTCTCTTGAATTTCACTAGAAGGCCTCCAGTGATTGTCTTTATTTTACATCGACTATAAAAAAACGCAAGTATGCAAATAGCAATTTCCCTAACAGTTATGTTAGCCTTACAGGAACGAAAGTATATAAAAAATATCATGAACATTAAATGTTCATGATATTTTTTATATACTTCTAGGCCGTGAAGAAATTACACGCTGGACAAGCTGGTATTGATTTTGCTGAAGACGTTACCGATGACTGGGCCGAGAACCATCAAAGCCGCAATAACAACGATAGCTACCAAAACAAGAATCAAAGCATACTCAACGAGACCCTGGCCTTTTTCTTTGGGTGAAAATAACATGGGAAAATTCTCCTTTCTTTTGGATTTCACAGGAAGACCTCCAGTGATTGACTTTATTTTACATTAAATATCAAAATTGGCAAAAGATTCTCGCCATTTTTATTTTACATTAATGTTAGGTTAAGTAGGAGAAAAACAAGAAATATTCGCTTTTCAAGGCAAAGGCTGGCATTTTTTAGTTATGACAGAAAAATACCAGTAAGTTCGTTTCTGTGGTTAAATTACAACATCAAGTGAATCATGAAAATATGGTGAACCTATGCTGATACATTCTGCTTCTCAACTCCTTACTCTAGCAGGCGGACCACAACGCGGAAAAGCGCTTGGCTCGCTGGGAATTATTGAAAATGGGGCTATTGTGATTCGCGATGAAAAGATCATTGCAGTGGGCACAACTGATGAACTAAAAAACGCTTACCCAGACGAGCCTACTTTGGATGCTGGCCGTTGCGTTCTAATGCCAGGGTTTGTAGACCCGCACACTCACTTGATCTGGGCAGGAGACCGCGCCAATGAATTTGAGATGAAGATGGGCGGTATGGCTTATCTCGATATTCTTGCAGCAGGCGGTGGGATCATCTCTACAGTGAAAGCCACACGCACGGCCAGTATGGAGACTCTCATCGCACAGACCCGCCCGCGCTTGCTGCGAATGTTTGCACATGGCACAACCACCGCAGAAGCAAAGACAGGGTATGGATTACAAACATCCACCGAGCTGCGTTTGTTGAAAGCATTGCTGGCATTGGACGATGAAAGTCCGCTTGACTTAGTGATGACCTTTCTGGGAGCACATGCCATTGCACCTGAATTCAAAGGCGACCCGCAAGGGTACACCGATGAAGTGGCCAACACTATGCTGCCTGTGTTAAAAGAATGGTGGGAGACTCACGCTCCGCGGCTCCCCCTGCCTTTTGTAGATGTATTCTGCGAGACCAAAGCTTTTACACTTGAGCAGTCGCGTCAGATCCTGACCAAGGCTGTATCGCTGGGATTCCCGCTCAAGATCCACGCGGATGAATTCGACAACCTGGGCGGCGCGTCTCTTGCCGCCGAGTTAGGCGCGGCATCGGCAGATCATTTGGTTGTCACTTCAGATGCAGACATCATGGCTCTGGGAAAATCAGATACGGTGGCTGTCTCTTTGCCTTGTACGCCGTTTGGGCTGGCAGAACCTCATTACACCCCTGCAAGAAAGTTGCTCGAAGCAAATGCGCTATTTGCCCTCGCTACAGATTGCAACCCCGGCACTACATGGAACGAGTCGATGCAGTTTGCTATTGCGCTTGCCTGCCGTTATATGGGTTTGACTCCGGCACAGGCTATAGCGGCAGCCACGATCAATTCAGCGCACGCAATTCGCAGGTCCGATAAGATCGGTTCTCTGGAAGTCGGCAAACAGGCGGATATGCTCATCCTATCCGTATCAGATTACCGCCAGGTGGGTTATCGTTATGGAACAAATCTTGTAAAGCAGGTAATTAAACGCGGGCAGGTCTACTCAGTGGACGTAGGGTATTACCGAACGGCTTAACCTGCCAGAGCACCTAATGGATATCAAGTGGATCATCTTTGCAATTATTTTGATAATCAATGCAATGACAGCATTTGTCATTGCATTATTGCTTTCACGCAGGCCGGCAAAACCCGGCCTGTATTCAATGACATGGACATTGGTCGGGCTGGGCATCTGGTCTTTTAGCTATGCCATGATCACTCTTTCCCCCACGCTTGAAACCAAGCATTTTTGGTTAAAGCTGGAAAACATTGGCATTATTTCTGTGCCAGTGCTATGGTTTTTTTTCACCGTAAAATTCACAAAGCTGGATAAATGGCTGACCAGCAAACCAATCATGCTATTGTTCTGGGTCATTCCAGCCATTTCCTTGTTTTTTATTTTCTCTGAACGCTGGTTCCATCTCTATTATCCATCCACTCGCATTGCAATGGAAAACGGCGGCCCGTTACTTATTAGCCGCGGGCCTATGTATTGGGCGGCTCTTTCTCAAAGCTATTTACTGGAACTCATTGGAATGGGCATGTTGATCTGGCGTTTTATCCAGTCGCGGCTGGTCTATCGCAGGCAAATGCTTTATTTGATCGGGGCAGTTACCATCCCCTTTTTCATGAATATCGTGTATCAACTAAACCCTGGTCTGATCCCTTTCTTCTCTGTGCCCGTGGATTTGACCCCTTTGTTCTTCAATGTGACAGCTATTTTGCTTGTAGCGAGCATCTTTGGATTAAGCCTGTTTGACCTTGTACCGATCGCCCGAGATACGGTTATGGAGCACATCCCAGAAATGGTCTTTGTAGTAGATGCCCACGACCGCGTGGTGGATGCTAATTTAATGGCTCAAAAGTGGCTGGGCAAACCTATTAATGAAATCTCTGGTCAGGACCCAGTGGAAGTCTTTCGCGGCTGGCCTCAACTGTTGAATCGATTCTTCTTTACAGAATTCTCACGCGAAGAAATCGAAATTCCCGGCCCACCCACTCACACCCTTGAAATCGTCATCACCCCGATTTACAACCGCCTGAATACTCTGGAAGGGCGCGTGATTGTGGCACGCGATATCACACAGCGCAAGGAACTTGAAAACAAATTAACAGAAGTCAATATATCTCTTCAAAACCAACTGAATGAGAATGAGAAATTACGTGCCAAACTTCTAGAGCAGGCCATCCACGACCCGTTAACCGGTGCATTCAATCGCCGCTATTTTTCCGAAGCACTAGACCAGGAAGCGGCACGATCTGCCCGCGAGAACACGCCATTCTCCATCTTGATTCTGGATGTGGATCACTTCAAACAATTCAACGACACCTATGGTCACAAATGCGGAGATATTGTGTTGCAATCTCTCGCAAATTTCCTTAATGACAATACCCGCCAGGGCGATATTGTCTGCCGTTATGGTGGAGAGGAATTCGTGATCTTAATGACTGATGTTTCAGCAGAAGCAGCTTATAAACGGGCAGAACTTTTTAGAAGCAATTTTGAAAATCTGACCGTTGAATACGAAGGCAAAGAACTTCGGTGTACATTTTCAGCTGGTATTGCCTCTTACCCAATGCATGCCAGTTCCGGCGAGACCTTATTGATCCTGGCAGACCAAGCGCTGTACCAATCCAAATCAAACGGACGAAACCGCGTTTCGGTCTACTCTCCAGAAAGCCATCACAAAATCTTAAACAAATAATTTTCAACCAACCTTAGGAGTGAATGATGAAAATCGATATTATTGGCGTTCCGATAGATCTTGGTGCAGACCGTCGCGGTGTGGATATGGGGCCCAGCGCCATCCGCTATTCGCATCTACAACACAAACTTGAAGACCTCGGTTACACCGTGCAAGATATTGGCAATGTAGAAGTGCCCATTGCCGAGATGTGCAACATTACCAACCCGAAATTAAAATACATTGATTGCATCATCCCCATGTCTCGGCGCGTAGCGGGAGCGGTGGCAACCTCTGTACAGGGCGAACGCTTTCCGCTTGTACTGGGCGGCGACCACAGCCTTTCCATTGGTTC
The DNA here is from genome assembly GCA_964534345.1 of uncultured Anaerolinea sp. Lineage (GTDB taxonomy): Bacteria > Chloroflexota > Anaerolineae > Anaerolineales > Villigracilaceae > Villigracilis. The sequence goes on from CAZHOX010000058.1 coordinate 16,256, forward strand.
CGTACGCGGGGCTGCTCGCAACAAAAAAATCGGCGTCATTTGGATCGACGCGCACGCTGACTTCAACACCGCTGAAACAACACCCTCAGGAAATATTCACGGCATGTCACTTGCCATCCTTGCGGGGCTGGGCGACCCAAGCCTAGTCCAATTATGGGATGAGCCGCTCCCCGTCATCGACCCGAAAAAGATCGCCATCATTGGTGCGCGTGACCTTGATTCAGGAGAGAAGGTCAATTTGCAAAACGCAGGCGCGATGGTTCTCGGCATGGAACAGATTGACCGTTACGGCATGGTCGCAATGGTGGAAAAAGCCATCGAACACGTCACCCGTGATGTGGATGGCATTTGGCTTTCCCTCGACCTCGATGCGCTCGACCCTCAGCACGCCCCCGGCGTGGGAACGCCCGTCCCCGCTGGCCTCACGCAGCGTGAAGCACACCTCGCCTGTGAGTTGATCGCTGAAACTGGAAAATTGATCGGCATGGATCTGGTGGAAGTCAACCCGATCCTTGATGTGCAAAATCAAACCGCGTCCCTTGCTGTGGAGTTTGCACTCTCCGCGCTCGGTCGCCGCATTTGGAATGGACATTCATGAAACCAACATTATCAGACTTGGAACGACTCGCCCGTGGAGCAGGACAAATTCTGCGGGATGGATACAACAAAGAACACACGGTTCATTACAAAGGGACAATTGATCTTGTTACCGAAACAGATCACGCCTCTGAAGCATTTTTGATCGGCGAAATACAATCCAAATTTCCAGACAGTCACATCATCGCTGAAGAAAGCGGCGAGACTGCCGGAGAGAATGAAGGCACCTGGTTCATCGACCCATTGGATGGGACAGTGAACTATGCCCACCACATCCCCGTCTTTTGCGTTTGCATTGCGTATGCCGTAAAAGGCAAGGTTATGCTTGGCGCAGTGTATGACCCGCTGCGTGATGAGCTGTTCACCGCAGAACGCGGCAAAGGTGCATTTTTGAACGGCAAACAAATTCATGCCTCTGAAACAACCGAACTTCAAAAAAGCCTGCTTGTGACGGGTTTTCCCTACGACACCTGGGATACCAAACTGGATAATTTCAAATATTTTGAACGCCT
>CAZHOX010000059.1:0-3740 GCA_964534345.1 uncultured Anaerolinea sp.
AATACGTTGATATGGTTTCACTCAGCTTTTTTCCGCCTGCTATTACCTGTGTATTGTATGCCATTCCTCGGTATATATCGTCCTGATAATATGAGGTGATTGTCTGCGTGCCATCTGGGGCGGTTTCTGTTACAGTCGCATGCCCTCTAAATTCAGAATAGGGCTCTTGATATGAAGAATTATTTGCTGCACTAGCGGAGTGAGCTGGGTCGTTCACAGCGGTTCCTGCGTAGTTATAGGTATAAGTATATGGGTTCCCATTCCCGTCACTTATAGTTTTTGCTGCCACTCGGTAAATCGTAGTCAGCGCCCATAAATCCCCAATTCTGAGATAAGTTGTCCATTCACGTGGGTTATGGTAGGCATCATATGGATTATCATTATTCAATAGATCCTTTGCCTGATTACTTGCCGTAGCAGGCATAACTAGAATTCCTTGTGGGGTAGTGCTACGTGGGGTATTCTGACAATTATAGCCATCGTACAGGCATAGTGTTACAGGCAGTGGCGTAAGGTTTGAGGACATGTAATAGGCCCGACCTGGCATTAATGGAAAATAATTCTCACCTCTGTAATTTGGTTGTAAACCAGGTGTTGATATTATTATTGGATTATCATATCTATAAAGATGGGACTTGTAAGAGGGTCGTGCGTTTGTATCATAGTGCCAAATTTCATAGGCAAAGGTTACAGTACCGCCCTGTCCGTTGTTTGCACTAGTTAAGTGCATATGATCGCCGTAAGCGAAAGTGACAGGAGGCATTGCCGTACTCCATGCCGACCCCCATTCCTGCACTGAAACAAGAGTACTCATTTTTCCACCTGCAGAAAATACTATATTTGGCCAGATTTGGTTATTACTGGAGGTGGAATAGGTTAGATCATAAGCTTTCATAACTGTCTCAAAGGAACCGTCTCCATTTGTGTCTCGTTCAATAATGATTTGATTTAGACGTTGCCGTTCAAAACTGTGATGAATATCATCTGTAACAAACGCTACATTGTAGTCAGTACGCGCTTCGAGAACAAAGCGTACTCGAGTACGCCCATCTGGGTAGGTGATGGTAGAAAGGTATGAGGCAGTATCGGAGGTCGTACTTAAGGTTAGATCGCAAGCATAAGAAAGATATTTAATAACTTTGGTTTCTTTGGGTGCATAACTATATGTTATCGTTTTTCCGAAAATATTTTTTACGCGAGTGAGTGACCAGCGGTATGGTAGAGTTATCAAGGGACATGATCCCATTCCATCATAAACTACATGAGTTCCATATCTCATGGAAATAGAATATTCAAAATAATAAATATTTCCTGCTTTATCCCAGATTGTCCAGGTATCATTTCCGTTGTAGGAAATCTTCATAAAGTTTTCGTTCGTTGCATAATACCCCCCATCTGGAGTACTGATAATCTCCGTGGCGATGCCATTAACGTTCAGCGTCCAAGAATCATCCAGAAGATTTGTGGTGTTATGTGTGTTTCTTTCTATCGTTCCTGTTTCCAGCGACCATCCTACCCCTACCCAGCCGGGTTGTGAATCTTTTGTTGCCTGATCTACATTTTGGCTATTGTAATTTAAACTCAAGCTTGGCTGTAATCCTCCAGGCCCGGGCGGTACTTCAATTGGCATTGAGTAGGCTGCAGCACCGGTAAAATTAGATACTTGAAATGCGCCCACGCTAGGTTTTTTGGAGGCTTCCCAGTTATCCGCACTAATATCAAAAATTGAAAAATGGGTTGTGGTCGCAATCAGGGTATTTGTATTGACGTCTACCTTGGAAAGCATGCCATACCAATCATTGGTCTCAGGGTTATACCAATATAAATATACATTTTCATTATTTTCTTTAGTAAATCCATAATCGGCAAGGTTAACTTTGAATTCTACACCCTCGCTAAATTCAGTTAATTCGCTTCCATCCTTATTTTTCCAAGCCTTTATTTCAAAGGGATTTCCACTTAACGAAGATTGCAGTGCTTTGATGTTAGCAGGAGTGCCTATCTTGAGGTCTACTCCCTCTGGATATTTGTCCAGTGTGTTTTGCTGGAACTTCACTTTTAGACTTCCTTCTTGAGCAATTACTTCTCTGGTTTTACCCTGAACCTTATAATGTTTCCATAACGGAATGATTAGAGTAGAGTTTGCAGTTAGGTTTTTCTCTTTGTCTGTAAGCGACACGCTAATTATGGCATCTATTGCAGGGTTTGAAATCGCAATGATCTGCATTCTTCCCTTTAGTTTGGTAACAGATATCGTGAATGAATTTTTCTCTTTATCAAAAATGCCTTCTTCGGTTTGCGCAGGCGTGAATTCGGTGGGGAGGAAGAATTCCAGGGCGGATCCCTGCAAATCTTTTACTGAAACTCCGTCAATAGCCCAGAAAATTGTCACTTTCCCATCTGGCTCTAAGGATTCAGGAGTGGCTTTTAGCTGAATATCGATGAAAGGTTTTTCTTCGAGAGGATTAGATGAGGAAATCATCTTTATCCCTCGCGCCAATTTTTTACTGGAAGAATTTAGTAGGATAGTTTTTTGTATCCCATCTAGATTCTCTGCTTCTGATTGTATATCTGATGAAATACTTGTATCTTCAGAACTTGCCGAAGCCTTAATTGGCGTAAAAACATTTAAAATTACGCCTACAACTACCAAGGCATGGATAATTTTTTGCGAAAATGATTTGAATGCGCGCATGTTCTCTCCCAAGTATGGAAAATAATATTGTTGCATTGTTCACTAGAGGAGATCATAATGCCTTTGCCTCCCCCAATTTACATATTTTTTATCTAATTATGTAAAGAGTACAATAATTTTATTTCGTATACAATGATATTTATCGCGCTTTTTTAGTGACAAATATCATCTACTATGGTCTTTCTCAAGCTCAGCCAATCCCATAACCAGAATTTCTTTTTATGCTGCTCACATGAGCGTTAGGAATTTCACATTAGTCCTTGTCTATAGCAGAAAGAATATCTCCTCGTATTTTTCATTTTACTTCGTTACTTATTCTGCTTATAACAACAGTAGGCTATCCAGGGTTGTTTTAATAATGATAACCCCACTTTTTTAGGCGTTTCAATATCCACAATTGGATCGATTAGTTCAAGACATACGTATACCGATCCAACCCCTGCACTCCGCTAGGGATAATGCTGTCCGCCTGCGCGAAGCGTCCCAAGCTGGGGTCGTACGATCTGGCATCACAGTCCCTCTAGAATTAACCCTGCTATACTTATATTAGCTATAATATCACGGTTAAATACTATTTATATATAATAGGATGAATCATAAATATGTCGGGAATTGAAACCCCAAGTCAATCCATACTCAAACCTAAATGGCTTTCTGCCATTGCCTTATTCGTCATGCTTTACCTAATGTACTCCTCAACCTTCCTCACTGATTATTTGATGCGGGACGAATGGGAATTCGTGGGCGGAGGGGACTGGTACAACCTGCCGAGCTACATGTCCACTTTCTTTTACCGTTCCGGGCGTGTGTTGTTCGCAGTGTTTCAAAAATTGGTGTTGGTGTTCGCCGGGTATGATGCCGCACGAATTCAAATGGTCCGCTTTGTAAATTTTCTTTCCATTGCAGTGATCGCCGTTCTGCTGTTGAACTTTCTGGAAAAGCGGATGAAGAATGGCTGGGCTGCGTTTTTTGTGATTCTTTTCTATTTATCCCAAACAGTCTTTCAAGCCTTAATGGGATATTCATTTGAATTGATCGCTGGCAG
>CAZHOX010000059.1:3840-17126 GCA_964534345.1 uncultured Anaerolinea sp.
TGGAGCGTCTTCAAAATGTGGACGTTCCCATTTCCATTTCAAAATACCGCACCTCTGAGCACTTTGGTTGAAAAAATCGCATCGCTTGCGATCATGGTGACGTGGTTAGGCGTGGTGATCGCCTCTCTTTGGGTTGAGTTTACAAATACCGCAAAAGATAAAAAGCAGAATGTGTTTTTTAAGTGGCTGGCTGTCATTTTTTGCACCGGCTTTGGGGCAGTGTTGATCCTCGCAGATTCACCCAGTGAGATCATTGACCACCGTCCGCACCTTCACTTGATATTCTCTGGGATAGTCATATTTACAAGTGCTTATGCAGTTGAAATACTTGTAACAAGATTTTCTTTTTTGGGGGATGCTCGCCTCAAGTTCATTTTTGGCTTCCTCGTGCTGATGACCGCATTTGGCGCTCAGTCTGGTGTGATGCGAAATATTGTCAACATCCATATGAAGCAGCTTGATTTCATCCGAATAGAACTGCGCAGGCAAGACCTCGCATCGTATGAGACGATCATCGTCCTTTTGCCTGTGCAAAATCAAGATTGCATCACTGAGCCGTGCGGTCCCTGGATCGGCGAACACATCGAAAACAAGGGCCATTTAGCAAGAGAAGCAGCCTACCGTTACACACTGTCCACGCTTGGGGTGGATCCGATGGAAAAGAAAATTATTTTTGTTGAGAAAGCCTCCGAGATCTCTTCCATGGAAAATGCAATCGTCATTGATTGGAATATCTACTCGTCCACACAGCAAATGTATGCGGAGCATTTCCAACCCTGACCCAAGTATAATAATTTGAATTTCCAATACCATCTCAAACTGCAAAAGGATGAGCCATGTTTCAGCCTGCGGGTGAGGAGTACCTGATTACCTTGTTCGAGTATGCACCAATCTCCCTTTGGGAACAGGATTTTAGCGGTATCAAACGGTTGTTCGACAACTTGCGGCAGATGGGGGTAGGCGCATTGGAGCCTTATCTTGATGAGCATCCCAATTTTGTGGATGAGTGTATGCAGCAGATCAAGGTTCTAAATGTTAACCAGAAAACTGTATCCCTATTCAAGGCAGAGTCGAAATCAGCTTTGTTATCGAATTTGGATCGAGTGTTTCGCGATGGAATGCGCCATCATTTCCGCGAAGAGTTGCTGGCGCTTTGGAACGGCGATGTAAACTGGTCTGGAGAAGGCGTCAACTACACGTTGCTTGGTGATCCGTTGGATATTCTTCTTCATTGGCGTATCCTTCCTGAATATGAAAAAAACTGGGATCGGGTGCTGGTCACTATTGAAAACATTACTGCTCGCAAAAAGGCAGAAAAGCGGTTTCATGACCTTTTCGAATCTTCTCCCATTTCCCTGTGGGAGGAAGACTACAGCGCCATCAAAGCTTATTTTGAGATACTTCGTGCTCAGGGAGTGACCGACCTGCAAGAATATCTGGAAAAACATCCAGACCTTGTCGGTCAGTTTTCGGAATTGATCAAGGTTATTAATGTCAACAAAAAGACACTTGAACTATTTGGGGCTGCATCAAAAGAAAATCTCAAAGAGAATTTGCACCTTGTTTTTCAAGATGAAATGAAGGTCCATTTTGCGAAAGAACTGGTTGACCTTTGGAATGGCAAACTGATGTATGAACGCGAAGGGATCAATTATTCCCTTGCTGGTGAACCCATTGATATTCAGTTGGATTTTCGAGTTATGCCCGGACATGAAGCAGACTTTAGCTGGGTACTGGTATCGATTCAAGATATAACCTCCCGCAAAAAAGCAGAGGATTACCTTCGCTATCTTGGTACGCATGACGCAATGACTGGTTTATACAATCGCGCTTTCTTTGAAGAAACTATATTGAAGCTTGAAAATCGCCACATTGATCCGGTCAGCATCATACTCCTTGACCTCAACTATTTGAAACATGCCAATGACACACTTGGACATCAGGCCGGAGATAAATTGATCCGCCGCACAGCAGAGGTGATTAATGCTGCTTTTGGCAATGATTTTGTAGCAGCACGCATTGGCGGCGATGAATTTTCTATTATTCTCCCGGATGTGGATGCAGTCGCTGCTGCGGAATACGTGAAGCAAATCAATGCTCTGATCTCAGTGAATAATAAATATTATCGTGAGCCGGAATTAAGTGCTTCAATTGGTGTTTCCACCAGCGTGCCTGGCATGTCTCTTGAAAAAGTCATTGGTTTGGCAGATGATGCAATGTATCAAAGCAAGAGTGAAAACCATCGCCGCCGCAAGGATGATCACTAATTTTGTTTTCACCAGAACGATTCCTCTCAAGCGCTCTGCAAACGCAACCGGGTGGATATAAAGTTGCTCAGGTACTTGCTCATGCCTTTAATGCTGTTGACCCCGGTGCTGCTGTACAGAGACACCTGCACAAAAATCCGTTACCTTCAGGGAAAAGAATATTTGCTTTTGGATTGGGAAAAGCCGCCTGCCCAATGATGAATGCCCTTGCAGATGAAGTTCCATTAACAGATACGCTTGTCATTACGAAACACGCTTCTTTCATAACCGTTGAGCCTGCTACGGTTATCGAGGGAGATCATCCTGTTCCGGGCATTGCCAGCCTTCACGCGGGTAATGCCGCAATAAAATTTCTGTCCCAAATAGATCAGGATGACCTGCTCGTGTGCCTGATTTCAGGCGGCGGCTCTGCCTTGATGACCGCGCCTCGCATCCCATTGGAAGATTTGCAGAGACTTACTTCAGCATTGCTGGCTTGCGGCGCACGCATTGATGAGATCAACACCCTGCGCCGCCATCTGGATCAATTGAAGGGTGGCGGATTGGCAAAGCTTGCTAACGGCGCACAAGTCATCAGCCTGCTTCTTTCAGATGTGGCCGGTGACTCGCTTGAAGCCATTGCTTCCGGTCCTACCGCCCCAGACCCAACAACCGTAGCCGATTCGATCTCGATCATTGAAAAATATGATTTGATGAAGAGCATCCCCGCCTCTGTTGTTAATGCTTTGACTGAAACCTTGAAACCCAATGACCTGCTATTTGAAAAGGTGCAGAATACAGTCATTGCCAGCAATTCCATTGCATTGCAAGCTGCAAAAGCTCAGGCAGAATTATTAGGGTTTCAAACCAAAATAGTGGATACAAATTTACAAGGGCTGGCAGATACATTGGGCGGGCAGTTAGCCGCTCAATTAAAGAATTCACTGCAAGGTATGCCGCGTCCATTTTGTTTGCTGGCAGGGGGAGAGGCAACGGTAAAAATAAAGGGAACTGGAAGAGGCGGCAGAAATCAGGAGCTTGCTCTTGCTGCAGTAGATTCTCTGGCTGGCTTGCAGAATGTGCTGTTCCTGTCCATTGCCACAGATGGCGAAGATGGCCCCACGGATGCGGCGGGTGCTTTTGTTACCGGAGAAACAGCCCAAAGGGCCGAGTCGCTTGGGTTGTATGCCTCAGACTATTTGTTAAATAACGATGCGTATTCTTATTTCGAGCAAGTAGATCAGTTGATAAAAACAGGTCCAAGCGGGACAAATGTCAACGACCTGGTCATCTGCTTTGCTTTTTAATTTAGATTTACCAACGCAAATATCCCGAACAAAATAATGATCGTTCCAGAGATGCGATTGATCCATGCCATGTGGGTCTGGCTTAATTTGTCGCGCATCAAACCAACCCCGAAGCTGAGCGCCAGCCACCAGCTTGCCGAGCCTGTGAATACGCCTGCAACCATAACAAGAGGTGAACCCATGTCTTGGCCGATCATTGTCCCTGCAAAGATCGCGGCAAAAGAAAGGATGGTGATAGGGTTGGTTATTGTCAGAAAAAATGTGGAGAGGTACATACTGAAATACCCGCCTTGTTTGGCTTGTGCAGCTTTTTCGGCAGGTTTTTCCATAAAGGTTTTGACGCCGAGATACACGAGAAAAAGCCCGCCAATAAGTTTTAACCAGAAGGCATTTTCTACCAACAGATTTGTGATGACGGTCAACCCAAATGCAGCAATTGCGCCATAGAACATGTCCGCTGTGGCGGCGCCCATGCCAGATAAAAAGCCGGCTAGCTTTCCATTGGATAAAGTGCGGCGAATGCACAGCACGCCGATCGGGCCAACTGGAGCTGCAATGGAAATGCCAATGAGAAATGCACGGAAGAAAAGGGAAAAATTTTCAGTCATAGGATATGAATCAAAAAGGGATGCACAGACGTGCATCCCTTTTATGGGTGAGTTAGGCTTCGGCTTTTCGTCCGAACCAGGTTTGCCACTCGCGATTTTCCCAAACTACGAGAATGGGAGCAGCGTTGAAGATGGAAGAATAGGTTCCGCTGAAAATACCAACCAGAAGAATGAGAACAAAATGACGCGTGCTGTCTCCGCCAAACAGAACAAGGGCAAAGAGTGTGAGCATCACGGTCAACTGAGTGGTAATGGAGCGGTCCAAGGTCTGAACGATGGAGTGGTTGATCATGGTTTCATAATCAATGCGGCGCAGGATGGTGGAGTTTTCACGCACACGGTCAAATACCACGATGGTGTCATGCACTGAGAAGCCGATCACGGTCAACAACGCGGTGAGGAAGAGAGCGTCTGCTTCCCAGCCGAGGAAGTACCCAAGAATGGCTTCAGTTCCGAGAACTACGAAAACATCGTGAAGCATGGCGATGATGGCAGCGGTACCGTAGCGATAGGGATGTTCAACACCGCGGAATGCCCACCAAATGTAAAGCAGAATGGCAGCAGCAGCCAAAAGAATGGCGAACCCTGCCGCGCGCGTTACTTCTGCGCCAATGGACGGGCTGACCGAAGTGAAGTTCAACACAACTACTTTTGAGCTGAAGCGGGTTTCCATTTCAGCAACAAGCAAGCCTTTGGTTTCATCTGTCATCGCTTTGGAGCGGATGGAGAATGAATCATTGTCAAGCGGTTGAATGACAGGCTCTGCGATGGGTTCTGATTCGCTTGAAAATTCAGCATACAGCGCTGCAATCTCTTCGCTGGAAGGGCGTGTGCCTTCAAATTGAACTTCAAGCAGCGAGCCGCCACGGAAATCAATACCGAGGGGCAGCGGACCGGTTTTTGACTTGGCCCAATTGAGTCCCATGAAAATAATACCGGGGACAATGATCAGCAGGGAGATCAAAAAGTAAACGTAACGATTCTTGATGATATTCATTGCGCGCTCCTATAGACCAAACCAGCGCGGGTGGTCAGCGAGGTTGATACGGTCAAGCACGGTGTGTAAAAATGTGCGTGTGACGATAATGGCGGTGAACAAACTCACGCCCACGCCCAATGCAAGTGTGATCGAAAAGCCCTTCACAATGCTGGCGCCGAATGTATTCCCGAAGAAGAACAGGATCAAGCAGGTGATAAGAGTGGAAGTGTTTGAGTCACGAATGGAGGGCCAGGCGCGGCTCCAGGCAAGATCAATGGCATGTTGCAGGTTGCGGCCATGGCGCAACTCTTCCTTGAGGCGTTCAAAGATCAAAACGTTCGCATCCACGGCCATACCAACGCTGAGGATGAAACCTGCAATGCCGGGCAGCGTGAGCACAACGGGAATTGTTTTGAATAACATCAGGGAGAACAAAGCGTAGCAGATCAACGCTAAATCTGCGATCAAACCGGGGATTCGGTAATAGATACCCATGAATAACACGACCACGGCCAAACCAATAAGGCCTGCCATAACACTTTTGCGAAGACTTTCTTCACCAAGGGTCGGGCCAACGGTGCGGCTTTCTACAACTTTGATCGGGATAGGCAAAGCGCCGGAGCGAAGCTGCACGGCAAGAGTCTGTGCAGTTTCCTGAGTGAAGTTACCAGAGATCTGTCCCTGACCATCTGTAATGGGGTTTTGGATGATCGGCGCAGAGATAACCTGCTTGTCCAACACAATCGCGAGGTATTGGCGAATGTGAGTTGTAGTGTATTCTGCAAAAACATCAGTCGTATCAGAATTGAGCACGAAAGAGATTGCGAATTCGCCTGTCTGGCTTCTGGAAACAGATGCAGTTTTGAGACCGGCGCCGGTCATTACAGTGTGATAGATCGGCTCTCCGCTTTCAGTAGTGGCAGCAGGATTTTCGATGCCAAAATCTGTCTGAATGATCGTTCCTTCAGGGACAGGGGTTGTGCCCATATCCACAAACTCCAGCAGAGCAGTCTGCTTTAATGCAGAAACAACTTCTTCGGGGTTTGTCACGCCGGGGAATTCAGCCACAATGCGGCGGTCGCCGGCGGTTTGCATTACCACTTCGCTTACGCCGAGAGCGTTCGCGCGGTTTTGCAAAATATTCTTGGCGTTGAGCAATTCCTCGGCAGAAACAGCAGTTTCCGCAGGGACATCAGCCTCAAGCAATGCTTGAAGCCCGCCGCGCAAGTCAAGCCCTAATTTCATATCAACATCACGCTCAATCAGCGGCTGATCATTAAAAGGGTTGTAAACCAATAGATTCTTACTCAGGTCTACCCAAAGCGAAAAGGCGACCAAAATAACAATTACAACCAACCAGGTGTTTTTATTACGCATATTTCTACTCCATCCACGAAAATGCCAGCCCTTGGCTGGCGCGGACGCCATTATACTCCGATTGAATGATTTTATGGGTATATCCACTCGGTAAATAAAGCGGATAGATCGCACTTGCACTGAGTTTCCGCTTCGGCTCTTAATATCTCGGCTGTGCTAATTTTCCATGCATTGTCTGTGGTGTAAGTTTTGATGAATTCATCAAAACTGTCTTCGCCAATCTCATCGCGTAGTGCTTCAAAAAAGAGAGCGCCGCGCCCATACACTATGCCGCTGTACTCTGCGTCTGAATACTCGCGAACCGGCAGCCCCACGGGAATAGCCGCATTGTTTAAATACCCCCACCGGCCTTCAATATCAGCGCGGAAACCTTCGTTGCCTGACTGCCCGTATTCATCGGTGAAGTATTGCAGGGTGGCAAATTGAGTCAGCGATTCGTCCAGCCACGGCTCATCCAATTGATCGTTGCCGACGAGGTTATAAAACCATTGATGCCCCACTTCATGCGCAACCGTGGCTTCCAGATAACCATTGTCAGGGTCAATGATCCATTCGGTGATGGCGATCATCCCAGGGTATTCGATGCCCAATGCATATGTGGGTGTGGAGACAAAATCCAACTCAGTATATGGATATGGGGCATACCTCTCGCTGTACACTTGGATGGAACGGGCCGCTACATCCAATGCGTACTCCGCGCCTTTTTGCAGATTGCTGCGGGTATAAAACCGCAAGGTGACGCCGCCTGCTTCCTTTGTGAAGACTTTATAAACTGGACTCGCCGCCAGATAGAAATCCCGTACTGGCCCCGCCTCTGCCTTAATCTGTTGCCTGTCCCCGTTATTCTGACGGCTTACCTCACGCCCAGAGAGAACCACCGTCACATCTTTCGGCGCATCCACAGTCACCACAAAGAAAGACATATCTGCATACGTCACATCCCCAGACTGGGGCGGTATCTCAGAATTCCAACCTTCATCGTCATAGACTGCGATCATGGGGTAGGCATGGGCAAGCGCAAGCACATCTTCGTAATAGGCTTGCACGCCGTAATTGAGTTCCACGGTTTGCGGGACGGTGACGCTGAAGCCCATGCTCAAAGTGAGGGTTTGTTTGGGCTTAAGAGACTCTGCCAAAGGGAGGATGAGCAGGCTGTTGTTGAGCGAATACTTAGGTTTTATCTCATTTCCATTTACTTTGACATTCTCCACCGACATGTTGCCGCCCAGAATATTTGGAAACAAGCGCAGTTGTATCTCATCCAGATTTACATCTTCAGTATTGGTGTAGGTAACTTCTTCACTGCCAGTAATGTGATACAGGTCATCAGCAATAACGAATTCAATGGAATACATGCTGGCATCGCCCATTTCCTGAACAATGTTCTGGTATTCAGGCGTTAGACCGCCTTCAAAATTTGGTTCATCTGAAGGGAGCGGAGTCGGCGGTACCGGCTCCGGCGTGGACTCTGTCCATTGTTGGATGAGCAGGCATGAGGGTAGAAAAAGAAGCGTAATGATTGAGATGAGAAAAATCTTTTTCATGGGATGGTTTCCTTTAAGTACTGCAATGCCAGAGCGAGGACATTTTCCGAATCAAAAATATTGGTATCAATGATTAGGTTGGCATGGGCGTGAGCATGAGAGAGTCTGCTTTGCTGCTCTTCATGGTCTGCCGGACGCCAGTTTAATTTTCTGCGTGTGGTGGAGTTTTCAAAGGAACATTCCAGAAAGATCAGAATATCTGGGTTTGTGATGACCCGCCACATGTGTTTGACGTAGGAATGTTCCTGTGCGATGTGGCGGCAGCGATAGCCATGTTTTTCAAGCCCGGCAATAAGCGTGGATTTCCCCGACCCGCAAGGGCCAACAATTCCTATGAGCGGTCTACTGTCATCTTCCTTCATTATCAAAGAGGAGGGTTTGCAATTGCTCAGGCCCGCCCAATACGGCAATCACATCTCCGGAATGGATTGGGCTTTTATCTGTTGGGTGCATTTCTGATTGATGGTCGTGGCGCAGGAGCACAATGTTGAGATGGTAATTATCTTCCACGTAGCCGACAGTTTTATTTGCAAACGGCGCATCATCAGAGATGGTGAGACGCGCAAGGCTAAGCAACTGGCCTTCCACTGAAATAGGGTTGGTCACATCTGCGCCTGCGGCAGCGGCGGCAAAGACGGGGGCGGCCATTTCTGTGGCGCTCAAAGCAATGAAACCGAACTGTTCCTGTAGCGCATGTGCAAAATCATCATCGAAGATGCGGAGAACAACACTGATCTTTGGGTTGATGCTGCGTGCTTTCAGCGCGATCTGTAAATTCATGGCGTCATTTTGGCTTGCCATGATGATGGTGCGCGCATCTTTGATGTTGGCTGCTTCGAGTGCGGCGGGGCGTGTGGCATCATCGTGGATGACGGGGATGCCGAGGTTGCGGGCAGCGTTCAATGTGTCGGTATCTGCATTGAATTCGATGACGGCAATTTGTTCGCCCATTTCATGCAGTTTGAGAGCCACGCGATAGCCGAGATGTCCCAGCCCGACGAGGATGATGTGTTTTCTTAAAGTAGAAGCAACAGCCATTTCCCATTCCTTGGTGCGTGCGCGGCGATTGAAAAGCAAGCCGCTGAAATCTGCCAGCCCTTGCGCGAGCACGATCAGCCCGACCACGGGCATGAAAAAGTGAAATAATTGCAAAGCGATGTGGTGCGGAAATTCGCGATTTGCAGGTTGTAAAAAGGTGGCAATGAGTACGATGTATATCGATTCTATCAGGCCATCCATTGGCTCGTTGACAAGCCTGGAGATGAAATCATATAAAAATCCCCCGCCGATGATCGCAAAAGAAAACCACAATAATGGAGTCTTGAATTCTCCAAGCAGGATAGCGGTATCTCTTATTGATGCTTGAAAATGTCTCCAGCGATGTTTGGCCGCTATGTTTTTATGTTTAAGCATTGATCGGCAGCCTGACATTCATGCGGCGGACATTGTCTCCATTGCGGGCGGAGGCTTTGAGCACGACCACGCTGATGTCGTCAGCAGGGCGGTTGTCATCCAAATGAACCGCATGTGCAAGCAATGTGTCTGCAAGTTGCTGAGGGGTGGGGTCTTGGTCTTCAAGCACCGAGCGGATGGTTTCGCCTACGTTCATAGGGTGGCCGCGACGTTCGCCTGCATGGCTGATTCCATCGCTAAAGATGACGATGGTTAAGCCAGCTTCAAGCCCAACTTCGGTAATTACGGGTCGCACGTTTCGTGATGTTCCCAAAGAAATACTTTCTTCATTATGTGAGTCGATCTGTTCGCCGCGACAAATGAAGACAGGAACCGGATTGTTGCGTGTAAGCACAATGGTTTTGCTGTGTAAATCAACGGATGCAATATTCAACGTGCAAGTGACTTTCCCCGCCTTATCTGCAAATAGCGCGTCTGAAGCAGCCCGAGCTGCTGCGCCATCTCGTACACCTTCAGCGATCAGGCCGATCACTTTCCGTGTAACAAGCATAGACACTGCTTTTGCGCCGCGTCCGCTGGTTTGCCCATCTGCCAAAACAACAGAAAGGCCGCCAGTGGGGCGTTCGATCACTTCAAGCGTATCCCCGCTTTCGGAAACTGCATACTTGTTGACCTTGGCAACTGCGATCTGAATTTCCATAAAATGGATTTTACATCGAATTCGTCTTGACGTCACTGCCTCATGCCGATATAATCAGCGGGCTTCATTAAAAAACCAATCCAGACGGGCGCACGCCCGTCTGATGTATGTATAAAGGAGAAAGTATTCATGACCCCACATCCAAAGCGCAAACATTCCAAGGGACGCCGTGATCGCCGCCGTTCTCAGGACGCCTTGACCGCAGTAGGCACAGTTTCATGCTCAAATTGCGGAAGCAAGCGCTTGCCCCACACTGTTTGCCCAAATTGCGGTTACTACAAAGGCCGCGAAGTGATTCAGGTTAAGAAAGAAAAGAAGACCGCTGAATAAGCGTCCATTTATTTCGCCCGCAAAACGGGTCGTGACTATCACGACCCGTTTGTGTTTTAATCTTCAGAGACCTTAAAAGTTTTCAAAACCTTTAGGGTCTAAAAAAATGGAGAATCTATGAAACTCAATTTACAAGAAACCGCATTTTTATTTCCTGGCCAAGGTTCACAAACTGTTGGAATGGGCAAAGACCTTGCCGCGCAATATCCCATTGCAAAGCAAACTTTTGAAGAGGCTGATTCCATACTTGGATTTTCTCTCTCAACCCTCATGTGGGAAGGACCAGATGCCGACTTAAACGACACGGTCAATACTCAGCCAGCGCTCTATGTTCATTCAATTGCTGCATTTCGGACTTTTTCGCATCTTTATCCTAATCTGGTGCCTGCTTCAATGGCTGGACATTCGCTTGGCGAATTGTCTGCTCTGGCCGCTTCTGGGGCATTATCTTTTGAAGACGGGCTTCGCCTTGTTCGCAAACGCGGCGAGTTGATGAAGCACGCCGGTACACTAGCACCTGGCGGTATGGCGGCTATTTTGGGTGTGGATATTCCCACGCTCGATAAGGTGTGTGAAGAAGCCAGTACTCCAGATGAACTCGTACAGGTTGCAAATGATAATTGCCCCGGACAGGTGGTCATCTCTGGTGCCAAGGCAGCTGTGGAGCGTGCAATGGCAGGCGCAAAAGCAGCAGGTGCAAAACGTGCTTTGCCTTTGGCTGTTTCCATCGCCGCACACTCTCCATTGATGGCCTCCATTCAAATAGAATGGACAGATGCCGTACAGGCTGCAAATTTTCAAGATCCCCAAATTCCAGTGATCGGCAATGTCTACGCTGCAACATTGGGAGATGAAGCTGCCGCCCGTGCCGATATCGTCGCGCAGATGCAGTCTCGTGTCCGTTGGACAGAGTCGGTTAGGTTGATGGCTGCTCAGGGAATCACGGCCTTTGTAGAAGTGGGGACGGGTTCTGTGTTGGGTGGCCTTGTCAAACGTATTGCAGATGGTGTCGCAACCTATCCTCTTGGCGCCCCAGCCGATTTTGCCGCACTTGATTAATTCTGGAGTCAAGCAGTAGTCTGTTTGATAAAAAATAATGAAAAGACTCCCTGTTGCCCTTTTAGCAGTGTTTGTGTTCTTGTCTGCTTGCGAGCCAATTGACGCAACGTACATGCCGGTTACGCAAATTCCTTTTTTTGCGTCTGAAACGCCTGCGCCATTTATCGTTCCGGTGACAGATACTCCGGTTTTTATTCAACCCGTTACAGATACACCGCTGGTCCTTCCGGCAATTACAGATACACCATTTGTCGTAACAGAGCCGCCGGTTATCGTTCCTGTGGAGCGCTGGTGGGATGTCTATTTCACAGATCCGCTTGTCATCAATAACCCCGAAGTTTTGACCGGCTCTATCGAAGAAAAATTGATCGGGTTTATCAATGGCGCACAGACAAGCATCCACATTGCCTCTTTTGAATTCAACCTCAACCCGGTGGCAGAGGCATTGATCGCTGCAAAAAATCGCGGTGTGGATGTGAAGTGGATGACGGATGATGAAAACGGCCTGGAATATGACATCCAGCCTGGGCGTGGACAATTTTCATTGCTAATTGCATCAGGCATCGAGGTTAAGGATGATGCGCGCTCTGCGTTGATGCATAACAAGTTTTGGGTGTTCGATCAAAAAATCGTATGGACCGGTTCCACGAATATCACAGTCAACGGAATATTCAAGCAGAATAATAATGTGCTGGTCATTCGTTCATCAGATATTGCATTTGCGTACGAGCGCGAATTTCAAGAAATGTGGAACGGGCAATTTGGGCCGCGTGCGCCATCTACAATTAATAATCAATGGGCAATTTTAGACAGTACGCCTGTGCAGGTGTTGTTTTCTCCCGAAGATAAAATCGTCAGCAATTTGATTGCTCTCGTGAAGGATGCGCAAGTGAGTATTCGTTTTCTTGCATTTAGCTTTACAGATTATCCATTGGCTCAAACCATGATTGACCGTGCAAAAGCTGGCGTGGATGTGAAAGGTGTTTTTGAAACCTTTGGCAGCAGCAGCCCAAACGCAGAATTGCAAACATTTTTTTGCGCAGGCGTGCCAGCACGGCAGGATGGCAACAGCAGTTTTCTGCACGATAAATTGATCATTGTGGATAACACGATCGTGGCAACCGGCTCATTGAATTTTTCGTCCAATGCTGATGATTCAAATGAAGAGAATGTGGTCATTGTAGATAACGCCGAGATCGCTGCGCTGTATTTGCAGGAATTTGATAAGCTCTGGAATCAGGCCACAGATGTACTGCCAACTTTGTTCACCTGCCAATAAATAAAATGGAAATAAATTTCATTGGTCTTGCCGCCGCGCTCGCCACTTTCTTTGGCGTTTGGCTTGGGCATGTTTCTGTTCGCAAGATCGAACGCGAGGCGATTCACCTTTGGAAGCCGACATGGATAGCAGTTATTCTTGGCATTACTTTGGAAGCCGCCTCTTTCATAACCTCAAGCCTGATTCTGTCTGCGATCAGCAGCATCCTCGGTGTGACATTGCTCTGGGATGCTCTCGAGATTGCTGTTCGTCAGCCTAGGCGTGTCAAGCATGGACATGCACCTGCTAACCCGTACAATCCACGTCATGCAAAGATTCTGGCCGAATATCCCGAAGCCACAACGGTTGACTGGCTCGACCGTGACCCACGCGGAACTCCATACTCCTCAGCCGAATTAGCATCCATCAAGGAGAGTGCAAAATGAACTGGTTCGGTTTTTGGCT
>CAZHOX010000060.1:0-2234 GCA_964534345.1 uncultured Anaerolinea sp.
AAAGACCAATCCTTCATGGAGATCGGCGTGATCCTTGCAGACGTTCATGTCGTCTACCTTGCGCCCATTTATTTTGGCGAGCACATCAAAGTTGGCGTCCATGCGTTGAAAATGGGGAACAAGTCTATGACATGGGCGCAAAACATTGTGGATGCAAAAACAGGCAAGGAATTAGCCAAAGGGGAAGTTGTAGTGGTTACTTATGATTACAAAGATGGAAAAACAATCAACATTCCGCACGAATGGCGTGAGAAAATAAAAGCGTTTGAAGGAATGTAAGTTTTGACGTTGGGACGTTCCAACCTGCGAACTTTCCAACAAATATCAGGAGCAATATGTCCCTTCCCAAGATTGACGAAAAATATTTCACTACTTTTCTTGTTGACCTGCTCAACATTGCTTCCCCCACTGGATTCGCTGAACCCGCGATTGAGTTTGTAGAAAAGGAACTCTCCAAATACAAGCAGCTTGAATTAACGAGAACCCGCAAAGGGGCATTGGTTGCAAAGTGGAAAGTAGAAAGTGATTTGCCTCCTGTTGCCCTCACGGCGCATGTGGATACGCTCGGCGCGGTGGTGAAAGAGATCAAGGGCAATGGCAGGTTGAAACTCAGCCGCATTGGCGGTTTGCAATGGCCTACGGTGGAGACAGAAGGTGTGTGGGTGATTACATCCAAAGGCGAAAAGATTCGCGGCTCGGTATTGATCGACACGGCATCGGGTCATATTTACGGGACGAATGATACGCCGCGAAATGATGCACACATGGAAGTGAGATTGGATGTGCGAACAACATCTGAGAAAGAGACACGTGCGCTCGGCATCAACATCGGCGATTGCGTGGCATTCGACACACGCACCGAAGTGACCAATGGATTCATCCGCTCGCGATTCATGGACGATAAGGCGTGTGTGGCAAATCTTGTAGCGGCGATCAAGTCATTGGCAGATTCAGGCCAAAGTCCGGCACGAAGCGTGTACTTCCACATTTCCAATTATGAAGAAGTCGGTCATGGTGCAGCGGCAGGAATTCCATCTGATGTTGCAGAATTGATCTCGGTGGATATGGCTGTGGTCGGCGAGGGCCAAGAGTCGGATGAGTTCCACGCGACCTTGTGCATCAAAGACAGCGGCGGCCCATACCACGAAGGATTGAATAAAAAGATGCGCGGGCTGGCTGAGAAACACGGCATTCCCTACAAAACGGATGTGTATCCATTTTACGGCTCGGATGGTGAAGCGTTTTGGCGGGCAGGCGGTGATGTGGCATTGTCACTCATCGGTCCCGGCATTGACGCATCGCATAATTATGAACGCGCCCACATGGACGGATTGAACGCCACCACAAATTGGATCATAGCGTATTTGTTGGAAAAATAGAGATTGGAAATTGGAGATTCGAGATTTGAAACTAGATGCCGCCCTCCCCCCAGTTGCATTGAAAGATATTCCGGCCGTTGCGAAAGCCGCGCAAGAGACAGGCTTCGCCGCGTTGTGGACTCAAGAGACCCAGCACGATCCCTTCCTTCCCTGCACATTGATCGCGGAACATTCTTCCAGCATGGACTTTGGCACCGCCATTGCCGTGTCGTTTTCGCGTTCCCCCGCCAACCTTGCCTACACCGCATGGGACTTGGCGGCACAGTCCGGCGGTAGATTCATTTTGGGGTTGGGCACTCAGGTGAAGGCGCATATTGAGAGGCGCTTCGGCGTTCCGTGGCCTGAGTCTGTGACGGGGAAACTGCGCGAGCAGATCCAGGTCATCCGCGCATTTTGGGATACGTGGCAGAACGGCACAAAGTTGAACTTCCGCGGCGAGCATTACAAGGTCACATTGATGTCGCCGTTCTTTAATCCGGGTGCAATCGAGAATCCGAATATCCCAATTTATATTGCAGGTGTGAACGCAGGGCTTGCCAAGCTGGCGGGCGAAATGTGCGAGGGCTTTCATGCACATCCGTTCAACAGTCCGCGCTATATGAATGAGGTAATCCTGCCAGCCATTGAGGAAGGCTTGCAAAAAAGCGGACGCAAACGCAGCGACATCAGCATCTCAATGACTCCGTTCATGGCGACCACACCCGAAGAAGTCGGCTTCGCACGAATGCAGATCGCATTCTACGCCAGTACGCCATCCTACAAATCTGTGATGGATTTGCACGGCTGGGGCGAGACCGCCGAAAAGTTATCAGGTTTCGCCGCCAAAGGTGAATGGGGTGAGATGCCCATGCTCAT
>CAZHOX010000060.1:2334-17090 GCA_964534345.1 uncultured Anaerolinea sp.
AAAAGTTATCAGGTTTCGCCGCCAAAGGTGAATGGGGTGAGATGCCCATGCTCATTACCGATGAAATGCTGAATGAATTCTGCCTGATGACCACACAAGAAAGCCTCGCCGAAGACTTGAAGAAACGCTTCGGCGGCATCGCAGACCGAATCACACTCTACACACCTTTTGTCCCGGGCGAGAAGGATGAGTGGTGGAAGAATTTGGCGCAGGCATTCAATTCATAAAATTATAAAATGCGAGTCAGAGCTTTGATCTGACTCGCATTTTATTTGGAGAGGCACATACCCCAACAGGAGGAACATTCCATGACCCCAAAATACGAATTCACCCGTTTGCTTGTCACCAACTTCAAAGAGTGTTTCCGCTTTTACCGTGATGTGATGGGCTTCAAAGCCAATTTCGGCACAGAGGATGATACCTATGCAGATTTTGAAATTGGCGAGGTAAATATTTCTCTGTTCGACAAAGCCGAAATGAGCGCAGCCCTTGGCACCGCATCCAAGCCCATCCATGCGGAGATGCAGGATACAATCTGTCTTACTTTTTCCGTAGAACGTGTGGATGACTTCTGCCAACACCTCAAAGCAAAGGGCATATCCCTGCTCACCGAACCCACCGACCACGCAGATTGGGGCATCCGCACTGCACACTTCCGCGACCCGGATGGACATTTGATCGAGATCAATCAACTTTTGAAAAGAGATTAATTCATGAACTTCAACGATTACCAAACTAAATCACGCGGCACGGCAAAATACCCCGCCATTGGGCACGGCGTCATTTACCCCACCCTCGGCCTTGTCAACGAAGCGGGCGAAGTGGCAGGCAAGATCAAGAAAGTCTTCCGCGACAAAGACGGACAGATCAGCGCCGAAACCCGCGAAGCGCTCAAAGCCGAGCTTGGCGACGTCCTCTGGTATCTCGCGCAGGTCGCCACAGAACTGGACTTGTCCCTTGATGAGATCGCAGAATCAAATATCGCCAAACTGCTGGATAGGCAGGCGCGCGGAAAAATTCAAGGGGATGGAGATAACCGCTAGGTTTTCAAAAACACTTTTGCAATTTCACATTACAAATTGAAATCTGCAAGTCTTACAAGATAGAGCCATCCATACTTTATTAAGGCAAGGAGAAGAAATGCTCTTTCAAGCGACATTATTGGTTGACCTGATCGCAATGACCGTCTGCTTGTGGATGGCGTTTTATCTTTTCGCGCGGGGGTTCCCAAGTAAAGTCACCATGCGGGGGGTAATCCTGCTCCTGTCTCTCTCTGCATTTTTCTTCGGCGCATACAATAATATCTTCACCCAAATCGCTGGCACAGCAGCATGGCGTGCAACATTTCTGATCATTGGCATTGGCGCATGGTACGAAATTACGCTCCAGCTTCTGCCTGCCGAACATCGCAAATCCCTGCTCCCGTGGGCCGTTGGAATTTACACCCTCGGCCTTGTTACCATTGTCCTCCTGCTCAGCACGCGAACCGCCTTCATTGGCGAACAGGGCAATATGCTATACGTTGCCCGCATGGGGGTTGGTCTGCCTTATATTTTGTACGGGGTATTCGAGATCGCCGCCTGCTTCGGGCTTTTTCAAAACCTGCTTTCACATGGAAAAATCGGCATAACCTCACAGGGAAAATTCTTTCTTTTTTCCTCCTTTTTTCCAGCAGCAGGTGTGGTTTACGGCATTATTGCACTTGCCATTTCACCTCTGCCACGCATATATCAAGACTTGCTGATCTTCAGCGGCGTTTTCCTCATGGGCATATCGGTTGCCCGTCACCAGACTCTTGTGGAGAGGCGGACAATTCTTCAGGATTTTCCCGTTACCAGCCTGACTGTTATTTTATTAGCCCTTGCTTATGCGGTGATAGCGCTCCGCCTCGGACTCAACCTTCAGTTGGTCGGCCTGCTTGTAGCATTCGTGGTGCTGACACATGCCCTCTACGATCTCGTCCGCGAGGTTCTCGAACGTTTGCGTATTCAGAATGAGAGCGCGCTGCGTAAACAACTCCGCCAGTTGGAAAGTGAAACCCGAACAAACCGCACACTCCGCTTGCGCTTGCAAGAAGGGCTAGATCTGCTATGCAACACATTGAACGCGCCCAACGGGTTTATTGCCATCAAACAGGGAGAAGAATTCGTCGTAACAGCAAGCAGGCATTCGGTCGAAAATGAGCGCCGCGTTTCATCATCAAAAGTGGCCTACGAAGATATATCCAACCTGCAAAACGAGGAATTCCCCGGCATCTCTTATTTTGCGCCTTCCTTCGACGGGCAAACCCAGATCGCCGTGGTGGGCATTGGCAAACCAAACAACAAGCTTGATTATTCTCAAGGCGATCTGGAACTCCTCTCTGAAGTAGCCGACCAGATCGGCACCATCGTTTCATTAAGCAACGCGCAGCCGCAACTTGATCAGATCATCATCCAGTCAGAGATCAACTCCAGCGAAGCCAGCCTTGTCGCAGAGGAAATGCTCGGCGCCATGGAAACCAACCCAGACCAGGAATTTACCAAAGCAGTGGAAGATGGGCTGCGTCATCTCTCCGATTACATCAAGCTTGGGCAATCGCCGCTCGCTGAAAAGCTGGGCGTGCAGGCAGAGTCGCATATTGAGCGCGGCAGGGAATTACAAAAGATCATCGTCACGTCCATTGAGTTGCTGCGCCCCGCTGAGAAACGTCCCCCCGAACCGCTGCCTCGCGTTTGGTATAACCACGCTGTTCTGCACGATGCATATGTAGAAGGAGTGCCAAACCGCGAGATCATGGCGCGTTTGTATATTTCCGAAGGCACCTTCAACCGCACCCGCCGCAACGCCATCCGCGGACTGGCAAGGTTGTTGATGGAAAAAAGAACGCAGTGAAATAAACCAACAAAAAAATCTCCCTGAGGCTGACAACCTCAGGGAGATTTTTTTGTAATTACGGCAAACCTTTGCCCGTACAGGGCAAATTTTCAAAGTTGGCGTCTTTTGGCAGTTCCTTCCCTGTCTTTGGCAGTTCAAAAATGAGAAAGTAGGGGCAAGAAAGGAATTCGCCATGAATCAACACACTCTTTTTACAAATGTTCAGGATTACTACCAAAATTTGGTTACCGAGCTTGCCACAGCCCAAACTGATATTTCCATGACCTACCTATCCTTTGATAGCGGCTACTGGGCGGAACAGATTTCACAGGTGTTGATCGCGAAAGCCGCTAAAGGAGTGCGTGTGCGCTTGATGATAGATGAGATTGGCCAGGCTCTGGATGAACCCCGCCATGCCTTGAAAAATACTCTCTTACTCAATCATTTACGCTCACATGGCGTGCAAGTGGATGTCTTCCGCCCGGCATCTCCCCTTCAAGTAAATAATCGTCTGCACAGCAAAATTGCCGCCATTGATGAGAGAACGGTCTTTCTCGGCGGCTCAAACATTGGCGATTACTACACCACTTGGACAGACTCCAACCTGCGCGTTGATGGCAATGTAGGGAACACCTTCCATAGAATTTATGATTTTTTGCACGGCTTCTCGCAAAATGGAAATAAAGCCAATCGATTATTAGACACCTCGAATATGTGGGCTGGCGAGGACCGATTGTGGCTCACAGTCCCCCGCCATTCATACGACATTCGCTCTGCATTGATGGGTCTGATCCTGGAAGCCGATAAAGCGATCTTCATCCGCACCTGGTATTTCCTTCCAGATGACGAAATGCTGGAAGCGCTATGCGCCAAAGCCAGAAAAGGGGTTCAGGTCAATGTCTTACTTTCTCACGAAACACGCGTCCGCCCTGTGGATTTCGCCAACTACATCCACGTCCATAAGCTGGTCTGCGCAGGCGGCAATGTCTACCGCTATGCAGGCAGATATATGCACAGCAAAGCAGCCTGGAACGATCACAACGATGTGTTGTTTGGCTCCGCCAATTTAGACCCACATTCCATGAAGACGAATTTTGAATCGTGCTTAAAGATCAATGACCCCAAACTTGCCTGGGATTTGCGGCACGCCTTCTTTCTGGACCTACACACCAGCCCAAAACAAACCTCCCAATCCTATCTTCGCCGCTCTCTTGCAGACAAGGCCCTTACCCACACCTGCAACCTCGCCTCGCCCTGGTTGTAATTTATTCACAATATCAAGGAGATAAAAAATGAAAACCGTAAAAATCCTTTCCGCTCTTTTTCTCATAACCCTTGCAATCATCTACCGTGAGCCTATTGCCAATTACCTGAATGTGATTACCGACCAACAATCTGTATCCTCCTATTTGCAAGGGTTCGGGCCGCTGGGGCCAATCGTCCTTTTTTGTTTACTGGTTGCTCAGGTATTTGTAGCAGTCATTCCAGGTCATGCCTTGATGGTGACAGCCGGCTATGTGTATGGAAATGTCGGCTTGATCGTAGTGATCACAAGCACGATCCTCGGCAGTCAGGTCGCATTCCTTATCGCCCGTTGGTATGGACGCGACTTAATCTACAAACTGGCATCCTCAAATGTGATCGACAAATGGAACAAAACTGCACAGCATCAAGGTATTCTCTTCTACTTTTTCAGCTTTGTTCTGCCCATCTTCCCAAGCGATTTGATGTGCTATGTTGCCGGTCTTGCCACGATCTCTCCACGCCGTTTCTTCATCGCCAATGTCCTGGGGCGGACATGCTGCGCAGTTTTCATCACACTGATCGGAATCTACGGAATGAATCCACCGGCCTGGTTCTGGGTCGCTGCCATCATCGCAATCACAGGCTTCTTTGCAGGCTGGGGCATCTACAAAAAAATGAATTCACTAAAACTTTAAGCTAATTTTGTGCCCAAAGCACTTGCAGCCCTGAAATTGTTCAGCACAGGTCAACAGATACCTACGAAAAGCCAACGAAAAGCATCCTATTTGTTTAGCGAGGATATTTTGCAGTAAGATACAACTAGATGAAGGCAACTGGTAGCTAACGATCAACCGCCAAAAGTTCAAAGATCTCGTAAGGAAACTCTAACCTTTTTCCTACACTGACTTTTCCCCTTTTTGGTAGAATCCCAAACAGAATTAGGAGAAAAACTATGGCTGGTATGGAAAGATTTACACAGCGTGCAAGGCGTGTTCTCAGTCTCGCTCACCAAGAGGCTGAACGCGCTCGCCAAAACAATATTGGAACCGAGCACCTTCTTCTCGGCTTAATGGACGAAGAAGGCGGAGTCGCGGGCCGTGTCCTTCGCGAACTCGGCATGACCTCTGAACGTGTGCGCGAAGTTGTCGCCCGCGTTTCAGGCCCTGCTGTCACCTTTGACCCCAACCGCATCGAACTCGCCCCTGAAACGCAGCAGGTACTCGAATACGCTGTGGAAGAAGCCCGTCGCCTCGGCCATCATTACATTGGAACCGAACACATTTTACTGGGGCTGGTCCGTGTCGAATCCACTGCGATGGAAGTGCTCCGCAGACTCGGCGTCACAGCCGACCAGATCCGCCGACAGACCCGCCGCGTGTTGAACGAATCCGCCTCAACCTCCGCGCCCACGCCTGCTGGCCCGCAACCGAACAAATCTGCCGCTGGAGCAGGGGCGAACCCAAAGACCCCTCTCGTCGATCAACTCGCCTCCGACCTCACCTCGAAGGCCGAAGAAAAGAAACTCGACCCCGTCATTGGCCGCCAGATGGAGATCGAGCGCGTCATTCAAATTTTGGCACGCCGCACCAAGAACAACCCTGCGCTCATCGGTGAACCCGGCGTCGGCAAGACCGCCATTGTGGAAGGTCTCGCCCAGCGCATCATCGAAGGCGATGTTCCTGCGCCGCTCATGAACAAGCGTGTCCTGCAATTGGACGTGGGGTCTCTCGTGGCTGGCACCATGTATCGTGGTCAGTTCGAGGAAAGACTCAAACGAATCATTGACGAGTTAAAAACTTCCGGGGCGATTCTGTTCATAGACGAGGTTCATATGCTCGTTGGAGCAGGAGCCGCAGGTTCTTCCGTCGATGCAGCAAATATCCTCAAGCCTGCCTTATCGCGCGGCGAACTTCAAGTCATCGGCGCCACCACATTGGATGAGTATCGCAAGCACATCGAATCGGATGCTGCTCTTGAACGCCGCTTCCAACCTGTGCAGGTGGATGAACCCTCCGAAGAAGAGACCATTCAAATTCTCAAGGGCATTCGCGGCGCGTACGAAGAACACCATCACCTGGTTATTTCTGACGAAGCGCTCGAAGCCGCCGCGCATTTATCCTCCCGCTATGTTACTGAAAGATTTTTACCCGACAAAGCAATTGATCTAATTGATGAATCATCGTCCCGTGTGCGCATGTACAAAAGCCCTGCCGCGAAACACGCCAAAGACTTGTTTGGTCAGTTACGCGCCGCGCGCCAGAACCGCACCCTCGCTCAAGAGGAAGGCAACAACGAAGATGTGAAGGAATGGGAAGAACGCGAGTTCGACCTCAACCAGCAGATCGAACGTCTGCGCACCGGTTGGGATCGCGCCAACAGCCCCGTTGTTTCTGCCGAAGATATCGCCGAAGTCGTCTCCATGTGGACGGGCGTGCCGCTCATGCAATTGGCTGAAGCCGAATCAGAGCGCCTGCTCAAAATGGAAGATGAACTTCGCAAGGGCATCATTGGTCAGGAAGATGCGATCATCGCCATCTCCCGCGCTGTCCGCCGCGCCCGCGCTGGCTTGAAAGATCCCAAGCGCCCCATTGGCTCCTTCATGTTCCTCGGCCCCACAGGCGTTGGAAAAACGCAGTTGACCCGCACCCTCGCCAAGTTCATGTTTGGCAGCGAAGACGCCGCCATTCAGTTGGACATGTCCGAGTTCATGGAGCGTCACACCGCTGCCCGTTTGGTCGGCGCCCCTCCCGGATACGTCGGCTATGAAGATGCAGGCCAGCTCACCGAAGCCCTGCGCCGCCGCCCGTACTCCATCGTCGTCTTCGATGAGATCGAAAAGGCTCATCCCGAAGTCCACAACATGCTCTTGCAGATCATGGAAGAAGGACACCTCAGCGACGCGAAAGGCCGCAAGGTGGATTTTCGCAACGCCATCATCGTGATGACCTCCAACATTGGCGCGGATGTGATCAAGAAGCAAACCTCCCTCGGCTTCGCTTTGAAGCGCGATGAAGTCACCGAGGAAAGACTCTCCTACGAAGACATGCGCAAGAAGTTGAGCGAATCGCTCAAGCGTGCCTTCCGCCCTGAGTTCATCAACCGCATGGACTCTGTGGTCATATTCCGCTCACTGAATAAGGAAGATATTCAGAAGATCGTGTCTCTGGAAATCTCCAAAGTTGCCGAGCGCCTCAAAGACCATAACCTTGTGCTGGCTGCTTCCCCTGAGGCATTGTCCTCGCTGGCAGAGCAAGGCTACGATGCCGAGTTTGGCGCACGTCCGTTACGCCGTGTGATCCAGCAAAAAGTGGAGGACCCGCTATCTGACAAGATGCTCTCCGGCGAATTCGTCAATGGAGATGCCGTTGAAGTGAATATCAACGATGACGGCGAAGTTGTGCTGGAAAAAGCGTCCACAATAGTAGCTGAACCAAGTCTGTAAATAGATTTGTAGGGGCGGGCTGCGAAAGCATCTCGCCCCTACTTCTTTCTCATGAATAAACAAGAACTCCTTAAGCAAGCCGATTACAACTACCAGCGCGGGAATCGCGAGTTGGCGAAAAAATATCTCTCCGACCTGATCGCTGCATATCCAAATGAAGAAGCTGCCTGGCTTCTGCTGGCAAAAGTGGTGGAAGAAAAAGAACGCAAAATCGAATGTTATAAACGTGCGCTCAAGATCAACCCCGCCAACAATGAAACCCGCATTGCACTCATCCGAATTGATTCATCCAGCCCAACCCTGCCGCTCAATGGACGGTTGAGCATCACCCCGGCACAACCTCAAAAAACCTACAAGAACACATTGCGTGCAATTCTTGCAAGTATTGTGGCGCTTTTCATCTTTGGCACAACTACGCTTGTCGTTGCCCGAAACAATCCTGAATCAAAGGTTGCTCAACTTCTTATCAAAGCTACCCCCACCGTGTATGGAAGTTCCATCGAAAGTGACATCGCTTCCAAAACACGCGCAGATGTCAGCTTGAAATATCCGCAATACGCTCCGCTTGTGGATGCGCTCATTCAGTTCGCCGTTGAAAACTCAAACAGCGGCATGGAAGGCGCTCCCGAACGCCCCGGTGACCCGATCATGACCTCGGACAATGTGGCAATGGAAGCAAAGGCAATACTTGCCAACTCGATCCCGCAGCCGGGGGCACTATCGTCCGTGACCATTACCGAACAACAGATCACTTCCTGGCTGGCCATGGAAATGAAGAACAACCCAGACCTGCCGTTGAGCGAGATTCAGGTTTATTTACGCGGCGGGCAGGTCCAGATCTGGGGCATGGTATCTGGCAGCGCAGATGCAACTTCTGCGCTTCTCACGGGCATCATCAGCATCGATGCAAATGATCAACCCGTCTTTACCCTTGAATCGATGCAGATCGGTCAACAGACAGTGCCAACCATCCTGCTCTCACAAGCGGAGGGATGGCTAAACCAGATGCTGGCTGAAAAAATAAACTCAGAAATTCCGGGGTTGCGGTTGATGAACATCAACGTCACGAACGGATTGATCACAGTCTCTGGGATGAGATAAAAATCAAAAGGCCGTCCAGAATTGGGCGGCCTTTTGATTTAACTATCATGCTTTCTTAATGTAATTTACGGCACACGTGTTGTCAAAATGATGTTGAACCAAACTTTAGTGAAGGAGACCTGAAATGAAAACCTATCTCAAGCCATCGGATCAGGAACTGCGTCAGCGGCTTACCTCGGAACAATATCAAGTCACACAACATGCAGGGACTGAGCCGCCGTTCAAGAATGAATTTTGGAACCATAAACAGGATGGAATCTACGTTGACATTGTCTCAGGAGAGCCATTATTCAGTTCTCTCGAAAAGTTCGATTCTGGCTGCGGCTGGCCCAGTTTTACACAGCCATTAAATGCAGAAAATATCACAGAGCACACCGATACCAAATTCTTCATGGTACGGACGGAAGTCCGCTCCAAATACGGCGATTCCCATTTGGGTCACGTCTTTGAAGATGGCCCCGCGCCTACCGGCTTGCGTTATTGCATCAATTCCGCAGCACTGCGCTTCATTCCATTGGAAGAATTGGAAAAAGAAGGCTATGGCGAGTTTTTGAAATTATTCAAAACCAAGGTTCAAAAATAACAATTGGAGAAGGAGACTTTATTATGAATACAACATATGAAACCATTACATTGGCCGGTGGATGTTTCTGGTGCATTGAAGCTGTTTTTGATGAAATGAAAGGCGTGCTATCCGTGGACTCTGGCTATGCCAACGGGCACGTTGCCAACCCCTCGTATCAGGCTGTTTGCACGGGAATGACTGGGCATGCCGAAGTCGCGCAGATCAAGTTTGACCCATCCATCATCTCAGTCCGTGACATTCTGAATGTTTTCTTTGCCATTCATGATCCCACCACGCTCAACCGCCAGGGCGCGGACGTTGGCACGCAATACCGTTCCGGCATCTACTATCACACACCTGAACAAAAAGAGGTCGCAGAAAAACTCATCAGCGAGTTGAATGCCCAGAGAATCTGGAACAACCCCATTGTTACGGAGGTAGAGGCGCTTAAGGATTTCTATATCGCTGAAAATTATCATCAGGAATATTTCGTGCGCAATCAAAATCAGCCCTATTGTCAGGCTGTGGTGGCGCCAAAGGTGGCCAAATTCCGAAAGCATTATCTGGAGTTGTTGAAGAAACAGCCCGCATAAAAGTATCAACCGCAGATGAACACAGATAAAAAGGATGATTCAAAATCTGTGTTCATCTTTTTCATCTGTGGTTAAACAAGTAGGGGAAAATCTTTGTTATACTCAAAATCAATGAACGAAATTAAATCTCCCAACTTCCACATTCGCGAAGTCCCCATTTATGGAGACACTGTCCTCGCACCCATGGACGGCTACTCCGACTGGCCCTTCCGCTCGCTTTGCCGTGAACTGGGTTCAGCCATGAGCTACACCGAATTCATCAAAGTGGAAAAAATTCTCAGCCGCTCGAAACAGCCCGCCAAGCGGATGTATTTCACTGAGCCGGAACGCCCCATCACCTTTCAAATTTACGGCGATGACCCCGACCTCATTCTGCAAGCCGCTCTGCAAATTCAAGAAAACAATCCCGATGTGATCGACCTCAACATGGGCTGCCCTGCCAAAACCATCGCAGACCGCGGCGCAGGAGTCGGCATGATGCCAACTCCGCTTAAGATCGCGCGCACTTTTCGCAAACTGGTCAAAAATCTGCGTGTGCCTGTAACAGGAAAAATTCGCCTCGGCTGGGATAGAAATAAAAACTATAAACTCATCGCCCGCATCGTGGAAGAAGAAGGCGGCTCACTCATTGCCGTCCACGGGCGCACGAAAGAACAACGCTACGCAGGCAACGCCGATTGGGATGCGATTGCCGAAGTGAAATCTCTCGTCAAGATTCCCGTCATCGGCAGCGGTGATGTAAAAACTGTCGCAGACATTGACCGCATGAAAGCACATACCAACGTGGATGCGGTCATGATCGGGCGCGGCGCCATCCCCAATCCGTGGATATTCTCCCGCCTCGACCGCGACAACGTCCCGCCTGAGATGGTCAAAGAAACCATCCGCAAACATCTCGCCCGCAGCGTTGAATTCTACGGCGACGAAGATGGTTCGCGTCTCTTCCGCAAGAACGCCGTGCAATACGTGATGATGCAGCATCTCACCCGCGACGAGCGCAAAGAGATTCTCAAGTCGCGTCCATCTGCCGAGTTCTTGGAACTGCTTGAAAGAATTTACGACTCGCCCATCCTTCAAGCCTAATTCAACTTATAATCAAATCATGATCCTCGACCTTCCCCTCATTCTCGAAACACGGCGCAACCACGCGCTTGAACACGCTTCCATTCATTTGCTCTCGCACAAAAACCCCGGCAAACGCATGGCTGGGCACTCCAACCCAACCGGCTTTTTCCTACTCGGTGACCTAACCACCCAGCAAATTTGGGAAGCAGTTACCGAAGCACACACGCGATTAAATTCCGGCGAAAGCAATTTGGCGATTCATCCCGGCTGCGGCACCAACCTGGCGACAACAGCGCTTCTTTCTGCGACCTTTGCCTGGTTGCCGCTTCGAGGGACAAAGTCCACGCTGTGGCGACTCCTGCTTGCTCCGCTTGCGTTGGTCTTCGCCATCGTTGGCTACCAGCTCAGCCGCCCGCTTGGCCCGTGGCTGCAAGAATACGTCACCACCGAAGCAAATTTGGGAAACCTGCAAATCGTGGACATCGTCCCCGTCCGCAAAGGCGTTCATCGAGTCATCACAAAGTAAATACGCACTCCCTTCTTCTTTCCTCTTTCTTCTTTTTTTTTCATCCTTCATCATTCATAATTCATCCTTCTTAAATGCCCAACATCTTCTTCCTCCACGGCAACGACGAATTTGCCATCAACCGCAAGCTCAAGGATTTCGAGTCTGACTTCAGCGACCCGACGACAGCAGGTATGAACACCGCCCGTCTCGAAGCGCGCACAATGACAGAGAACGACTTGAACAACGCGGTCAACGCCATGCCGTTCCTCGCGCCGAAGAGATTGGTCATCCTTTCCAACCCATCCGCAAAATTTAACAATCCCGCCACCCGCAAAAAATTTGAAGAGTTCCTCAGCAACGCACCAGACACCGCCAAGCTCGTCATGTACGAATTGATGGAACCGAAAGAAGTGGAAAAACACTGGCTGGTGAAATGGGCAACCAAAAACACCACGCTGGTAAAACTGCAAACCTTTTTCCTGCCCAAGCAGAGAGACATGCCCGGATGGGTCATCAACGAAGCCAAAAACCAAAGCGGGCAGATCGAACCTGCCGCAGCCGCCCGCCTTGCTGAAATGGTCGGTGTGGATACCCGTCAGGCGGGGATGGAAATTGCCAAATTGTTGGCGTATGTCAATTGGGGCAGACCAGTTCGAGGGTCCGATGTGGAGGCGGTTTGTATCGTCACATCCCAGCAAAGCGTGTTCGACTTTGTCGATGCGTTGTCGCAGGGCAATGGAAAATCCGCTCAAAAATTATTGCACAGGCTTTTGGAAAACGAAGACCCGTTTTCGTTGTGGGGCATGGTCGTGCGTCAATTTCGTTTGCTGATTCAGGCGCGTGAAATTTTGGATGGACGCGGAAATAAAGATGATGTGGCGCGTGCGCTGGGCGTACATCCCTTCGTGGCTGAAAAGACAACCGGGCAGGCGGGACGTTTTTCGATGGAAGCATTGGAGGGAATTTACCATCGTCTTTTGAAGATCGATGAACAAGTAAAAACAAGCCAGGTCACTCTGGACCTGGCTCTCGATACGCTGGTTGTAGAACTGGCTCGTTAGTTCGTTTTTTTCCAATCCCCTTCTTCTGGATACAAGGCAATAAACTCATCGCCATTTCCCTTGCGAGCTTGTGTGGCAAGATATACATCTTTCCATTTCAGGAAGTGTTCGGTTTCAAGGTGTGCGTCACGCGCGGCAAGATCTTGATACACCTCAAAGAGACTGAAATGCGTGGGGTCTGCTGAGTCTTGAAATACGTCAAAACGAATGACGCCAGGTTCTAAAACTGTCTTTTGTGCATTCTCCAATGTGACAGCTTTATACTCTTCAATGCTTTCTGGTTTGATGTAATGATGAACTTGAAAGATGTACATAAGTTGCCTCCTTTCTTATTACTTTACACGAAATGGAAGGAGAAAATTTATGCAATTTCATTACAAGACGATGGACGGTAGACCGTGGTCTACTGTCCATCGTCTCTCGTCATTAATAAAATGTTGTTCGCAGAACAGGCTGAAATAATTCCTTGCGGTGCGCACAGACCGAATCGATCTGGCACAGATGACATTCGGGTTCAGTCATTTCGGGGCAGCGTTTGCGCGCGCCGAAGAAGAACCAGTCCACGGCGCCGGTGGATTTCCCGGAAAGCGCAACCACTTCTTCAATGGCGCGATAAGCCGTGTGGCGGACAGCCCATTCTTCGTCTGGTGAAATGATCTGGCGGTTGGTCAACTTCGCTTTCAAATCTTCATCGAGAATATCGATCAGGCCCACGCGTAGGCAGGAGCGCATGAGGTGATAATCAATGACGGGTTCAACCTGTTCATCTTTTCCAAAATTCAAAAATGCTTCAGGGCGTTGATTCAGGATCAATGCGAGCAGTCCGCTTTTTTTGCGGAGCGGGTCTTCTTTGTATCCGCCAATTTTGTCGAGGATGGAGATGAGAGTCCGCAGCGGGGTGGCAGATGCCTGGGCTTTTTGCAAAACAGCTTCCGGCGTGAGATGAAGCGCGAGCATGTCGCGTCCGTAGGCGTTCGCCAATTCCAGATGCAAATCCAGCGCGGGCATTGGGTCGAGTCCATCATCTGAGCGAAACACATCCAACAATTCTTTGCGACTTAAATTTGCCTGACGAGCGGGAGAGAAAAAATCCGCATCTGACTCAAGCTGACGGCTGTATGCGGCAAACAAATAGAATGCTCCCTTTTGCATGACCCCGCCAAGCGGCGCAAGAAGCGGCTGGTGATAGCGGTCCTTCTGCTCCGTCCAAAAACTGAATTGCTGAAGCGTGACCGCGAAGAAATAATCAAGCGCTTTGGGATGATGCACAGGTGGAAGTTCGGGACTGATGAAGTTGAAGGGTGAGGCTTCTTCGAGCGCAGAAACCATTTGAGAAATTTTTTGGATCTGCGTTGTGTTGATCTGCGCGCGAGGGTCAGTTGGAATTGCAGGAGCAGATTCGTTGAAGAGCAATGCCGTGGGGCCAACGTGCGAGATCATTTGCGCGGCAAGTGGGATGGCGTGCTGCGCAGCCATGATGGGATGCACACCCTGCGTGAGATAGGCAAGCGTCGCGCCACAGAAAGTATCGCCCGCACCTGTTGGGTCTAGCTCGGTTGTGGAAACGGCAGGAATAAAAGTTTTGTGATCGCCTTGCACAATGCAGGCGCCGTCTGCACCGAGGGTGATGAATAAGACTTTTCCCGACTCTGTTGTTACTGATTCAAGCGAACCGAACAAACCAATGGCTTCGCTTTGATTCATGAAGAACAGATCCGTGCTTTGCATGATGTCACGGACGACCTGCGGCACTTCGCGCACGCTGGCGAGATACGTCCCTGCTGAAATGCGTTTTGCGCCACGCTCGCGGCAGGCTTTGATGAAGGTCAATTGCTTGTGTGCGTCACCCAGCGGAATGACATGCACACAATCGAATGTGGATAGATCAGCGGGAAGCATCTCAGGCGTGAGGATCGACTCTGCGCCAAAAGTGGCTTTGATGTATTCGGTCTTGCCGCCTCGATATGAAATTTCAAAATGCGGGAGTTGGTCTGGCGGGACGATAGGTCCAAGCCATTCGTGCAGACGATCTGCGACAGGTTGGAGAATTTCAGGGACAGGGTTGGGACAAGGCGCGAAGAGTGAAACGCGCGCACCTGCGCGATGCGCGGCCATGGCTGTGTACATACCAGCGCCGCCTGCAGAGGGAACTGTTTGTGTATCAAGATGGAGGATGTCGGAGGAGGCTCCGCCAATGATGAGGAGGGTCATGGGGGACAGGATGAAAGTTGACTTATGAAGGATGAATGGAAAGATATAGAAAGATGATGAAAGACGAAAGAGGAAAGAAGTTGAGCGTTGATTTTCTTTCTTCTTTCCT
>CAZHOX010000061.1:0-17014 GCA_964534345.1 uncultured Anaerolinea sp.
ACGAGGGAAATATCTCCAGCGCCGCCAACTGTCAATTCAAGGGAATCAGTTGTCAGATTAGAGACAAGAAGCGTGCCTGCACTGGAAAGCGCAATCTTATTGACATCCTTGGCAGTGATGACAATTTGTACCGTCTCAGTTGGCCGGACTCGATCATCCCAATTATTTTCTTTATTAGTTATCTCAAGTACACCATCTTTGATATCAGTGGAGATTTGCTTGAGGAAATTATCATCTGCGGTAATGGTGATGGAGTTAGCTGAGCCCTGTTTTATAGTAATGTCGGCTGGGTATTCTATAGAAACTGTTTTAAAGTTTTCAAGTTTACGGGTTTCGGATTTAATTTCACCCGACCCTTGAATTGCACCTCCAAAGTCTTTACTGAGGTCCAGGTTCCAATTTATAGAGGAAGACCCAGCCCAACCAAGCTGTGGAGCAAAGACGATGGCAAGTACAACTCCAACGACAAGAAGCAGGGAAATAAATTGATTCCCGTAGCGCCAGAAAGAGCCCAGGATGAGGCTAACACCCCATCCGATAAGAAAGAATGGCCAAATATGTGTGAGCGCCCAAAGGTTCTCGCTGGGAATGACGCCCATACCGTTGAGCAGCCAAATGCTGCCTGTTGCAATTAGGGCAAGGGGGAAAAAGTAAGATCGTTCTTTCATGGTAATTTCTCCAAATTAGAAGGTAAAAGATCTGTTACTCTGAATCTTTTTTCGTTAAGCGTGTATAGATCAGGTACAACCCGAGGAGGATAAGGAGGATCGGGAAGACGGATTGCCGCAGCATGGACTTGCTGCCAATGGAAAAGATCATCTCAAAAAATCCGCCGAAGACAACAAACAAGATTGCGCCAACTTTCATAAGGTTTTTACCTGAGTTGCGTTGACCCTCGTCTTCGCCGAAGACACCCATGATATAAATGCCAAGCCCAACCGCAAGGATGATTACTGTCCAAGCATAGGACCAGCTTTCCCAATGTCCGGTCATATTCTGGTAAAAGAGAATGAGGCCAATGGTGGTAATAATGGTAGCTGGAATAGCAAGGCCAGAGACAGATTTTCCGCCTGCAAACATTCCAACATAAAACATAGCGCCGACGCCGATGATGAAAAACGGCCAGATAAAGCTCCAGAAGTTAATACTGGTGAATATCTGTCCAAAAAGAGAGAGGACGCCAATGGCAATGAGGACACTACCGCCGATAAGCGCGCTGATATTGCGTTGTGTGGACATGGATTACTCCTTTATTTGGGTTATTGCCTAATAAACCTGACTACGATTCAGGCCTACAAATACTATACGCCAAAAGAAAGGATTGGTTGATTAATCTTGTAACTCTAAAGAGGGGTTTTTAGAGGTCATACCCTTCAACAAGTCAGCCCAAAATGATAAAGTGGCATAACATTGCAATATTTTAACAACTTGCATAAATGTAAAGTAGAGATACAATAATTGTATGGAAACAAACAATGGTTATTTGTTAGTAGTGGAAGATATTCCCGATATCCTTGCTTTGTTGGACACTACATTGAAATTCAAAGGCTATCGAGTGGTCACTGCACATAACGGGCAGGAGGCCTACGACCTTATTCAAAAAGAACAGCCAGCCCTCGTTGTAACCGATATCCTCATGCCAAAAATGGATGGTTTCAGTCTGGTTCATCGGCTACGGCTGGACCCCAAAACCCGTCACATCCCTGTTATTTTTCTCTCCGCAACTTATGTAGCTCCAGAAGATAAAGCTTTTGCCCTAACCATCGGCGCCACACGCTTTATGGAAAAGCCAGTCTCTCTCGAAGAATTTCTACCAACCATCGCTGAATTACTCGACAAACCCGCCTCCTCCTCCACAGAACCGATCAGTGAAGTAGATTTCTACATTGGGTACCGCAAACGGCTTGAAATTAAACTAGCCGAGAAAAATACCCAAATCACCCGCGCCGAAGGATTGCTGAGAAGTGTGCCCGAATCAGAAAAAGAAGCCTTTAGTGTGTATTTACATCAGGCTGTCAACGAGCGAAAAGAGATCCTGCGCCTATTGGACGAGATCCAAATCCATTTAGCAAAAGAAACTAGCACCAACGAAACAAAACCCACTTAGCCACTACAAAGCCATCCCTCACATCCATTTGATCTGAGGGGAGTTTATTAAACAATTACAGCAACCAGAATAAAGAAACTCCGTACATAGACCATATCATCATCTCAATTTACAGGAGTCTAAACAAATGAACGAAAATAATCCCCAGGTTAATAACGGTGTGCAACTTCCCACCAGCACCCTGGCCATCGTTAGCATGATCGCAGGCATCACCGGCTTCACCATCTTCCCAGCCATCGGCACCATTGTGGCATTAATCACTGGCTATGCGGCGCGCAAAGAAACCCGCGCAGTTCCACCACAAGTAAGCGGCGACGGCCTCGCTACTGCAGGCATCATAATGGGCTGGGTACAAGTGGGACTGACAGTATTCGGCATCTGTATAGCTGCTGCCTTTTTTCTCTTTAGCATTGGGATTGCAGGTTGGTCAATGAACCAATAAAAAACAGCCTAAAATTTCATATTGCCGCAGAGACCACAAAGCCAAAAGACTGTGTTCTCTGCGGCAATATCATTTATTATAAGTCTGCAAACAGACTTATAATCGTCTCAGGAGCTGCTTATGAATTCACTCGAAGAGATGATCATGGAGGAAATCACCACCCTGCCCTACATGCAATTGATCGATGTGCTGGGCTTTATTCGTTATCTAAAATCCGAATCCCACGGAAACCATGAATTGATCGAACAGTGGTTTGAAGGCACCCAAAAATCCATTCATGAGCAAAAAGAGAACCTCAAAATCACTGAAAAAGATATTGAAGATCAGATTAAAAAAAGACGCGACACAAAAAAATAACCCGCCTCTCTCCGCGCTGACAATTGACCATTCTTAATTGGCCGCGAGCTACGCTCTAGCATTGTCTACACCTTGAAAAACCAGAAGGTTCCATACCATTTTACGGCCATGCAAAGAGCATGGAAATAAATAGCCCAAATGGGTGGAAATCGATTCTCAAGCACATGTTAGAATCGCACTCAAGAAAACCTTATGACAACGATCCGAACCCCCGCCAAAATTATTCCACGTGCATTCCCAGGCATAAAACCTGACGAAGTACAGGAAATCATCATGAACAGCCGTATCAAGACGTACCCGGCTGGTACGGTGATCTGCGCGGAAGATGTTTACGAGCAAACATTTTATATGATTCTTGAGGGGAATCTCGAAGTCACCAAGAATATCAACAACACAGAACAGCGTTTACTAAAAACCCTCGCCGCCGGCGATTTCTTTGGGGAGATGGCGCTCATCCATAATGCGCCCCGTGCTGCCACGGTCAAATCCATAACAAGTGTGATAGTTCTCGAATTGGACAAGGATGGCTTCAATCGTGTTCTGAAACACAGCCCCAGCGTGGCAATGGCCATGGTCGGAGAGATCAGCAAGCGGCTAAGACAGAACGATCAACTTGCCATCGAAGATCTACGGCTGCGTGCATCAGAGTTGGCAGATGCCTATCAACAACTGGCCGAGCAAGAACTTGCCCGTCAGGAATTCCTTTCCAATATCGCTCATGAATTACGCACCCCATTGATGATCGCCAGTGGATATTTACACGCTTTCAAAAAAGGGATGCTCAGCGGCGATCAGCTTCGCACTTCGGTGGAAACCATATCCCGTAGTGTAGATCAGATCGTTACATTAACCAATGACATTCTCTTTCTACAGGAAATTGACCTCGTAATCCCTGAGTTCCAGCCCGTGGATATTGTTGAAGTGGTAAATAATGTCATAAAAAAATATGGAAACAAAGCTGGAGAAAGACGAATAACTCTCAAACTTAAGGACAGTCAAAATATTCCCAAAGTACAAGGTGATTCGCAATCACTTGAAAGAGCGATCACAGCTTTAGTAGACAATGCCATCAAGTTCAGTATGCCCAATGGAACAGTAGAAATTCGATTCGCGAACCTGGGGAATAAAGTAAGTGTTTCTGTAGAAGATCACGGCATTGGTATTGACCCAAGTTTACGCCCGCGCATCTTTGACAAGTTCGTACACCTCGAAAGAAACGGCGATGATCTGTTTGGCGGGCTGGGGATCGGCCTATCCATCACGCGCCATGTAATTCAACAACATAAAGGCTCCCTTGATGTAGAAAGCCAATTTGGCAAAGGCAGCAAATTTACGATCACCCTGTTAAAGTGGCTTTAATCAAGCGCAGATCATATAATTAAATACGAGCATACCGCTCGATGTTTTTTTGCCCTCGGAGAGTAATATGCAACCCAACCAAAAGAGAATCAACTTCGTCATAGCCATTGGGCTGCTTGGTCTTGCAGCATGTAGCAGCCTTGGGGGCGGCACAGAAACTCAGCAGATCGTAATTCCATATACCCAGGCAGCACCTCCTGCTAATTCCACTACAGGCGGGTTATGTGATAATCCTTTGTATCCCATTCGCCAAGGCGCAAGTTGGGCATATATTAATTCAGGCGGGCCAAATGGAACCTTCGCTTATGGTGATACCATCAGCGAAGTACACGCTGATGGGTTTACCCTCACCTCGCAAATTGCTAACCTTACCCGAACACAGCAATGGGTATGTGAAGCAGATGGTTTAAAGGCACTTGAACTAGGTGGAGGAACAACAACAAGCATTACAGCGCAGGGTCTAACGGCTGAATTCATCACATTAAATGTCACCGGCATCAGCCTTCCAAAAAGCATACTTAGCAATATGCAGTGGCAATACAGCTTGACTCTTCAAGGCACGATCCCCATGCCTACTGGAGAACAAGTTCAATCCAATGGAACTTATCTGGTCAATTCACAAGAGATGGGTACAGAAACGGTCACTGTTCCAGCAGGCACATTTGATGCAGTAAAAATCCAGACCTATTCCACTGTAGAAATCCTTGTGCCATTTGGCAACGAACAAGTCCCCATGAAATATAGCGGCACCAGTGTAACCTGGTATGCCCCCGGCGTCGGCTACATAAAGTCCATTGAAAATTGGG
Organism: uncultured Anaerolinea sp.; assembly: GCA_964534345.1. GTDB lineage: Bacteria > Chloroflexota > Anaerolineae > Anaerolineales > Villigracilaceae > Villigracilis. The sequence continues at coordinate 5,072 of CAZHOX010000061.1, forward strand.
ACCTAGGCAGCACCCCATACACTGCCACCACTGAACTGCAAACGTACGTAATTCCGTAATTAGCTGAACACCATCTTCAATTGACCCCCGTCATAAAATGAACGTGCTGAGAATGGTACGTCTCCCCTCTTCATGGAATCGATCCGTTCCAACAAAACCGGCAAATCTTCCACCACTGGCAGATGAAGAACCGCTTCTCTCTTAACCCATTCAACTGATCCTTCTTTAGACGGATTAACATCGCCCGTTACATTTTCCCCGCATACCACAAACAAACAGACACCTACTTCGCCTGCATCCACATGCACAATACCACAAAGCCAAAGGTCGGCGGTGACACCTGCTTCTTCCAACAACTCACGCGCCGCGGCGGAGAGAACATCCTCACCACGTTCCACATGACCGCCAAGTCCGTTATATTTTCCGGCCCATAATCGCTTGGTGGGAGCGCCTTTAATTAATAAATATTCATCCCCGCGCCGGACAAAAATTGCCGTGCGGGGAATGAACATATATCTATCTTTGGTAATTCCTTGGTCTGAAACAGGCATATTACAACTCAATCAGGCGGAAGCAAAACTCCGCCTGATTGAAAGTTCCACTAATCGGCCAGGTCGCTGACATCTTCCGCAGCCACATCCTGCTTCACATAGTCCGCGAGAACAGGGGCAACTTTGGCAGAGGTGATGTATTTGGCTGTAAATTGTTTTGTGTCTTTCAAGCCGAGCAGGTCAAACAACTTATCAAATTGAGCTTCCCAGGCGCTGCTAAGTTTTTGTTTGGCTTCTTCTGGCAATGCATAGGATTTAGCCTTGAATGGACCAATAGCATTCTTGCGAGACTTGTAATAGAACTGTTCGTTGGTCATATCCGGCTTGCGATCGCCAGCAGAATTGACATCGAGCCATGCGTACATTTCCGCTTTGAAATCAGCCGGAATATTATCAAAGAACATGGTTGCAAAATTTGTAGCAAGATGAACTTCAATAGCTTCATTCTGAACAAACTGGTGGAAATTTTCTTCCGGCACAGTAGATGCACCGTGTTGGACGGTTCCGCCCATGCCATATTCCTTACGAGCCACGCGGCTGAGATCACGAAGAACATCGAAGGCAATGGTCACCTTAGCAAGTGAGCCATCCGCGAGTACGGTTCCACCGTGGGAAGTGCCGGTCAAAACGCTGATCTTGCTCAAACCAGCTTTGCCAGGGGCCAACTTTTGCAGGTTTGCATTGTAGGCATCCATGTAGGCGCGCAATTCAGGTTCGGTGGAATTGTTGGTTCCAACTTCACCGATTTCACCGCCAATGGAAATGGTCACGCCTGCGGGTTCATTTTCACGGATGAAAGCAGAAAGTTCAGCAGAAAGTTTGCTGTTCAAAGCCTGTTGTTCTGGAACCGTTGGAAGATGAATATCTACCAATGTGGAAGTATCCACATCGATATTAAAGAAGCCAGCCGCCATCGCCTCAATGGATAGATCGCGTACGGCTTGTAATTCGGCTTCAGCATCCGCAGCGTATCTCTTGGCAGAGACTTGGAAGTGATCACCTTGAATAAATACAGGGCCAACAAATCCCTCGGCTACAGCGGCAGCGAGAATATTGGTGGCATATTCTGAAGGGCGCTGGGCGGTGTAGCTCATTTCAGAGCGGGCTAACTCAAAGATGAAAGCGCCTGCGTTAATCTTGTTTGCAGCGCGGAACATGGCGCTGGCTGCATGAAAGGACAAAGCCCGCAGGTTGAATGCAGGGGTTGAGAAGGTCATGGGGGCATCACCGCGTCCACGAGCCATGTAAAGTTCGTGAATAGACGCCGGGTAGACACCCAATTCCAAAGCGGCGGCGCGGATCAGGTAACGGGACCAGCCCGCAGATGAGTCTGAGGCGAGTGCAGAACGTTCTACAAGTTTTGCGATATTCTTCCGAAATTTGTTCGCGTCGAGAACTTTTACGTTCGCCCCATCAACAGAAATACTGTTGTCAACTAATTCAATTAATTCTTTGATTGTGTTCGACATGCTAAGCTCCTAAATAATTGATAACTTGATTATAACTGGAATTAAACGATATAATTGAAAAGTCATGCGACGAAGTGACAAATAACACGTATATTATGCCAGGAGGCTCAAATGAGTGATTTCTTTGAAAAAGTAAGCAGTCAGATCGACCCATTTAAGAAGCTCGGTTCGTACATCCCCGGTTTTAGCGGCTACATTGAGCGACAAAACCGCCGTGATGCAGACAAACTCCTGCGCGAAACTGTGGCACGCCGCTTCGAGGAACAATGGAGCCGTGCATCCAATTTGCAGGTTGAGCTGGTTAGCAGCGGCATGATCCAATACGTGGATGATATGGAAAAAGCCGTACTCGTCATGCGCACATTTATCGACAAGATCAGCACCGCATCACGCGGCTACTCCGGTCTTTTTGATGCCGTGAAGATTAACGAAAAAGAACTTGAAGCTATTTATCAGTTTGATGCTGCGTTCTTCGACCTCGCCAGCCAGGTTGGCGATGCGCTGAATAATGTGGAAGCCAGCCTTAGCGACGAAGCGGCATTACCTGCCGCCATCCGCAATCTCACCACCCTTTCCCGCCTTGCTGTTGAAACTTTCGAGCGTCGCGCCGAAATTGTTACAGGCAACGGGCAATAAATAATTGTAGGGGCGCGGTAACCGCGCCCCTACGGATATGATTATGTGGAAAGAATATATTAACGCAACCTCAACAGATGAGGTCATCAATATTCTGGCGGATAAGAAAGAGCATGCCCGTGTTGTAGCCGGCGGCACAGACCTTATCCTCGAACTAGAACGCGGCGTCCGCAAAGGCATCCAAACACTGATCGACGTATCGCGCATCCCCACCCTTCAACAGATCACAATTGACGAAGATGACGTTATTCACCTTGGGCCGCTTGTCACACACAATGACTGCGTTGCATCCAAGCTGATCCGCGATAAAGCCTACCCACTCGCCCGCGCAGCCTGGGAAGTGGGCGCTCCTCAAATTCGCAATCGCGGCACGGTCGCTGGCAACCTTATCACTGCCTCGCCTGCCAACGACACCATCACCCCTCTCATGGCGTTGGATGCCAGCGTCACTCTACTCTCCACTCGTGGAGAACGCGTTGTTCCTTTAAAAGAGTTTTATACGGGCGTTCGCAAAAACGTAATGCAGCCCGATGAAATGCTGGTAGATATCTCCTTCCAGGCGATGACAAAGAATCATCGCGGAACATTCATCAAACTGGCATTGCGACGCGCTCAAGCCATCTCCCTTGTCAATGTCGCGATCATTCTTAATCTGAAAGATGATACCGTCAAATCAGCATCCATTACGCTGGGAGCTGTGACCCCCATCATCACCCACGCCGTGGAAGCAGAAGAATTCCTCGCAAAGAAAAAACTGACCGACAAAAACATTGCCAAGGCCGCAGAACTTGCTGTGCAAGCCGCCCACCCCATTGACGATGTACGCAGCTCCGCCGCCTACCGCCGTGAAATGGTACGTGTCATCACCATGCGCGGGCTCACTGCCATCCGTGATGGAGATGAAAAAGCAGGCATGCCCAAGAAACCGGTTCTACTGCAAGGAGAACCGATTGCAAACGATGAAGTACAACCCGTAAGCACATTCCCTCAACAAGCCATTGAAACAACCATCAATGGAAAAAAATACTCCTTCCAAAGCGGTCACGACAAAACTTTATTGCGCCTGCTGCGTGAAGAAGGCATGTTAACCGGAACAAAAGAAGGCTGTGCCGAAGGTGAATGCGGCGCATGCACTGTTTTTCTTGATGGCAACGCGGTTATGTCCTGCCTTGTGCCTGCCCCCCGCGCACATGGCGCCCAGATCATCACTGTAGAAGGCCTCTCAGACGGAGACAAACTGCACCCCGTACAGGCAGCCTTTATCGAACATGGCGCTGTCCAATGCGGATATTGCACACCCGGCTTTTTGATGTCCGGCGCAAAATTGATGGAAGAAAAAGAAAACCCCACAAAGAACGAGATCGAACAAGCCATTACCGGCAATCTCTGCCGATGCACAGGATATTACAAAATTATTGAAGCACTGGAAGACGCGAGCAAAACAAAATCTTAAGAGGTATGTATGGGTAAATATAGAAGTTCATCAAGACCAGTACAAAAGCCGCTAGACACTGGCCCGCATGTGATCTGGCGCGGCCTGGGTTGTTTGATGATGGTCATCATCCCGATCATCTCCTATGCCGCAGCCTATGAGATCGTAAATTATGGGCTGGCTAATAGCTGGACGATTCCCTATCAATTACTGGGCACACCGCAGCTTCCAGAATTCATACGCAAATCAAATGCCCTTTGGTCCCTTTTTAGCCCTATTACAAGCATCCAAAATTTCTATGCGTATGCCGCTTTCGGCACTTTGATCATGATCATGATCAGCGGCTCGATTTCGGTCATCTACGCGATGGTCTATCGCATCCTTGGCCCGTCGCGCTGGGGACCATTGGATATGCCGCCCCCCAAATTTAAAACTAAAAAATATACACGCTAGGTAACCATGGCTGAAAAATCAGTTGGAAAATCAATTACGCGGGTAGATGCGCGAGGCAAAGTCACCGGAGAAGCATTGTACTCCGGCGATTTATCCATGAAGGATATGCTTCACATGAAAATTCTCATGGCAGAACGCCCACATGCCCGTGTAAAAGAAGTTCGTGTGGAAAAAGCCCAAGCATCTGCCGGCGTTGTTGCTGTGTACACATCAAAGGATGTACCCGTCAACGAGTACGGCTTACAAATTCCAGACCAGCCCGTACTCTGCGGGCCAGGCTCCAGCAAACCATACACAGACATTGTCCGCTTTGTAGGCGACCAAATTGCAGTTGTAGTTGCAGAGTCAGAAGTACAGGCAGCCGCAGCAATCAAATTGATCGAGGTGGATTATGAAGACCTTCCGCCTCTGACCGACCCGAAGGCTGCGATGCGCCCCGATGCACCTATTCTCCACCCCGACAGAGGCGACACAAACGTCTGCGTTCATTACAAGATCCGCAAAGGAGATGTGGACAACGCCTTTGCCAAAGCCGATGTGATCGTTGAAGGCGAATATCACACACCCGTGCAGGAACATGCCTATCTTCAACCGGAAGCAGGTTTGGCATACATTGATGATGAAGGCCGCCTCACCGTAGAAGCCGCCGGACAATGGACTCATGCAGACCGCGAGGCCATTGCACATTCATTGGATCTGCAACATGATATGGTGCGCGTTATTTACCCAGCCATTGGCGGCGCATTTGGCGGACGCGAAGATATGTCTGTTCAGATCGTGCTGGCGCTTGCAGCGTGGAAATTGCAACGACCTGTCAAGATCATCTGGTCACGCCGTGAATCGATGATCGGACACGGTAAGCGGCACGAGGCGTACCTCACTGCCAAATGGGGTGCTACCAGAGATGGAAAACTCGTCGCAGCAGAATCAACTCTGGTCGGGGACGGAGGCGCGTACATGTACACCACCAACAAGGTGTTGGGCAACGCAGCCATTACATCCACCGGCCCTTATTTCATTCCAAATGTAAAAGTAGATGTGTACGGCGTGTACACGAATAACGTCCCCGGCGCGGCTTTTCGCGGATTTGGCGCCCCGCAAGCGTTGTTCATGGCTGAATCGCAAATGAACAAGCTCGCTGAAAAATTAGGAATGGATCCCGTAGAGTTTCGATTGATCAATGCATTGCGAGATGGTGATACGTTGGGCGTAGGCACACCTGCCCCCAACCCCGTCAGCATTGTGGAATGCATTGAAGCTGCTCGCGACAATTTCAACTGGAAGAAAAAGAAAAGCGCAGGTAAAAAGAGTTCTTCAGTTGTTCGCGGGCGTGGGTTTGCCGCGGGATTTAAGAATGTGGGTTTCTCCTTTGGCTATCAGGAGCACTGTTGGGCCAAAGTTGAGATTCACGGTAACGGAAAAATGGAGCGCGTTGTTCTGCATCACGCCGGCGCAGAGGTTGGCCAAGGCACCCATACCGTGATGATCCAAATGGCGGCTCATGTTCTGGGTGTTCCAGAAAGCCTCGTTGAAATCCGAACTTCTGATACGGCTACACAGGGCAACCCCGGTTCTGCCTCGGCATCTCGCTTAACGTTTATGGCTGGTAACTCCGTCAAAGGTGCCGCGGAAGCCGCTCTTGAAAAATGGAAATTAGAGGAGCGCCCCGCGATTGCAGAGTTCAAATATCTCGCCCCGCCCACCACTCCTTTCAATAAAGAGACAGGCTATTCCAAACCGAACTTTCAGTATGCCTATGTAGCGCAAGCCGCCGAAGTAGAGGTTGATACAGACACCGGTCACTTGCGCGTCATTCGTATCACATCGGCTGATGATGTGGGCAAAGCCATCAACCCAGATCTGGTGGTTGGACAGATCGAAGGTGCCGTAGTGCAGGCACATGGATATTCTGTGATGGAAGAGTACAAGACAAAAGACGGCAAAGTTCTCACAGACCAATTCAGTACCTATCTCATTCCTACTATTTGGGATATTCCTGAAAAAGTGGACTCTGTTGTTGTGGAAGTTCCAGACCCGAACGGCCCCTGGGGTGCGCGAGGCATGGGCGAACTTCCCTTCCTGCCAGTAGCACCAGCCATTGCAGCCGCGATTCACGATGCAACTGGTGTTTGGATAAGTGAATTCCCCTTTACTCCTGAGCGAATCTTAAAGGCGCTCGGAAAAATATAATAACATCACCGCAGGGGCGCGGTATCCGCGCCCCTGCAAAAAAAATGTCCTTCCCTTTTTTTGACGAAACCAAAGAACTGAACAAAAATACCCGCAAAGAAGCAGCGGGATCTTTTGTCTCGCTGTCTGATGGTGTTACGCACTATGAGCTTGGGGGACCAAAAGACGGAAAACCCATTGTGCTCGTGCATGGGTTCTCCGTCCCATTTTTCATTTTCGACCCATTATTCGACTTTCTAACAAATGCAGGCTTTCGAGTCTTGCGATATGATCTATTGGGACGCGGCTACTCGGATAGGCCAAATACACAGTATGATGCCCATCTGTTTGTAAAGCAACTCAAGGAGCTTTTAGATGCGCTTGGTCTGAGCGATATCACTCTGTTGGGACTTTCCATGGGTGGGCCGGTCACCATTTCATTCATTGACCAATATCCACGCTTTGTACGCAAACATGTGTTGATAGACCCTGCGGGCGCCAAAGGTGTGGGCTTGGGCTGGCTGCTAAAAATTACAAAAATTCCTTTCGTTGGAGAGCTGCTTATTGCCCTTTTTGGAAGCAAAAATATGATCAAAAGCATCGCCTCCGATTTTTTCGACCCGGAACTGGTGGCAACCTTCCAAACAAAATATAAAACACAAATGGAATACAAAGGCTTCAAACGAGCCATCCTTTCCACCATGCGAAATGGAATGTTGGGTTCCTTTCTTGAAACCTATAAAAAAGTCGGTGCATTGAAAAAACCAACTCTCATTTTCTGGGGAATGAACGACGAGACCACACCATATAAAGACCACTCGCTGATTCTTCAAGCCCTGCCCCATGCAGAGTTTCATGCCATTGAGCATTGCGGCCACATTCCACATTATGAAAAGCCTGAAATATTCAACCCGATCCTGTTGGAGTTTTTATCAAAATGAACACAAAAGATATTCAACTACTTTACAAATACAATTCCTGGGCCAATGCCAAAATTTTAAACACCGCTGCAAACGTATCGCAGGAACAATTCACTGCGCCGGCAAGCCACCCACACAATGACCTGCGCCATGCACTGACCCACACCCTTTTTGCTGAGTGGCTCTGGCGCAACCGCTGGATGGGAAATTCGCCATCTACTCCATTTCTTTCTGAAGATTTCGCCACATTTGAAGCGCTCCGTTCCCGCTGGGTAGAGGAGGAAAGCGCACTCAATAGCTTTGTTGAATCCCTTACAGACGAAAAGATTAACTCAACCTTCCAATACAAGACCATAAAAGGGGAAGCATTTGAAAGTGTTCTTTGGCAGGCAATGGTGCATGTGGTCAACCATGGTACGCAACACAGAAGCGAAGCAGCAGCCATCCTGACAGAATTAGGATTTTCCCCCGGCGATATTGACCTGATCATATTCCTGCGTGAACAACCAAATGTATAACAAACTCAAAAATTTTATTTTTCGAAACCGGCATAGCATTGCTGTATTTTTCCTCCTCAACATAGCCTGCCTGACCTGTATCTTTCTCGTAGCTGCAAGAGTAGCTTACACAGACACAACACGCCACACCGGCTTGATCTGGAATCTCTTCCTCGCCTGGATTCCCTTCATCCTTGCCTACATTGCACATTCCATTTCATGGAGACGGAACTGGGTCTATCTGGTTATTCCCATCATCGCGATCTTCTGGCTGTTATTCTTCCCCAACGCCCCGTACATGCTCACAGACTTGCAAGACCTGGCACGCTCTGGCGGTGTGGGCGCTCCACTTTGGTATGACGTGATCATTGTGGTCTGGTGCTCGTGGACGGGAATGCTGCTTGGCGTGATCTCCCTGTACCTGATTCAAGATATTGTCTTGCGAAACTTTGGGCGTTGGGCGGGCTGGCTCTTTGTCATTGGCATCTCTGGGCTGAGCAGCTTCGGTATTTATATTGGTCGTTTCGTGCGTCTCAATTCATGGGACATTCTGCAAAACCCTGCCGAAACCACCATGGAAATTCTAGGCCTTGTCATTGACCCAAGTATGCGCCTCGCTGCCTTTACCATCCTTTACACATTCTTCTTCCTGTTCGTCTTTGTGCTGCTCTATTCTTTTAGTCACATGCTGCAAGAGCAAACGGCTCTGGCACAAAGCACGCCCGAACAACTCGCCAGCACCCAACAAACAAGAGTCAATTCTCATTTATAAGACTGCCATCCATTAAAATATATAAAAATCACCGATGCAATCGGCGCAAACTAATTACCTACAGGAAGTGAAATGAACCCTCTTATCCTCATACGCGGCGGCGGAGATCTCGCCAGCGGCGTGATCCTTCGCCTTCATCGAGTCGGCTTTCAGATTGCGATCCTTGAACTCAATAAACCTCTTGCCGTGCGCCGCAGTGTATGTTTCTCAGAAGCAGTGTATGCTGGAAAGCAAACTGTTGAAGGGGTAACAGCGCGTCTCGTTTCTGCCGACCAGTTTCAAGTTACGATGGAAGCGGGTGAAATCCCGGTATTGATCGACCCAAATGCGAACATCCTTCGCAATCAATTTATGACAAATCCGCGCAACACCTTTGTTGTGGATGCAAGACTCTTGAAGCATGAACCTGAATTGTTGGGAGAGGAGGTTCCGCTTCATATCGGCCTTGGGCCTGGGTTCCGCGCCGGTGAGAATTGCCACGCTGTAATCGAAACCCGCCGCAGCCACACCCTCGGCAGAGTGCTGTGGAGCGGAGAGACCCAACCCGATAGCGGCAGCCCAGAAGGCGACACCCGCCGGGTACTGCGAGCGCAAGATTCAGGAACGTTGCTGCCTGTAGCGGAAATTGGCGACCTCGTAAAGGAAGGTCAATTGATCGCTGAAATTCAAAATGCAGCAGGGAATAGATCGAAAGTTATCAGCCCATTTGACGGCTTGCTGCGCGGGCTGATCCACCAGCAGGTGGAAATCACCCAAGGCATGAAGATCGGTGATGTGGATTCGCGCAATGACCCGTCCATGTGCAAGCTGGTTTCAGACAAGGCGCTTTCCATTGGCGGCGGTGTTCTGGAAGCAGTGCTGGTGAAGCTGAACGAGATCAATAGTTCGATCAGCATTTGAAAGATTTCACATTCAATAAAAAAATCGCAGAGGCTATTACTCTGCGATTTTTTTATTCAAGTGCTAGATATTAACCTCAACGCCTCTGCCTAGTTCCAACCAGTGAAGTTTGCTGGTTAAGCCGGCAGCAGCAAATTCCTTTTCAATAACAGCTTTGCCTTCTCGAAAATGTTTCCAGCCTTCGTAGTGGATGGGAATGATCGTGCGCGGCTTCAACGCCTGCGCCGCTTTCACACCATCTTTCGCATCCATCGTGAAGCGGAGCGGCCCCGTACTGGCTCTGCCCAAGTGAAGCATTGCCACGCTGACGGTGAATCGCTCCGCTACTTCTTGAATGCCTTTGTAGAAGATCGTATCGCCAGTGATATAGAGCGCGCCATTCTGCTGGCCTTCCCATTCGAGCATGAAGCCTATCGTCTGTCCCGCGAACGGACGGGCGATAAAATTTCCGTGTTGGGCTGGTGTGGCGGTGATTTTGATTTTGGTATCGCCTGATTCTAGAATCGTGCTTTGCCAGTTTGCCAACCCTTCTGCATTGCCGCGCAAGCGTTTTTCACCTGAGGTCGTTGTCAGTACGCGTTTGACGTTTGGCAAAAATGCGCGGCCTGCTTTATCGAGGTTGTCATCGTGATGATCGTGGCTCAACAGAACGGCATCAATCTTGCCAAGGGATTCAATGGAAACAGGCGGCGTAGTCAGTTTGGCCAAGCCAGAATCATATTTCTCGCCAGCAGGATCAAACACTGGGTCAGTTAAGAGGCGCAGCTTTCCAATTTCCAAAAGCATGGTCGCGGTGCTGATGTGAGTCACATTGAAGTTCATATCTATTTCCTTCGTAAATTTCTTAGAATAGTGCTGCCGTCATTGAAGCCAAGGGGAAGAAAAACCTGAAGAGTATAAACAAATAAGTTTTCAAACAAGGCGAACATGCCCAACCAGAACCAACTTCCACGCCAGAGAGGAAGAAGCAAAAGAAAAACAATAGACAACAATCCATTGATGATTGGGCCGCCCAATGCACGGCGAATATGAATGGATGGGGGCAATTCTGGCTCGTCTTTTGGGTAAAGCGTAAGCGCAAAGATGGCGAGTGCACCAAAGGTGATACCTGTCATTGGGTAACCTGCCCCATTGGCTGCGAAAGCATGGCCGAGGCTGTGGGTCAATTCAAAAACCCAATGCATAAGCATGGCTACAAATCCCAAAAGGACCGACTCGCCAAAAGGGAGTCCAAGGCCATAATGAGCAATTGCAGATAACAAAACCCACAGAAGGAATGCCCCACCAAAAGCAAGCGGCAGGATTTTAATTTGCAGGCCGAATATTTTTCCAAGGGAAATTGTTTTCATAAATCACATCCCAAGCAATTTCATTTCGTGTTTCAAGGTTTCAGTAAGGCCTTCTCTGAGCAGCCGCGGATTATACCCAAGTTCTCGTTTCGCCTTGGCATTGGTTCCGATGTAGGTGACACCCGCAATGATGCGCAACCCTTCGCCTGTGTAGCTTTCAGGAACAGGGATGAATTTATCAAAGACATACATCATCCCAGACATGGCGCGGATCATACCCGCAGGCACAGCCATTGGAAGTTTTATGCCCGTAATTTGTTTTGCAATTTCAAGTGCATTGATAAAAGTGTGGGTCGGTCCGCAGATATTGTAATTTTCGCCGACCTTTCCTTTTTCCATTGCGAGCCAATGCGCATGAGCAATGTCATCCACATGCGCCCAGGAGAAGGCAGTTTGCTGCGGCATGACGGGAAGTTTTTTCGTCAAATACTGGATGAACGAAGTGCGAACACTGCTCGTATCTCCAGGGCCATACACCAACCCAGGCTGCACAATGACAAGCGGCAGACCCTCTTGAATCATTTTCACGGCAATATCATGTGCTTCGGCTTTGGTCTGGTCATACACGCTGATATGTTTACCGGTGAAATGATAAGCCTCATCGGCCTCTATGCCGTGCGTATCAGAATTGACTGCCAGCGTGCTGGTGTACACACCTTTTGAAATGTTGAGTTCCTTCATTAATTCCAATACATTGCGTGTGCCTTCCACATTGATGGCATACGCCTGACTCTTATCTCGCACACCGACTTTATACCAGCCAGCCACATGGAAGACGCCGTCCACGCCTGTCAT
>CAZHOX010000062.1:0-16846 GCA_964534345.1 uncultured Anaerolinea sp.
CGCGCCAATTGTTGAGGATGCGCGCCAGAATATCCGAACCGCCGCTGGTGCCGCGTGCGCGATAGACCATCCCATAACCGATACCGCTGATGATCGCACCGTACAACGAATTGAGAAAAATATCGCCGCTCAGGTCGTCAATGAGAATTTGTGAGTAAGACATGAATGCAGGAATCTTCAACAACAGATCAGTGAACAACGAATAGGTGACAATGGCAACCGCCGTGCGCATGGCAAATTTGAATCCACCAAGGAACCGCCAGCCCAACAAAAAGAGCGGCACATTGCCGATCAACACCATCAAACCGATGGGCCAGCCTGTGAAATGGTTGATCAATTGCGAAATGCCGCTCACACCGCCTGAGGCAAGGTTGGCGGGAATAAAGAAGAGCCGCAGGCTAGCAGCCTGAAGCAGACTTGATCCGATAATTAATAGATAATCTCGTATAGTGGGCCAGTATTTTTTCATAATTTTCCTTCTGAATTTAGTTGATTCATTATAGCCGAAGCAATATTCTTATTTTCTGCAACTTGATTTCATCCTTTATCCTTACTTCCCTCCTTTGGTACAATCAGCAACTATGAAAAAATGGCAATTTTGGCTCGGGGTGCTGATCAGCATCGTATTTATCTGGCTTGCCTTGCGCGGCCTAAAATTGGAAGAATTCTGGAACGCGGTACAAAAAGCGAATTTCATCTGGCTTGTGCCCGGCATTGGCGTTTATTTCGTCGGCGTGTGGATTCGCGCATGGCGCTGGCATTATTTGTTGGGACCCATCAAAAAAATTCCCACAAAGACCATGTTCCCCATCACTACCATCGGCTACATGGGCAATAATATTTATCCCGCCCGCGCCGGGGAAGTACTGCGTGCGGTTATCTTGAAACGCAAAGAAGGCGTGCCCGTCTCTGCATCTCTCGCAACCATCATTGTGGAACGCATCTTCGATGGCGTGGTGATGCTGGCTTTCGTGTTCGTCAATTTATCCGAGTTGGCAAAACTTACTGGCGCATCTGGCTTCGTGGGCAACATTCAACAAGTGGCGATCTATGGAACGGGAATCTTTCTCGGTGCGCTGGCTGTCTTTTTGCTGGCAGCCATGTTCCCGCAAATCACTGCAAAGATCGGCACATGGATGATCGAGCATTTGACTCCGCAACGCCTGCATGAAAAGATCATCGGCATCATGAACAAATTTTTGGATGGACTCGCTTCGCTGCGCTCTCCCTTTAACGTGTTGATGGTCTTCTTTACTTCGGTCATCATCTGGCTGTTGGAGACGGGCAAATACTGGTTCGTGATGCACGCCTTCGGGTTCAACGTCTCATTCTTTGCGTTGATGCTGATGAATGGCATCGTCAACCTCGCCACTACCATCCCATCGGCCCCCGGCTACATTGGCACCTTCGACGCACCCGGCATTGCCGTGCTAACAGCCTACGGCGTAGACCAAGCCACTGCGGCAGGGTACACCCTCACATTGCATGTGGCACTTTGGCTGCCCATCACTATTTTGGGAGCGTATTATCTGGCGCGTGAGGGCATCAAGTGGAGCGACTCACTGAGAGCAGAAACAGAAAATTAATTCATTGTTTGAACATTCAAACATGAAAACGTGCAAACAAGGAAAATAAATGAAAATAGCGATTGTTGGAGCAGGATACGGCGGCATGGCTGCCGCATGGGATTTAAAAAAAGCAGGGCATGATGTGACCATTTTTGAGTCCGCTGAATACGCAGGCGGGTTGGCGAGCGGATTCAAAGAACCGCATTGGAAGTGGTCAGTGGAGAAGTTCTACCACCACTGGTTCCAAAGTGACTCGGAAATGCTAGGCCTGATTCGCGAGTTGGGGCTGGAAGATAAAGTCCGATTCCCGCGCCCGTTGACGGTGATGCTCTACAAAAACAAGTGGTATCCCTTTGACTCGATCATCAATGCACTGCTCTTCCCCGGCCTCGGCTGGGGCTTGAACAAGATCCGCTTCGGATTTGTTGGCTTGTTCCTGCGCCTCACAAATAATTGGCGCGCGCTGGAAAAAGTCACTGCCCATGAGTGGATGTTGAAGTGGGCTGGCAAAAAGGTCTACGAGCAGATGTGGCAGCCCTTGCTGATCGGCAAATTTGCTTCGTACTACAAAGATGTCAACATGGCGTGGATGTGGGCGCGTATGCACGCACGTACCACCCGCCTCGGCACGTTCGAGGGCGGCTTTCAACACTTTGCGGACTTGTTCGCGGAGAAGCTGCGTGCTTTGGGTGTGGAGATTCGGCTTGGGGTAAGCATCAAGTCTATTAAGCAGAATCAGGCGTCGGGTAGTTTGAGCGTGGACGGCGAATCCTTCGATAAGGTTTTGGTCACCACGTCACCGAATCTGATCGCAAAGTTATGCCCCGATCTCCCTGAAAATTATTTGAAGGGTCTGTTGGAGTTGAAGTCGATGGGTGCGGTGGTGATGACGCTTTCGCTGAAACACTCGCTTTCAACGGACGGCTATTACTGGTTCAATGTGCCGAAAGAAGAAGGCTATCCCTTCCTCGCGCTGGTGGAGCACACGAATTTTGTTTCGAGCGAAAATTTTGGCGGCGACCGCATTGTGTATGCAGGTGATTATTTGGAATTGGGCCACGAATATTTTTCGATGAGCGATGATGAATTGCTGGAGCGGTTTATTCCCGCCTTCCAAAAGTTCAACCCTGAATTCAAGCGCGAGTGGATCAACAAGATCTGGGTACACAAAACGAATTATGCCCAACCCGTTCCGCTGGTTGGACATTCAAAAAATATTCCCGATATTCAGACCCCGATCGAAGGCTTATATTTTGCATCGATGAGTCAGGTCTATCCGTGGGATAGAGGTACCAACTTTGCGGTGGAAATTGGCAGACGCGCCGCAAGGATGATGAAATAAAAAAAATGCCCTTCCAAATGGAAGGGCATTTTTTATAAACTGTTACAGAAAAAATTCAGGCGCAAAGCAAAGATAATTTTCAAACTTTCCAAAGGGCACATTGCTCATGAAAAGCGCGGAAAAGGTATCGATCTTGTATTTACGCTCAAGAAAATAGTCGATCGCCTTTTGGTTCACAAGCGGCACGGCAGCGCCAAACTCCTCCCCTTTTTCAGCAGTCAGGCTTTCGGCATGAGCAAGCACGGCGGGAAAATCGTTTTCATCCAATACAGCAAAGGGGCCGTGATTTGCTCCAACATAGCCATAGCCAACCACATTGCCTTCACGCTTATAAACAAATCCCTCGCGTACAGTGACCAGCCATTCGTGAATATCTTTGCGTGTGTGGTTGACCAATTCTTTATCTATTTGATTCATTTGTTCGAGGTGAATATTCAGATCCATGTGCTCGATCTTGAGATCAGTTGGCACATTCACCTTTTCAGCTTTGCGATAAAAATACTTGAACATAAAACGGGCGCGCACACCCATTTTCATGTAACGATACAAAGCGCGTTCATCCAATGTGGCGATGATGGTGCGATATTGTGCTCCCGAGTTCAGAAATGCACGCGACAGCAATTCGCCTCCCACCCCCGCCGATTGCTGATTCGGGTCTACGAAGAATTCGGTCAACTCCTGTACATCGTCATGCTCAATAGTGCGCGCGTAGCCCAAAATCTCGCCGTCTTTTTCTGCGAGCCAGAATTGAGACGCGGTCTTTGCCAGAAAATCGAAGAGAGGTTTACGCCTTTCCCAGATCGAAGCAAGTTGTTCAGGATCATTCCCGCCTGTGATCGCCATCACGTTCATACGTTCGCTGTAATCCATGATGGATTTGAGAAAGACCTTGAAAACTGGAAGCGAATCGTCAATTGTGCCTTTGCGATAAATAATCGTCATGTTCAATTTCCTTTCAGCAGGGATGCAAAATTATAGCATTTACGATTCTCGCAAATAAAAAACCTTCCGCAGAATATATCTACGGAAGGTCGATTGCTATTTCCCGCGTCCATGCGGGTTTGGACTCCAGTTACACAGGTTGATGAATGGAGTGGTCAGGCTGCCTTCTACGAGGAAAGATTTCATCAGTCCGCTTTCATCTGTGTATGCGCCTTCAAGGTTGTAGCCGGGCGCCCAGGCATAGGCATAATATCTGCCTGCGGGAATCACTACGCTGTATGTAAATTGACTCTCGGCAATGGCGAATTGGTAACGGTTGCCAGTGCCTGCCTCTTCAAGGTACAAGGTCATCGGCGGGTTGAATTCGCTTGGGTAGCACAGGTTTCCGCCTACCGTTCCATGCGGAGTATCTGCTACAGGCTTTTTCACCTGCACATCCACATAGAAGGCAATGTTGGCTTTTTCACCTGTTCCAAAGAGCGCGCCAGACGGGTTGCGCAGCATCCAATTACTGGTATAGGGACCTTCTCCTGTGGGAGCGGTAAGTGTGACGGAGACATCCACAGTTTGTCCGGGCAAAACAGTTCCCGGCAAGCGGACGGCGGTGGTGCCGCCCATTTGTGTGCCGCTGCTGAAGACGAGCATGTAGTCAGATGTCCACGTGCAGGTGCCGCGGTTCTTCAAACGCCATATCTTCGTGAATGTCTCGCCAGGGGCAACCACTGTCCCATCAGGGAAATTGACATCCTTTACGAAGGCAACCCAGTCACAATACGTTACGGGTGGAATCTGTGTGGAAGTGGGAACAGGTGTATTCGTAACCGGAACAACTGTCAGCGTGGGAGGAGGCGGGGTTTGTGTTGGGGCAGTTTGAGTTAGCGCAAATACAGTCTGCGTTACCATCGCTTGAAGTGTGGCTTGTGTATCCACCGGTTCTGGTTGATCCGCCTGAAAGATGGGCATGGCTAATATACCTACCGAAATAAGCGCGAGCATACCTAATATTAATGTACCGAAAAAAGCAATAATTGTGTTGGTTGATAGTTTCATTTTTACCTCTATTCTCTAAAGCACCTACTGAACGAAACTATCGCTGAAAAAGTTCCCACATGTTGGATGTTTTAAATAGGATAAAATTCCTATTGATGATCTCTTCAGACGCTCTAACTCCCTTGATCCTGTCTGCTTTTACGAAAGAAATCTCCTGGCTGGAGGCTTCTTCCCGTTATCCGTTGGATGAGTTCATTGAGACTTTTTTTCAAACGCGAGAACGAACACGTGAAATCCTGGAAGAGTTGACCGACGAGCAGGTGGCTTTTTCCTCACCTGTGCATCCGCTCTGGTCGATCAGCGAATCAATAACGCACCTGATCTATACACAGGGGTTTTATCACAACAAGTTATTGGATATTTCCACAAGCCAGTTACCCCACCTTGTGGAAGCGGCTCGTGGATTCGGCGAAGGCGCCAGACAAAATGTTTCGATCAAAGATCTGCATGTAAGTTTGAATGCCGCCACGGAGCGCATTCAAGTGGTACTTGAACAAACACGCAACTTGCACGACCCTGAGAAGGTGGAATCAAATTCTACATTTGGAGTTTGCAATTACAAGACCTGGGTACTGCTTATGCTGGCACACGAAGTGGATCATCTCCGCCAGATGGCGGCCATGCGCAGGCTGGCCCGCACAAATCAGTAAAAAAGCGAAGGCACAGCGCCTTCGCTTTTATTTATTCAAAATCCAGTTCCTTGCTTTTTCAACATCATCAAATTGACAAAAATTATATCCGCGGTTTCGGAAGACCGTCTCCATAAAAAAGGTATCGCTATTCAGCTCTTTGAATACCATGGCGATCTTCCATTTAAGAGAAATTCCAATTTTCGAATTCACTTCAGGGCGTTCGTAATATTCAAAAAGCCGTAAAGCAAAAACAGTATCACGATGGTCAATGATCTGGTTATCACAACAATGGAAAGCGGCGGCTTTGACAACATCCGTCACCATTAAATTTGCGGACTCTGCAGTTAGCACACCTTTTGTTTTCACATAGATAAGGTGATCCTCTAAAAAGTATTCAATATTCCATTCCATATCTACCCAACAAAAAGCCGGTTAAACGAAGGCTTCTAATGTTATTTCGGCTTATCTGCCCATAAACAGGCAAGCATAAATATTTCAACCGCCTTGGCATAGTACCCAATGGCGCTGGTTGTGCCTGCCACAAATTGTTTATTCCCCATGATTACCCACAAAGTAATGGTCAGCAGGGTATAACCAACCAAACCCCACCAGGCCAGTTTATGCCTTTGTTGAAAGAACGGTATTGGCAGGAAATACGCTCCCAACAAACCGATGTATCCCAATCCATTGAGAGTAAACCCGATATCTGGGAACAGGATAAGGTGGAAATAGGCTGCCAACAGCCCACCAAGGATAATGCCGTAGTGTTTTAGACTAAGCCTCATGTTTTTCTCCTTTAACAATAAAAAGCATCCCTGTTACCTGGGCTTATCAGCCCACAGGAATGCAAGCAGCACGATCTCAGCAGTTTTGGCGTAATAACCGGTTGCACTGGATGTTCCAAACACAAAATGCATATCACCAATAAACACCCATAAAATGATGGTAGCAACAGTATAAATTACGAGTCCCCACCAAAGGATTAAGTGAATTTCTTTATCTTGCAAAAATGCGAGCGGTAAAAAATAAGCGGCCAACAACCCAATATAGCCAATCCCATTCACCGTAAAGCCAAAATCAGGGTAAAGAGAAATATGCAGGTAGGCAGTGATCAGGGTACTGACAATAATGCCATAATGCTTGATGGCAAATTTCATATTCTCTCCATACATAAACCGATAAATTTCTCTTGCGAATATTTCAAAAAGACAACATCAACCCTGCTATTTCTTACATATCAGGCCTTATAACCCATTATAGACTCCACTGGTTAACAAAAAAAGAAAGTACGAGTACAATACGAATTGTCTTATTTCCCCGCCGTAGTTCGGCGGGTACCTTAACCCTCAAGGAGCAAATCCCATGTTTCATACAATAATCGTAGCTGGCAATGTAGGCAAAGACCCCGAAATGCGTTACACCCCCTCGGGGCAGGCGGTCACATCTTTTTCTGTTGCAACAAGCCGCCAATACACTGCCGGAAACGGCGAACAAGTAAAAGAGACCATTTGGTTTCGTGTTTCCACCTGGGGAAAAACCGCAGAAGCCTGTAATCAGTATGTTAAAAAAGGTTCCAAAGTTCTGATCGAAGGACGCCTCACGCCCGACAAAACTACCGGCGGTCCGCGCATTTGGACTAAACAAGATGGAACCGCAGGCTCTTCATTTGAGATCACAGCTGTTACTGTGCGTTTTCTCTCTGCCCGCGGCGATGCTGGTGATAACGGCCCCGTAGCAGGTGGAGGCGGATTCGAAATGGCAGAACTTCCGCCAGAAGACGATATCCCATTCTAAGAACATCACAATGGAACAGGTCTAACAAATCCACTGCGGGCTTGTTAGACCTGTTTGCTTACATAGGAAAATATGACCACACCTCAACTCCCTCCCAAGCCAAACGGCCCCGTACTTGAACTCCCCGCCGACCTCGAACTCGTTTATGCCAATCTGGCGCGCATTGCCCACTCCCCCTCCGACATTGTCATAGACTTTGCACATCTGCTGCCCGGCGAACCCCGTGCAAAAATCCGCTCGCGTGTGGTGATGACTCCATTGAGCGCAAAGCTTTTGGTACGTGCGCTCACAGAAAATATCGCACGTTATGAAACTGCATTCGGAGAGATCAACATCCCTACAAACTCAACATTGGCAGATAATCTCTTCCGCCCTTTCCAACAGCCGCCTGAACCGCCCAAAGAGTAACCATGCACAAACTCGAAAAAATCTCCGAACAGATCAGAAAAAATTTCGATGCCCGCACCGCCGCAAGAGATAATGCCCTTGCCCAGGCGCGCCAACTCACTCGCGCATGTTCTCTCTCCATCCGCGCCGTTCACCGTGACGAAACTGACACGATGAATTTGCATCTGCAAGAAGCGCGAAAACTAGCGGATACCCTGCGCGACTCTCTGGCAGCCTACCCTGATCTTTTTTACGCAGGCTACACACAAGATGCATTAAAGGAATTTGTGGAAGCGAACGTCACTTGCGCCTTAATTCGGAACGAACCGCTTCAGACTCCCGAAGAACTGATCGTTGAACCCTCAACCTATCTCAACGGGTTGGCAGAAGTCGTCGGCGAATTACGCCGCCGTGTGATGGATATTCTCCGCCACGGCTATTCCACCGAAGTGGAACGTCTGCTCGGCTACATGGACGAAATCTATTCCGTGATGGTCACCATGGATTATCCCGATGCCATCACCAACGGCCTGCGCCGCCAGACGGATCTGGCACGCGGCATCATCGAAAAGACTCGCGGTGACATCACCTTTAGTCTGCGCGGAGAACACCTCGAACAAGCTATCGGGAAGTTAATTGTTCAATTAAACGGCGACCAAGCCAAAGGTCAAGCTGGAAGCGAAAAGGATTCTTAATCATGGCAAAAGGCGGACGTCGCTATCCTCTTGTCATCTACACTCACATGCTCAATCGCTGGTATCCTGCGCTCCTGGCGCTTGGATTGTTTCTGTTACTGCTGGCATATGGAATTTATAGCTGGGGATTTGAGCAATGGCGCTGGCTGGCAATAGCAAGTGTTGGCGGCTTGAATGTTTTTCTGGGCCTGCTGTTATTTATCCTTCGGAAAAGCGCCTATATTCAGCCGTTTAGCGATCACATCAAACTGGCTACCCCATTTTTGCGATTAAATATTTCCTATAAAAGGCTGAGGCGCACATCCTCTGCAAATATGGGGGCGCTCTTCCCACCCAAAAGCGTTTCCAGATGGCAGGCAGAGATCATTGAGCCGCTTGCAAAAATGACAGTGATTGTCCTTGAATTAAATGCATTCCCCATGTCGCAATCATCCTTGCGCCTGTTCCTCTCTCCGCTCTTTTTCAAAGACAAGACTCCGCACTTTGTAATTCTTGTGAATGATTGGATGCGTTTTAGCTCGGAGCTGGAAAGTATGCGAACTGGAGGTGGACAAGCTGCGCCGCAGAAAAAGCGCGACTCCTCCATACTTTCACGCCTTCCTGGAAAAAATAAATAAATGAATATTTACTTTGCATGTTCCATCACAGGCGGGCGTGAACTTGAATCTACTTACCAACAGATCGTTGCCGCGCTCACTGCTGATGGGCATGAAATTCCTACTTCGCACCTGGCGCAATCGGAAGTTATGGAGAATGAGCGAGAACTTTCGCCGCAGTATGTGTATGAGCGAGATGTAAATTGGATCAAGAACTGCGATGTGCTGATTGCAGAAGTCAGCGTGCCATCTCATGGGGTTGGATATGAAATTGCATTTGCACTTGAGGTGGGGAAACCGGTCTTGTGCATTCATGATCGGGGACGAAAAGTATCCAAAATGATCACTGGAAACCCCAACCCAGCGCTTGCCACAAAGGGTTATTCAAATCTGGAAGAGGCAATTTCTCTTTCCAGAGAGTTTCTGAGAAAAACATCTCATTTGTGAATATTATCACATTCATTCGATGACATTTGACGATGCCCAAAAAATGGGTAATCGATTAATATAACTGTGGAGACGGAATCAAGACACCTCAACGATCTCCTCCCTGTCTCCTCCTTTGGCGAAGTCGCTCGGTAGTGGAATAACAATTCCATACCGAGCGACACTTTTTATCCCTCTCTGCTTTACCTTCTCCTTTAATAAAAACTGCCGCCGAGTAGTATTCGGTGGCAGTGCTTAAAAGAGCTTATACCTGTAGAGGTAAGCAATTGACTTATTCATGCGTTGGAAGCAGAACTACAAACGTAGAACCTTTTCCAAGGGTTGATTCCACCCAGACCCGTCCTTGATGACTATCCACGATTGACTTGACAATGGCAAGTCCCAAACCAGAGCCTGTCACTCCGTCAGGGGCATTGGTTGCCCTGTAGAATTTTTCAAATATGCGGTTTTGTTCATCTGGACCAATACCGGGGCCGGTGTCTTGCACTTTAAGAACGATCTGTTTATCCTGCATGGCAATGCTCACTTGAACATGCCCCCCATTCGGCGTGTATTTTATGGCATTCCCAACCAGGTTATCCAACATTTGGCGGACACGAATTGGGTTTGCGCGAAACGGCAGGATGTTCGGGGAAATCTCCACAGCAAGGTTAATGCCTTTGTTGCGAACCTGTGCTTCAAACATATCCAGTGTGTATTTAAGCACACCATCCAACTGGATCATTTCACGGCGTGTGTCAAAGCCTGCTTCCAACCGTCCCAGATCCAGCAGGTCATTGATCAGGTTCGTAATGTGCTGAACACTTCCCTGCAAACGGTGTAAAAATTCGAGTTGATTCTGGTTTAGCGGCCCCGTGCGTTCAATCAATTCTGTGTACCCAAGAACGGCAGTCAGAGGAGATCGCAGGTCATGCGAGACAGTATGGATAAAATCGCTCTTCAGACGATCCAGTTCTTTGAGGTAGGAAATATCCTGCATGGTTACCGCAGCACCTATTTTGGGAATGGGCGTGTACTGAGCATTGAACACTCTCCCATCATCAAAATTGATCTCATGATATTTCAACGGCCCTTCACTGGAGCGGGATAACAAAGCCACCATATCGGCATTTACAATAACATCCCCCAACGGCCTGCTTGTAAAATCCTTGTCACCCAGGTTGAAAATTTCACGGATCGCGCGATTGATCAAGAGAACACGTTGATGTTCATCAAGCACGACCACGCCATCCTGAATGTTCGAGATGATCGCCTCAAGCTTGACCCGTTCTGCTTCTGATATCTTTGCTCGTTCAGCCAGCGAAGATGTGGTGCGCCTTACTTCACGGCGCAGCCAGTCACCCAATCTTCTGGCACGCGCAAGGCTTTTCTGAACTTCCTCGACAATATCCGCCATTTGCAATGGCGGATAAATATAGCCGCTCAAGCCATTTTTAAGCACTGCCTTGGCAAAACCAGTTGTGTCTTTATCTGCATAAAAAACGATCGGCAGTGTGGGGAAACGCTCTAAAAGTTCTTTCGAGATGGTAAATCCATCCTGTTCGGAAAACCTCTCGCCAATAATCAAAAGAGCAGGAATGGCTTCCTGCATGGATTTATTCAACCCGGAATAATCATGGGCAACTGCCACCTCATACCCGGCCGCATATAATGCCCTTTGCATTAAATCCAGAATTGGTGATGGGTTTAGCGCAAGTAGAATGAGATCCAGTTTCGGCATGAGGTCAATAATGTCTTTTTATTTTGATGGGGCGATTGTTTTTTCAGAGGAACGGGAAAGACGTTGCAATGCAGTTTGAACAGATTCGAGAGCTTTTTTCTGTTCAATATTCAAGGTGCCGGGCATTTCCGTCAACACCAGGTGAAGAGGATACGTAGCAGCTTGTACTTCTCCCTGAATCGCTTCACGTATGGATTCAAGTGCAGCATGGCGATGTTTTTCACCAGCACGTGCATTTTCCGCGGTCTGCTCCAGGGCACGGAATAAGCGTGAATTCACCAAAGAGATGGATGCATAGTCAGCCATTGCTTCGAGCATGGTCTGTGCATCTCGGGAAAACTCATGGTCACTCTTTCGGGCCACGATCAACAAACCGATCACTTCATTTTGGATCTTAATGGGGATAACACCAGCAGATTTGCCAAGCGTAGCCAGTTTAAACTTCTGCAAGGGAGAGCCGTTCATGAGCAAACTCTCGCCTGATAAAGCAACGAGAGAACTAATGCCATCATCAACGGGCTGATTCATTTTTTTCGCCCAGGCTTCCGGCAAATTACGCTGTGCGCGCAGCAAATATGTTTTGCTTTTCTCATCACGCAGCATCAGCCAACACATATCGGCTTCAGCCAGTTGAATGGCACTCTCAAGGATACGATCAAACAATACGCGCTGGTCTGTGATCGAAACCACAGCCTTGGCAATGGAAAGGATATTCATCAGGTCGCGCAGTCTTTTTTGCAGCTCATCGTTTGCTGCCTTTAACTGGCGATCCAGTTTTTGTCTTTCGCGGGCTTCCTGTGTCTGGCGTAAGGCACGCTCAACAATAGACACCACCTCAGTATCACGCAACGGCCAGAACATCACATCGGCAGCACCAAGCCGAAATGCCTGAATGGCATCTGCCTCCTGCCCAGCTTCTGCAATAATAATAAGTGGCGATTTCACACCCTGGGAATTCAAGGCCGCGATCAGGTCTTTCCCGCTCAGGCCTGGCAAATTTAAATTGGCGAGAATCAGGTCTGGGGGAGTTTGAACCGCGCGTTTGAGAGCCGAAGCAGCATCGCCAACTACAGTCACCTGGTAGCCAAGTGACCGAAGCGATTGCCTCCCAACCAAATCCGCGATATCTGGATCACTCTCAACAATAAGTATTTGTTCCCCGGATGCCATGATTTTTGTTTTCCTTAACAAGATTCTATCACCTTTTCAAGTACAATTTTACTTATAAATTTTTGAAATTTAATGTCAATGTTGTAAAGTTTCGCCTCAACCCCATGAATATTTTTTACAGCCATTATGGGATGTATACTTAACAGAAATGGAACACCAGCCTTACATTCCAGGTTTTAAACCGGTGGATTCGGGACCGCTCTCCCGATTTTTACCCCCGCTCGAAGAGGGAGTTATCTCCGCCTGGCTCTCGCATCAGACCTTAGCCGGTAACTGGTTGCTCGACCCATTCGGATTCTCCCCGCGACTCGTCCTCGAAGCTGCGCGCAGCGGATATCGTGTGCTGGTCACGGCGAACAACCCTGTCACCCGTTTTCTGCTGGAGACCTTCGCCAACCCGCCGCCTGAGTCCGAATTTATTGCCGCACTAGCCGATTTGGGGGCAGTCAAAAAAGGCGAAGAAAGACTCGCGGGGCATCTTCAATCCCTGTATTTCACCACATGCGAAAAATGCAAACAACAGATTCAGGCGCACTCCTTCCTCTGGCGCAAAGGAGAGGATACGCCCTACGCACGCATCTATGAATGTCCGCATTGCGGCGACTCGGGCGAACACCCCGCAACAGAGGAAGATAAGGAACGCGCAAAAAAATTCGCAGCTACCGATGCCTTGCACCGTTCACGCTCCTTCGAGCGAGTGGTTGCGCTAAACGATGAAGACCGTATCTATGCAGAAGAAGCGATACAGCATTACCTTCCCCGCCCACTGTATGCGTTGACAACGATCATCAACCGCCTCGATAGTCTAACTTTGTCTCCCGAACGAAAACGCGCATTGATGGCGCTCATCCTTTTGGCGTGTGACGCAGGCAACACGCTTTGGGCGCATCCATCCGAAAGACCGAGGCCGAAACAGTTGAGCACGCCGAATCAATTCCGCGAGCACAATGTGTGGATAATGCTCGAGCGTGGAGTCAGTTTATTTGCCGCATCCAGCTCACCGATCCCGTGTGAGGCGTGGCCGCGAAAAATTCCAGAGAGCGGCGGAATCTGCATCTATGAAGGTCGCCTCAAAGAACTTGCGCGTGAAGTCAAAAGGGAAATTCCCATTGTTGCAGTGATCGGCTCTGTACCACGCCCAAACCAAGCCTTTTGGACTCTCTCTGCATTGTGGGCGGGCTGGCTGTGGGGCAAGGATGCGGTGGAGCCGTATAAAGTTGCACTGCGACGCAGGCGCTATGACTGGGCATGGAGCGCAACGGCTTTGCACGCCATCTTTGAGCACTTGAACAACCTGCTTGCTGATGATGTTCCAATGTTCGGGTTGATTCCCGAACCTGAGCCTGCCTTCCTCACCTCGGCGTTGGCAGCAGCAAATGCGGCAGGTTTCAAACTGGAAAGCGTTGCCTTGCGAACCGAGCATGACGCCATGCAAATCATTTGGAAAACCGCGCAAAAACCAAAACCAGAAATTGCAGACAAATCTGTTTTGCAAAAAGCGGTCTTTGACTATTTATGTGCGCGCGGTGAACCTGCCGGTTATTTGCATATTCACACGGCAGGGCTGATCGCGCTGGCAGAAGCCAACATGCTCAAATCACCTGAGTTTGAATTTGATGAAACGCTGCGCATGGTGCAAACGCTGTTCTCTTCAGCATTGAAAGATGATGAACGGTTCACACATTATTCCACAGGAGAAAATGTGGATACGGGAATGTGGGGTGTGGCTCCTAAAGCACAAGCTGAGTCGCTTACTGACCTCATTGAAATTGCAGTGGTCACATATTTGCAAAAGAATCCGAATGCGATCTTTTTGGATTTGGAAGACGATTTGTATCCGCGCTTTCCAGGGTTGATGACTCCGTCCAAGGGGTTGATCTATGCGGTGTTGAACTCGTATGCCGAAAAGAATGGCGCGAACTGGAAATTGCGCGATGAAGATATCGCTGCTGCACGGCGTGAAGAAATAAAAAATATCTTTGCGTTGCTTGAGAAAATTGGAAAAAGACTTAACTATCAATCATCTACAAATGATAAAGTGTTGATCTGGAAAGACAACGGGCAGATCGTGAAAAAATTCAACGTGCTGGCTTCTGCCCTGCTTAACCGCGCATTGGAGCAGGCAGATGAACAAACTGTCATCGTCATCCCTGGCGGGCGTGCCGCACTTGCCGCCTACAAACAAGAGCGCGACCCGTCGCTTAGAGCGCGTTTGAAAAAATATAAGCTGGTGAAATATCGTTTGCTGCGCAGCCTGCTTGATGTCCCGATTTTGACGCGGGAAACATTTGAAGAGCAGATCGCCAGCGACCCTGTGGAAGAATCCAAAGGGCAGATGATGATGTTTTGAATCGGGCAATAGACCATAGACCATCGTATGAAAAATAAAATCCTAATTACTTTTCTTCTTCTACTTCTTTTATCTGCCTGCATCTCAGTGCAAGTGGATGATGTAAAAACGCCAACACCATCGAACTTTATTACGGCAACTCTCCCGCCCACAAAGGTGGGTTTTGTTCCCGCTACGTTAACTCCCACACTTGCAATCACTGAAACGCCAACCCTCGCCATCACAGCACCGGCCAACTGCACGAACACGGCAGTCCTTTTGCGAGATGTAACCATTCAAGACAATACGCAGGTGAAGGCAGGCGAAAAATTTACCAAGACTTGGGAATTTCAAAACACAGGCACCTGTCCGTGGATCAATTATTCGTTGAAGTTTGCAGCAGGTGACCAAATGAACGCGCCTCTTTCCGCGCCGATACCTGCCACTCTTCCAACGGAGAAGGTCCAAGTCTCTGTGGAGTTGACCGCTCCCCCATCCAACGGCGCGTACACAGGTTTCTTCACGTTGAACACTGCCGCAGGAAGTGACGTATTTATTGGGATAGAAAAAACGTTTTGGGTGAAGGTTGTAGTGGGAAGCAGCGCAACTGTCCCCACCACATCAGGAACGAGTCCCACGCAATCATCAGGAGGCGGCTCTGGTGGGAATGCAAACTGCGGATATAGCCAGAATGCCGGCTACGTTAATCAGATCGCATCGCTGATCAACTCAGAGCGCGCAAATGCTGGCCTGCCCGCGTTGACCATTAATTCCCTGCTCGGCGCGGCCGCGCAAGGCCACGCCGGGGACATGGCTTGCAATAACAATATCAGCCACACAGGGTCAGACGGTTCATCTGTCTATTCGCGCATTGCAGCCACGGGATACTCCTCTTCCTATGTGGAAGAGATCATTTACGGCGGAGGCGGGCCAGAGGCGGCAATGCTCTGGTGGATGAGTGATCAAATTCATCGTGATGCGATCCTCAGCACCAAATCCACTGAGATGGGCGTGGGGTATGCGTATTTATCAATGGATTACATTGTGGTGGATTTTGGGAGTCCGTAAAATTAAGAATATCAAAAAGAGCGACCATCAGGGTCACTCTTTTTGATTACTAATTCGGAGCCCATTCTTTTAGAAAAGCCATAAACACTTCAGGGACATATGAATCTGCGCCGTCTTCAAGGTCTGCAGTATTTTGGGAATGCAGGAAAGTCCCATCGCTTTCCAAAATATAAATGTGTGGATATCCCGCCGCTTCGGGAAACTGGGAAAGGAATTCCTCATTTGCATTATCTCCACTGACATTTACTTTCACGAGAATATAATTATCGGCGCGAGCTTGCAAAATATCAGGTTGAGATTTGTAGAAATCATCCATGTATTTGCACCAGATGCACCAATCCCCGCCCAGTTCGAGCATGATGCGTTTGTTTTCTTTTTGTGCAATCACAATGGCTTGTGTCAGATCATCTGCGGGATTGCGGGCAGGATCATAAAAATCCACGAGGGCGGAGTTTGGTAGTTCAGAGATTTGGGCAGCTTCCTGTGTTGGAGATTCTGTATTTTGAGGAAACGCGGTTGGGATCTCTTGAACAGGTTCTACAGGATTAACCACAGGGGCTGAAAGTGTTGAACAGGCTAACATCAAAACAAGAAGCAGTGAAAGGAAATAACCGAGTCGAAGCATAGTATCCTCCTATGAAATAACAACTCTTTTGATGTTATCTCAAATTACTATGTCGTGCAAATCCATAAAACTATACGATCACATTCGGCATAGTCGGTTGATAGTCAGGGAAAATTTCATTTGTAGCGGGGTTGTTCAGTCGTTTGGTCAAAATTTCAGAAAGCACATCACGATAATCGGTGGTGACAGCCAAATCACCCGGCCCAATGAGTTGACCTTCTGCCAAACCCGGCCACTGCCCGTGGACTTTGCCGCCGTCCACATTGCCGCCCAAGACCATCATCATGCTGCCGTGGCCGTGGTCTGTGCCGAGGCTGCCATTTTCAGATGCACGCCGCCCAAACTCAGACATGGTAACAGTGGTGAGTTGATTTTGATAATCCACCATATCCGCATGGAATGCAGCGATTCCTTCGGCGAGGTCTTTCATCAGGTTGGGCATGATACCCGTGGATGAGCCTTGGGCGAAGTGCGTATCCCA
>CAZHOX010000063.1:0-9563 GCA_964534345.1 uncultured Anaerolinea sp.
AATGGCACACCCAATGCCGCTGGCGGAGAGGCGCGCATGGCGCGCAACAGCTTCGAGAAGAACTTGCGGGTAGTTTCAGGCATGGCAGCGAGGGTACGTTCCACCCATTCGGCGTCGCCAATATTGACCAGCAAAAGCGTGAGAATCATCAATGGGAAGGGTGCAACCTGCAATACTTGCGAAGGGACACCTGTGAGTACAGGTTGGAGAACCAGCCCAAGCCACTGTAGAAGCGCAAAAAGATACGCACCAAACGCTGCACGAGACGGGTTCCATCCACCAAAGATGGTGATGGAGAGTGCGATCCAACCGATACCATCAAGGCCAGAAATTGTACCCATCCAACCAGCGCGAATGGCAAGTGAGTAGGTCGGGCCTGCAAGGCCGATCAATGCACCGCCAATAACGGTATACACGTAACGCATCAGGTTGACATTTGCACCGCGAATAAATGCCGCAGCGGGTTTCTCACCAATGCCTTGCAGCATCAAACCCGGGCGGGTGCGGAAAATCCACAACCACGCAAGGAAGATGGCAATAAAGCTAACGTACGTGATCACTTCCTGGCGGAAAAATAATTGACCTATGATTGGAATATCGCTTAATAATGGAATTTGAAAAGCCTGCAAACGTGGGCCAGCCAGCCCCATATATGGATTGCCAATAAAATAAGCAAGGTCGCGGCAGGTAAGAGCAAGCACAAACCCAACTGCCACCTGTGACTGTTTGAGTGTGATGCTTGCAAAGGCTACTACCAACGCAACCAACGCACCGATCAGCATCCCTGCCAAAAAGCCAAGGACAATATTATCGGTATTGTATGCCACAGCAAACCCACCCATTGCAGATAACAGAATGGTCCCGTTCATGGAAAGGTTGATAACACCTGCACGCTCAGAAAAAGTTTCACCCAATACAGCAAAAATAATCGGAGCTGCGGCAGCGAGTACACCGGCCAAGCCAACCAGAAGAGTTTCCTGATTCATAGTTTCCTCACGCCTTCTTCACAAATTTCTGTCGTACGCCTTCCATCAACAGAACGAAGAGCACGAGCGTGCCTTGTAAAACCCCAGCAAGCGAGGAGTCCAGTTTCATGACGATGGGAAGTTGAATACTGCCAATGTTCAAAGCCGCAAAGAATAAAGCGACAGGGATAGCCCAGATGGCTTGATAGTTAATTAGCATTGCCACCATGAGACCGAGATATCCATATCCGCTGGAGATGGATGGGATCAGGCGATGATATACTGCCGCCACCTGAATAGCACCCGCCGCACCAGCCAACGCGCCGCAAATAAGGAAGGAATACATGGAATATTGCCAGGTGGGAATACCCAACAGATACGCCGCGCGGAAGTTCTTCCCAACCGCTTTGAGTTTCAATCCAAAATATGTACCTTGCAAGATGAAGTACACGATCACGATACCGACCAAAGCAATGCCTAACGCCCAAAGACTGATACGCAGCTCTGGTAATTGCGGTAAAGCAAATTGATCTGGGAATGGCTCAGTACCGCTCATGGACGCCACACCTTCACGCTTCCACGGGCCGAAGATGAGATACAAGGTCAACGCGGTGGATACAAAGTTCAGCCCTAAGCCGCCGAAGATCTCATTAACACCACCAAAAGTTTTCAATGCTCCAGCAAGAGAAGCCCACAATGCCCCAACTACCATTCCACCTAAAATAGCAAGGCTGATGATCAAAGCTGGAGAAAGTGTGCTATCTACGAATTGGCGAAATACCCAAGCGGTACCAATTGCGCCGAGCACAATTTGACCTTCCACACCAATGTTCCACAAACCAGCCGAAAAGGTTATCAGCAAACCAGCGGTCACAAGGAGAAGCGGTACAAACGTTACCAATACTTCTGCAAATTTTCGAGCCGAACCAACAGAGCCTGTGATCATATTTTTATAGGCTTCCATTGGGGATGCCTTTGCAGCGATCAAAATTAGCGAAACAAATCCAAGCGCAAGCACAAAAGCCAAGAATTGAAAGACAAAACCGCTGAAACGTCCCTTAAGCATTCTTGCCTCCCTTCTCTGGCCAACCCTTACCGCCGATCAATTGCCCCAACTGCTCTACGCTTGTCGTTGCCGCATCAATAGGAGGAGAAACTTTTCCGCTAAAGAATACAAGCACGCGGTCGCTATATTGCAAGACCTCCTCAAGATCTGAAGAAATAAAAATAATAGACGCGCCCTGTTTACAGCGCTCCTTTAATTTCGACCAGATATAGATCACAGACTCAATATCCAAACCGCGGGTAGGATGTTCGAGCAGTACAAGTGAAAGCGGAGTTTGCAGCAAAGCCAGCTCTGCGCGCTGTTGATTCCCGCCCGAAAGCGATTCAACCGTACTCGTCGGCGTGCCTCGAATATTAAAGGATTTGATACGGTCTTCGGCAAGTTTCTGTCCGGCAGCCTTATCAATAAAAATACCTTTAGGCTGCTCTGCAAGAACAAAATGATCTGTCAAACTCAAACCAGGGACAAGCCCTTCTTCGAGACGTGCAGCAGGAAGGAAATTCACTCCCTCTTTTTTATATGTGTGATATGACTTGCCGGTCAAATCCTGACCTTTGAGCAGAACCTTCCCTCCTACGGGCCGTACCAACCCTGCACAAGCACGCATGAACATTCCCTGCCCGGAGCCTTCCATTCCCGCAAGGCCGATCACTTCACCAGCGCGGAGATCCAAGTCCACATTCTTTATTTTCAACCGTGCATCTTCAAGTGAAACATTTTTCAGCTCAAGTACCGAGTCACCTGTTTGAGCAGGTTGTCTTTCACCTAGTGTGACCACTTTGCCGAACATCATTTCAACCAGCTTTGTAGTATCGAAGGGAGGTTTCATCTCCCCAACTAATTCACCAGCCTGTAGTACGGCTACTTGATCACATAAAATTTCCACATCCTCAAGCTTATGAGAAACAAAAATGATCGTCATGGCCTGTTCTGGAAGTTTCTTGAGGGTGGCAAATAATTTACTTTTTTGAGATGCACTAATGCCAGTCGTCGGCTCATCAAGAATAAGAACGCGTGCGCCGAGCCACAAAAGCCGCATAATTTCAAGTTGCTGTCGCTCTCCAACGGTTAGCGAGTCAACATAACTTTCCGGGTCAAATGAAAAATCGAACTCTTTGGCCAGAAGATTAAAATCCTGCGTGGCTTCCTTCCTATTTGGAAAAAGCCCGCCACTAGTACGGCCAAGGATAAAGTTATCCAGAGCTTTCATTGGGGGGAAATCCAATGGATCCTGGTGAAGCATACCCACACCATGCTGAATCGCATTAGCGGGGGAATTAATGGTGACAGGTTTACCGTCCAAAATAATTTGGCTGCCGGAATCGGCCTGAATAAAGCCGGAAAGAATCTTCATCAAGGTGCTTTTGCCTGCACCGTTTTCCCCCAGAATTCCCTGTATGGTACCGGATGGTATCGTGAGATTGATATTCTTATTGGCGTGTACTTTGCCAAAATGCTTGTGAATGTTTTTAAGTTCTACGTTCATGGGCGGTATGAGACTCCATGATGCGAGATGATAATGAAAGGGGCACAGCAAACAATGCTGTGCCCCTAAGGGAATTAAATCTTACTCAGCAGCGCTGAGGCCGTCCATGCCTTCGAGCAATTGAGGCAGGTACCAGACTTGTTGATCGGTGCCAACTTCGCCATCAGCAAGGTAGGCAGAGCCATCTTGCAGGTTGATCGGGCCTGTCCACAGGTTCAGACCACCAGCGAGTTCAGCGACGAACGCATCTACAGCCGCGGCATCTTCTGCGCTCAAAGCGGGGCCGTTCACAAAGCCAACGGTGGAGGTGTCAGCATTGTTAATATCAGTCCAGTCAGGGCCAGCCCAAACGAAGCTGGAAGCCCATGAGCCATCTTGAACAGAAGCAGCAGCCTTGAGGTATTCAGGACCCCAATTGAAATACGGAACACCGATGCAGACATCAGGAGCAGCATCGCAAGCGGCCACATAGTCATAAGCAACACCGAAGACCTTGTTGCCTTCGGCAGAAAGCTTCTGAGCTTCACCGAGGTTGACAGGGTTATCGATACCGGAAATGACAACATCGTAACCGGTGGTGTAGAAGTCATTGGAAACTTGGACAGGATCAAGAGTAACACCAGGGATGTTGAACCAGAAGCCGATCCAAGTCACTTTGAATTCCAAAGCGGCGGGGTCATTGCCAGCGGTTTCCCAGCAATGCTTCGCGCCCAAATAAGCAGAGGAAGCGAGGCGGCGGGTTTCATCGTTGATCAATGGTCCAAGATAACCGATCTTGCCGGTCTCAGAAGCGAGAGCAGCGGCACAGCCAGCCATCATCTTGCCATATTCCATACGGCCCATGATGTTCATGAGGTTGGGAATCTCTTCGTATGCTTTGCCATCAGCCCAGACCTGATCACCAGAAGCCATGATGACGTACACATCAGGGTTGGCTTTTGCAAAGGTGGAGGCTGCATCTTTCATGTCATCAGAGTTGAAGATGACGAGTTTGGCACCTTGAGCCACCAATTCTTCAGCGAGTTGGTCGGGGGTAGTGCCGGGGCGGTCAGCAGGATTGACCTTGTCAAGATAGACCATCTTGGCGCCGAGTTTTTCCTCGAGGTACAAACCAGCTTCATAGTGAGCCTGGCTCCAGCCATTGTCATTGTAAGGGCCTACCATGAGCAAACCAAAGACAAGCTGTTCAGCAGCCGGCGCTTCAGTAGCGGCAGCAGGAGCCTCTGTTGCAGCAGCAGGGGCTTCAGTTGCAGCGGCGGGAGCCTCTGTTGCAGCAGGAGCGGGAGTACCGCAAGCTGCAAGAACAAACATGAGTGCCAACGCAATATATGCGAGGCGGGCGAAATTCTTACGCATTCTTCTTCTCCTTTTGTAAATATAGTTTTGAGACGGGACTTGAGGAGGCCATTCTATGGTCTCGTTCAAGCTGCCTGAACAATTGTAATTTCTACAAATGTTTTCATGAAGAAAGTTTCAAAATATTTCTAAGGGGTACACTCAAATTTGCTTCGCACTTCGGTCAAAGCAGCTACCTGCTCTGGGGTACTTTGTGTCTCACGTTCAATACGGGTCCACAATCTACACAGCGATGGTCCCACATAAGCTTTTGAAATCTTATAAGAAGTTGTTGACAATTCTACCGCTTTTTTCCAATCTCCAATATTAGCATATCCTTCAACAAAAACAAATCGCTCAAATGGGTCATTTGGGTAATCCTCCAAGGCGAATGCAATATCTCCCAAACGGGCGACTTTTTCCCAATCCCCCATCTGACGCGCCAATTCAGCCTGACCAAAATAATAACACCAGTTATGCGGCGGCTCGCTTCCAAAAAGTGGACCGGGTAACTGATTCTGTTTCTCGAACAGAATCACACTCTGATTCGAGTACTTTGCCACATCTTTTAATGCGGGCGGCAATAAACGATTCACCTCTTCCACTTCGGGGTCGATCACGCGGAAACACCCTGGCGGTTCATAATCCACTACGAGGATGTTGGATGTATTCCCATAAAAGGTGGGGCCGATGTAATACAACTGATGCGGCTGACCAGGTTCCACGCTTGGCAGTGTTTTACCAACACGGATGGAAGCAAAATACAAAATGACATTCATTTCGCCAGGCGGACTGTACACCCAATTCAGCGGGCCGGTCAATGAGTTATCTGAATAATAAGTGACCGGCAGATCATTGGAAAGCAGGATCGTCCCTTTTTCAAGGGCAGGCATACGCCATGTCATTTGCCAGAAGAGATCCTGCTGGGTGGCCCAATCTCGGCGAAAGATATCTTCAAGGCGAAAATGCCTGCTGACTGCAAAGCCGACCAGTAACGCCATCAGGATCATTTGCGTGCGCTGATTTTTTATCAATGCGATCATGCTGGCAAGCAAAAGGCTCGCACCCAGCATGAAGGGCAGCATAAAACGGTCAATGGAAAAATTGAGCTGCGGCACAATGCCAATGATCCACACCGAGCCGCCGGAAAGTCCCCAAAAGATCAAGCCAATGAAACCGGCCTGCTTTGCAAAGTCGCGGTCATTGCCATCGCTTGCTGTAAATTTGAAAAGATATATTCCAACGAGGAGAATGACCGAGAATAACTGAATCAGCATCACGGTAAGTGTGAGCGGTCCCAATCCAGTAGTGCCAATGGTTAAAGCAGGATATAGCCAAACTTCGTACACCGTCCGCCAGAAGCTCAATAGTACGTTATTTAATAGCAGCAATATTCCAGAAAAGAAGTTCTCGCGAATTGCATCCAGAATCACATATTCATAGCTGGCATTCTGGAAGGTGAAGAAGAACATGCGCCAGATCGTAACGCCTGCAAAGATCAGGAAGTATGGCAAAAAGTACAAAACGGATTTTTGTACACGTTCCTTTGTTGTCCCTGACAACATGAACCAGAATAGAAAAATACGCCCGAACTCGAGGAAATAAAAATACTCCATCGTGAGCAGGTTAACCGTTGCAAGAAGATACGATACAACGAATAAAACTACGCGGCGCTTTTCATCTTTGATCGCAAGGAGGGAAAGATAAATGGAAAGCAAAAAGCATGAGAGCACGATGTAAAAATGGCTGTACATCATGGAGATGAAGTGCTGCCCCATGCCTGGGTAAACGAGGAAAAGCAGGCTTGCCCAAAATGCAGGCTTGGAATGTTTGGGCCAAAGCACACGCAAGATTGCCCATAACAATAATGCTGTGACCCAACGCAGAACAATTGCCAGCAATTGCCAAACCCAGGGGTTTGGTCCAATTACTGGCAATGTCATTTGATAGATCATGCCCCAGAAAGGACGGCTGGTTGTAAATGTCTTGGTGAGAACATCCGGCCCGAGGCGGAAGTAGATCCACGCCCAGGGAAATTCATCCCAATAAAAGCCGCGCTGCCAGAAGAATAGGCCATAAGTCAGCGCGGCAATGAACAGCATGAACCACACGGCGCTGCGTGTTGTAAATTTTAGTGTGTTGAAGCGCTCGATCCAATGTTTCATTTATTTAAGGGACAATCCATGTGCCGGTTTCACCCTTGAGGGCGCGGCCAATATTTTCGGGGTTGGTAATGAGGGCTTTGGCATTGGGGTTTGCTTCCAGGAACCAGATGATGGCTTGAATCTTGGGAGCCATGGAACCTTTGGCAAAGTGAGTGCCTTCAGCAAGGTATGCTTTGGCTTCAGCGAGAGTTATTTTATCAAGCCATTTCTGTTCCGGCTTGCCGAAGTTGATGGCAACTTTCTCAACCGCAGTGGATATCACAAACAAATCTGCATTGATCTCACGTGCCAATAACGAGGATGCAAAATCCTTATCGATCACGGCTGCAATGCCTTCGTAATTTCCGTCACCGGGGTCTATCACTGGAATACCGCCGCCACCTACGGTAATTGTGATGATGCCTTTTTCCAAAAGGATTTGAACGGTTTCAAGCTCAACAATTTCTTTGGGAAGTGGAGAGGGAACTACTCGCCTCCAACCGCGCCCGGCATCTTCCACCACGCTCCAGCCTTGTTCACGCTGACGGCGCTCCGCTTCTTCCTTGGTCATGAA
Source organism: uncultured Anaerolinea sp. (assembly GCA_964534345.1). Classification (GTDB taxonomy): domain Bacteria; phylum Chloroflexota; class Anaerolineae; order Anaerolineales; family Villigracilaceae; genus Villigracilis. The sequence goes on from CAZHOX010000063.1 coordinate 7,571, forward strand.
GCCGCCAATGGGTTTGGTCGGTTTTTGGAAGGCAGGGTCGGCTTTGTCCACCAAGGTCTGAGTGACAACGGTGACTACCTTTTTCTTAATGCCGCGTTGGTAAAGAATGTTTTGCAAGTTCTGCTGAAGAGAATAGCCAATAGCACCCTGGCTATCCGCACCGCACACCTCCAACGGGACTTCGTGCATACCTTCTACTTTGGCTGCAATTTCTGAGCGTCGAAGAATAAACCCAACCTGAGGTCCGTTTCCGTGCCCGATCGCCACTTCCCATCCTTGCTCGATCATATCGGCAATATGGACGGCGGTCTCTTTTGCAGCTTTGTACTGGCTTTCTACAGTGACATTTTTCTCATCTACGATCAGTGAATTTCCACCAATCGCAATAACCGCGAGTTTATTTGCCATCAATAAAGTCTCCTCATTCCTATCGAATTATAGAGGGGAGATGCCATATAGCACCTCCCCTCTGTTTTCTATTAAGACATGGTAAGTGCCATAACCGCCTTCTGTGCATGCAAGCGGTTCTCGGCTTCGTCGTACACAACAGAATGAGGGCCGTCAATCACACCATCGGTGACTTCGAGTCCACGGTCTGCGGGGAGGCAGTGCATGTAGATCGAGTCGTCCTTGGTCAGCTTCATGCGGCGCTCGTCGGTAATCCAATCCTTGTATTTTTCGATAAGGGCTTTGCCTTCGTCCTTACCGGTGGTGGTCATCATTGGGCCCCAGCTCTTGGGATACACCACATCTGCATCCTTGAAGGCTTCGTCCATATTGTCGGTAACATCAAAGCCAACACCATATTTCTTGGCATTATCTTGCGCCTGCTGCATGACCTCAGGCATAAGCTTGAACTCAGGTGGATGAGCCAACACCACATCGCAGCCAAAGCGTGTCATCTGAAGAATGAGAGATTGAGGCACGGAGATCGGCTTACTGTAAGAAGCAGCATACGCCCAAGAGACAACGACCTTCTTCTTTTTGAGGTCGCGGCCTTTCTTTTCCTGAATAGTCATCAGGTCAGCAAGGCACTGGAAGGGATGATATACATCGCATTGCATGTTGAGGATGGGCACGCGGCTGGCTTTGGCAACATCGTTGATATATTGATTGCCGAAATTCCAATCACATTGACGAATGGCGATACCGTCAAAATAGCGGCCAAAGATCTCACCAATTTCCTTGGCGGTATCGCCGTGAGAAATTTGAGTGGTCTCACTATCGATGAAAGCAGCGTGTCCGCCGAGCTGAGCCATGCCTGATTCAAACGACCCACGAGTACGGGTGGATGTGAAGAAGAACAACATGGCGAGGGTCTTATCGCGCAGTAACGCATGGGATTCGCCCAATGCGCGTTTGCGTTTTAGATCCCAGGCTACATCTAAAACTGTTTCGACTTCTTCTTTCGAGAAGTCGAGGTCGCCGATAAAATCACGACCACGGAAATTCGTTTGCATAATTTTCTCCTATGGTTTTTTATTTTCGATCAACAGCAAACAACTTACATTGAAACTCGAAGCACTTCAGCTTTTACAAACTTATCCTCATCCCAGAACAGCCTTGCACCTTCACAATATTCCACGGAGCCGCCCCAAGATGAAAAATCAAAATTCGGCAGACAGCCAACTACACCCAACTCCACCACGCCGCCATGATTAATTACCAATGCAGAGCGGCTTTCTGAGATGAAGTTCATAATGCCGGCATAATACTTTGCCAGCTTCTGAGCATATTTTGCCGCCGCCCCGCCGCTTTTCAAAATTCCAGAATAATCTTCAAAAGAGAGCGGCCAGGGGGCTTCTCTCTCCACATCCCGGCCATAAGTGCTCATCAGTTCAGATTGTTCATCAACGGCAAAACCCATGGCAATGGCTGTCTCAAATGCACGCGGCAATGTGGATGTGACGACACGATCAAACGGACCGATGTTCTGGCCCACCAAACGAGCAAGGCTTACGCCTGATTGATTCAAATGATCGCCAGGCTGTGA
>CAZHOX010000063.1:9663-13841 GCA_964534345.1 uncultured Anaerolinea sp.
GCCTTGACCATATCCTCAAGGGACACAGAATCACGGACGGTGTGGGCAGTCTCTTCATCGCCTGGGCCAAAGCCAATAGATGGGATACCTGCTTTACCAGCCCAGTAAATACCGTTCGTGGAGAAGTTCCACTTACTGCTGGCAGCTTCGGGAAGGCCAATTGTTTTTCGTGCCAACTGTCCGGCTTGAACGAGCGGATGATCTGCTTCCAACGCCCAAGCTGGGAAGTATTTATCCACTGGGAAGACAAAGCCAGTGTAAGAAGGTTCATCATAGAAAAGTTCTTCGAGCTTGACAGAGTCCTTGAACTCGGCAGGGATGAGATCCTCGACCTGCTTCTTGACCACTTCCTTGGTTTCGCCAAAGGTCATGCGGCGGTCGATGAAGATGACGGCCTCATCAGGTACAGCATTGATGGATGGGGTCTTGACGTGCAGGTCAGAGACGGTAATCTTGCCGTGGCCTAAAAATTCATGGTCGCCAAGTTTAGGTTCCAGATCGCGGATACCTGCGATAACAGGCAGCAGTTTATACACGGCATTATCGCCAAGGTGATTGCTTGCTGCATGAGCAGATTTGCCCTTGGCTGTCACTTTCATTTCAAGGCGTCCCTTATGACCGCGATAGACGAGCATCTTGGTCGGTTCGCCGATGACAACGAAATCGGGTTTTACTTTCGGGTCCACTTCAACGAAGGTGTTGGGGGCAATGCCATCACACCATTCTTCCATGTTGCCGAAGTAGTAGGCTGTCCAGCCATCAAGCAAGCCGAGGTCACGCGCCATGGCCAAGCCATAGATCATGCCGGGGGTGGAGCCTTTTTCATCACAAGCGCCGCGAGCGTATAAAATGCCATCTTCGATTTTTCCCTTGAACGGATCCCACTGCCATTCGTGCGGGTCGCCAACGCCAACGGTATCGACATGTGAATCATAGACGATGACGCGCTTGCCATTTCCAATGCGCCCCATGATGTTGCCCATCTTGTCAAAGCGGACTTCATCAAAACCAAGTTTGTTCATTTCCTTGGCAATGCGCTCCCCCACATCTTTGAGTTGTGAGTCCATGGATGGGATTTCCACGATCTCAAGCATGAACTGAATGATGTCTTCACGTGCTGCCTGCACACGCTTTTGAATTTCCTGAATTTTTTCTGTCATTTTGTCTCCTTGGAGGTTTACAAGTTTACAGGTTGGAACGTTTTAACCTGAGAACATTTCAACAATTATCAACTTCCCACACGCCGCACAATATGAAAATGGAAATAGCCCGGGATAAAGTAACTCAATGAATAATCTACGACCTTGCCATTGGCATCGAACAACTGCGAATTGAAATGCAACAGCACATCACCGCGTTGAATTTCGATGGCTTTTGCCACTTCTGCCGTTGCGCCGATGGCACTGACATTCGCGCGGGATGATGCCAAAGCATCACCGCGACCAAGCAACAGGTCCAGCACTGAGCCGTGGAAATCAGCAGGCAAATCTTTTGAGCGGAGAATCGCCTCGGGCAGAACATCCACAAGATAGGCAACCGGCCTGTTATCAGTGCGGATGACGCGGCGAACACGAGTCAATGCTTCGCCCACAGCAACATCCAAAAGTTTTGCATGTTCTTCATCAGCTACCAGCGGTTCAATGTTCAAATCGCTGACCGAAACTTCAAGCCCCAAACGCTTCGCCAATGTTTCAAGGCTTTCGAGCATTTCAAGGCCGCTATCCAACACCTGCATCTTTCCAACCACAAACGTACCCGAACCCTGCCTGCGGCGGATAAGCCCTTGCGTTTCAAAAGAACGCATGGCCTCGCGCAGAGTAGCACGCGAAACACCAAGTTGCTTGGCAAGCTCAGGTTCAGATGGAAGCCGCTGCCCTGCGGGAGTTCGTGCGATCAACGCTGCCAGGTCTGCCTGCAATCTTTGAAAAGGAAAATTTGCCATACTGTCTCTCTTTTTTAATCTTCCAACACAGGCACGAAATCAAATTGTGACACATCAACAAGACCCTTATCTGAAATTCTCAGTTCAGGGATCACTACCAAAGCCATCAAACTCAATTGCATATTCGGGTTATTCAATTCACTGCCGCACATCTTAAAACCATCCAACACGGTTGCGGCTTTCTTCGCAACAACATCAGCATGTTCGTTCGACATGAGACCCGCAATCTGCAAATCCACCTGCCCGATCACCTTGCCATCCATCACCACGATCTGCCCGCCGCCGCACTTTGCAAGTTCATTCGCAGCAATTGCCATGCTTTCATCATCGGTCCCAACCACAATCATGTGATGGCTGTCATGCGCCACCGTTGAACCGATCGCACATGGCCGCATAAACCCAAACCCGCTGATTAAACCAACCGTAACTTTGCCAGTTGCGCGATGACGTTCCACCAACGCGATCTTTGCAATATCGCGTTTAATATCTGCTTTGACTTCACCATTATCCGCTTTGACCTTCATCCTCAGATGTTTGGTCGGCGCCTGATTCTCGATCACCCCAATGACATGCGCCTCGATCTCTGCGCCGTCAGCTGCTCTCGTCCGAAGGGCAAAGTCCTGCGCTGTGAGTGTTCTCTTCAAATGAATGGACTTGGTTGCCCACGAGGGATATTTCACCGAAGGCAGTTTGATCAACAATTCGCCTTTCTCGGCAATCACCTCGCCCTTGGCAATGACCATGTCTGCTTTGAAATTCATCAGGTCTTCCACCAGCACAACATCTGCCCAACGGCCCGGGGCAATCATCCCCATCTCTTTGGTAAGGCCGAAATGCTCTGCAGAGTTGATGGTCATCATTTGAATGGCTGTCATGGGGCTCAGGCCTTCGCCAATTGCATGGCGCAGCACACGATCCATGTGACCTTCGGTGGTTAATGTTTCGGCGTGTGAATCATCCGTACAAAGGATGAAGCGGCGTGCGTCCATTTTCTTTTCGGTAATAGCTTTCACCTGAGCTGCAACATCAAACCACGAGGACCCGTAGCGAAGCATGGGTTTCATACCCTGGCGGACTCTCGCAATCGCATCTTCCATGCGCGTGCCTTCGTGGTCATCTTCCGCGCCGCCTGCCACATACCCGTGGAAGGGAATGCCGAGGTCTGGCGAGGCATAATGCCCACCGATGGTTTTTCCAGCCGCATGGGTCGCGGACATTTCATCCAACATTTTCTTATCGCCCATGAACACGCCGGGGAAATTCATCATCTCGCCGAGGCCGATAATGCCTTTCCATTTCATGGCTTCTGTCACTTCTTTCGGGCCAATGGAAGCTCCGGGTGTTTCAAATCCGGGTGCAGAAGGAACACAGGAAGGCATCTGCACCCACACATGAATAGGCTGCTTCTGCGCCTCATCCACCATCAACTTCACACCTTTGAGGCCGAATATATTCGCGATCTCATGCGGATCAATGAACATGCCGGTTGTGCCGCGCACCGCCACTGCCCGTACAAACTCTGTCACTGTGACCATGCCTGACTCAACGTGCATGTGCGCATCAAGCAAACCAGGTACAAGGAAGCGTCCCTTAGCTTCTATGACCTTTGTCTTTTTCCCGATGGTATGTTCTGCGTTATGTCCAACGAATGCAATGTGCCCCGCTACAATGGCAATATCGGTATTCGGGATGATCTCCCCCGATTGCACGCTAACCCATTTTCCTCCGCGTATCACCAGATCAGCGGGGGCACGCCCCATGGCAACGTCAACCAATGCGCGAGTGAGTTTTGTGGATGATGTCATAAACGCTCCATGTTTTCTATAAGCTGCAGGCGCTACTTTACACGCCGTCCGCAATTCCAGATGAATAGATCATTACAACGCTAACAACCCAAAGAACTATCAATATCGAAGGCGTCAGCAGAAGCCATGCCTGAGTTCTTTTCTTTTTGAATACAGCCAGCGCTGAGCCAAACTGTAAAAGCGGCAGAAGAATGACGAAATTGCTAAGAATACCGGGCGAACCATACAAATAATAGGTAAAAGGCAAAAAGAGCGCTGCACCGATAATCACAAGAACATATTTCCCTTTTACGATCCCAAATGCAGAGAGCAGCAATGAAAGAAATGCACCCGGAAACCCAAAAAGAAAAGCGGCCAGTATTTCCATTATTTCGGCTTGTTATCCAGCGAAATTCGTAGCGACAAGATTAAAGGTGAAATAAATAAGATAG
>CAZHOX010000063.1:13941-16641 GCA_964534345.1 uncultured Anaerolinea sp.
TTGTTATCCAGCGAAATTCGTAGCGACAAGATTAAAGGTGAAATAAATAAGATAGCCAATAGTTGGAATTGGAAAGATCCATGCAAACACGGGTTCGTTCTTGCTGATGAAAAATGCAGAAGCCAATAAAAAGAGAGGCATCAGCCGAACAACCAATAACACACCTGCCCATGACCCCATAACGTACGTGACAGGTAGTGCCAGCAGCGCAGCAAATACCATCAAGCTATCATCTTTTCTAATCAAAGCAAAAAAAGTAACAATGATCGCCAAGCCGGAGACCACCAACCCGGGGATTCCTTTGGAAAGATATACCATTGTATTAAGCACTGTGCTAATCACTGCATCCATTGTTTCCAGCCTCCTAGCCAGCCAGCAGTCTCTTCGCAGCCTTATTATGCTTCTCGATCAGTTTGCCTTGATCCACAGTAACCAGTTGACCTTCCCTCACAACAAACTTTCCATTCACAACGGTGTAATCCACATTCATAGACTGTCCGAACACAATTGCAGAGACGGGGTCGTGCATGCCCGCATAACCAAGCTTGTTCAAATTGATCGCGTAGAAGTCGGCGCATTTGCCAGCCTCGAGGCTGCCAATGTCTTTTCTACCCAACACAGCCGCGCCGCCGCGAGTTCCCAAATGCAAGGCTTCGCGGGCAGTCATCAATTTTCGGTTGGGATCGTTGGAAAGGGAATAGCCAGTCAATCCCTCTTTGACTCGGGATACGAGCATGGCATTACGGACTTCAGCCAGAAGATGCGAGCCATCGTTGGAGGCAGAACCGTCCACGCCTAAGCCTACGTTTACGCCTGCTGCCCGGTATTCTTTGACAGGAGCAATCCCTGAAGCAAGCCGCATATTTGAAGTGGGACAATGTGCCACGCCGCAGTTATGTTTGGCAAAGACTTTTATCTCTTCATCATTCACCCACACTGCATGCGCGAACCAGACGTCATCTCCCACCCAGTCCACTTCCTGCATGTATCCCACAGGGCGGTGACCAAACATCTGCATACAGAATTTTTCTTCGTCTTCGGTTTCTGCAAGATGCGTATGCAAATGCACGCCATATTCACGCGCCATCTTTGCAGACTGTTTCATCAAATCTGAAGTGACACTGAACGGTGAGCAAGGCGCGAGCACAACTTGAGTCATTGCGCCTGTTTTCGCGTCGTGATATTTTTCAATGAGGCGCTGCGAATCTTTGAGGATGTTCTCTTCGGTGTCCACCACGCTATCGGGCGGCAGACCGCCTTTGGATTCACCGAGACTCATGGAACCGCGCGATGCTTGCAGGCGTACCCCGATCTCGGAAGCCGCAGCAATTTCATCGTCCAGTTTTGAACCGTTTGGAAACAGGTAGAGATGATCCGATGCGGTGGTACATCCCGAAAGGGCCAACTCTGCCAGTGCGGTCTGAGTCGAAATATAAATATCTTCAGGCGTGAGGCGTGCCCAAATGGGGTAAAGAGTCTTGAGCCAGTTGAAGAGATTTGCATCCTGCGCGGCAGGGACGGCGCGCGTGAGGGTTTGATAAAAATGATGATGGGTGTTGACCAACCCAGGTAAAACGATGTGCCCTTTGAGATCGAGGACTTCATCTGCAACTTTGGGAAGATCCGCCTCAAACCCGACCTGTTCAATGATGCCGTCTCGAATAAAGAGACCACCCTCGGGAATCTCCCGCTGATGGTCGTCCATGGTTACGATGTATGCGTTTTTTATGAGGAGAGTTGTCATTCGCTTTTGGCCTTTAGCGGTTAGCTTAATTGTCTGACAACTTCAAGTGTAGCAAAAAAGGGGAAGGATGTCAAATACTGGTTAATTGCAAGAACATAATTACATCGGTCATAACATGGAAGAATTATCGGCAATATTCTTAAATTTGACTTTTACAGTGAGGCCACAGAAAACGAGAACTTTGGTCACTCACCCAAATATCCTATTTATACTCATAACCTACCCGCCTTTTAATTTGCCTTTCATCTTCACGGGTAACTATTAAAAGGCGGGGGCGGAAATTGCCATACTCTTGGTTCTGTTTAAAGAAAGGAGATAACATGAATCAGATCAATGACACAGACCGCATTCGCTCAGTTACAAGCCGCACTTCAACGGTACGCGTGTTTGCCATCAACAGTGAAACTTTACGACGCATCACTGCATTGATCCAACTGGCCTTTGGTGTGCTGAATGGCACGATCGGGCTGCGCTTCCTGCTTAAGTTGATGGCTGCCGACCCTCAAAATCCATTTGCCAGCCTGATCTATTTCATTACTCAGCCATTTCTATGGATGTTTCAGGGACTCACACGCACGCCCAGCTTTGAAGGCATTGAGGTTGAATTCTTCTCACTCATCGCCATCGTCGTTTATGCGCTGATCGGCTGGGTGACTGTTCAACTGCTTTGGATCCTGTTCGCGCGAATGAAGTAAACATATAAAGAGACCCCGCTTCACGGCGGGGTTCTCTTTGCATCGTAAGACCATATCAGAAAAAAGCTGCTATCTTCGTGATTATTTTCTTTTAGAGCAGCCATATTTCCTTGACATCCATTTCCCACGCTGATAAACTACAAAATGTAAGTCAAATCCACCACAACAAAAGTTCTAAAGAAAGGAGACGTGTTTTTTGTTAAATACAGCATCGGTTCTTGTTTGCGAACAAACTTATAGGCACGTCTCTGTGCAGTAGCA
>CAZHOX010000064.1:0-16637 GCA_964534345.1 uncultured Anaerolinea sp.
ATTAAACCTTTTAACAAGGATAACAAGAATGAATATGGGAATCAAAAAATATTTTCTTCCGCTATTATTGATCTTTGCCTTATCGGCTTGCAACCTGCAATTGGCGGAAGGTACGCAGGGCGAAAATGATGCCCTTTTATTGACGATCACCGCGCAAGCACAATTGCTTGAACAGAGCGGAGTCACTTTTACGCCGATCGCGGCGCAGAACCAAGCAATAGTGTATATCACTGCCACTGCGGATGGAGCAGCTTCGGCGACGCCAGAGGCGGTGATTCCCGCGGCGGTGCTTCCGCCGGCTACGGGTGCTGTCACCGTCACAGTGAGCGTGGCGACCAATTGCCGCAGTGGACCCGGGCAAAGTTTTGCAAGCTTGTATGGTATGCCCGTGGGGCAGGTTGCAAAAGTGGTCGCCAAGAATACTTACACCGGCTATTGGATCATTGAAATTCCCGGGCAGAATGGAAAAACCTGCTGGCTGTGGGGACAGTACGCCACTGTGACAGGTGACACTTCCACTTTGAACAATGTGGTGACGCCTACTTCTGTGGCAACAAAGACGCCCACAGCAACGATCACCCCAACTGTCACCACTGCGTCTGGCGCAATTGCCGGCTGCACCGACCCAACCGCCTCTAACTATAATTCTGCGGCAACTGTAGATGATGGCTCATGCACTTACATTGGAAATGCACTGATCGGCGGCTGCACCGACCCAAATGCTATAAACTATAACCCCGCCGCAAATGCTGATGATGGATCCTGTAGATATGCAACACCACCAAATGCACCTGAATTTCAAAGCTTATCCTGTTCTGCAACAGGGCCAGATGCAAACGGAATCTATACCTTCAACTACACCACTTATTGGGTGGATAAATCCAATAATGAAAGTGGTTTTGCTGTTGTTGCCCCAGATGGATCAACTTTCACCTACCCGCCAAACACAACCTCACATACAGGAATCTTTACAGATAGCAGGCCTTCCGCAGTTATAGAAGTAAAAGTTACCGCGTTCAACAACGCCGGAATCGCCAATATGCCTCCGGTTCCAGCAGTTGGCTTGCTCTGCCGATAATCACCTGTTGGATCCTAATATGAAACGAATGAAAAGTAACTTCATCATACTTTTAGTGGCTGCTCTCGCTCTGCAAGCTTGCAACCTGCCAGCCGTGGCGGTCGTTCCCCAGCCTCAGGAAGCAGGAGAAGACCCCAGCCTTTTACAAACCATTACCGCGCAGGCGTTGATCCTTGAACAGGCAGGGCAGACGGCTACTCCTACGGCGGCGCAGAATCAAGTTGTCGTTGTGGTGACTGCCACTGCGGATGGAGCAGCCTCGGCCACGCCAGATGCGGCGCTTCCTCCTGGGCCGGCAAATGCTGCGCCCCCATCAGGCGCTCCTACGGTGACGGTGAGTACCGCCACTAATTGCCGCACGGGACCCGGGCAAGCGTACGCGAGCATCTTCGGCCTGCCCGTGGGACAGACTGCCGAGGTGGTGGGCAAGAATACATCCACCAATTATTGGATCATCAAAATTCCGAATGGGGCTGGCACTTGCTGGCTGTGGGGACAATATGCCACTGTGACCGGTGACACGAGCACGCTGCCTACGGTTGCCATTCCGCCTACGCCTACCCCCACCATCACCCCCACGCCAAAGGTGACTGTGACACCTACAGCCACCACTGCGCTTGCGCCCGCTGCGCCTTCTAATACCAATGCCGTTCTGCTGACTTGTGTAACCAATAACTTCACTCAGACGTTGACGGTCGCAGTCACATGGGCAGATAATTCAAACAATGAAACTGGGTTCAATATTTATGCAAATGCGAACTTCGTGGACGGCAGTTCTGTCGATCAATTGCTGATCTCTGTGGGGCCGAATACAACCAGTTATACGGTCACTGCGATTACTGTGAGTAAGTCGCCTTCCATCATCAAAGTGGAGGCGTTTAACAGCGCGGGCAGTTCTGCAAGAGCGCCTGCCAGCCCGTTGAACTTATCCAGTTGCCCGTAAGTGGTTGGGACCAAATCAAAAAAAGACCTCGGAAGTTTTAAAAACCTCCGAGGTCTTTTTTTCGATGTCTGAGTTAATTGCTATGGAGGGGGAAGTGGAGCCGGGGAGGCGGGTAATTCTGTAATCACGCCAGGGCGGAGAAATATGGGGTCTTCCAAGTCTGTGCCCTGTTTGAGTACATCTCCGAGTTCTCCGCTCTCCATCTGAACGGAATAGAGCGCATCTCTGCTAGTGCGGCTTGTTAACGCTTGAATCACCATCACAGTTCCATCAGGCGACCAGGTGATATTGCTAACTTCCCAAAGATCGAGGCTGGCTACTGTTTCAGTAGTTCCATCCTCAAGGTTCACAAGCATCAAGTCGGCGCTGTTCAAGGATTTGTTTGCCGGGTTATCGTGGATATAAAAATAGGCAAGGTGTGTTCCATCAGCAGACCAGACAAGGTTGCTAAAGGGGTCGGCCTTATTGGCCTTTTGGGATGGTTCAGTCAATGCGGTCAGATTGGAACCGTCAGCATCCATGACCTGAACCGAGAAGTTATCAGAATCTTTGAAGATAAACGCGATCCTTTTTCCATCTGGTGACCAGGCAGGGTTCGTTCCTTCACCGCTTTCAAAATGGGTCAACGCTGTAATTCCAGAACCATCCGGGTTTATCACGGTAACCTGTTCAACAGGTTCGCTGCCTCCGCTGGGGTTGTAGACAAGCTGGCTGCCATCCGCAGACCAGGCGGGGCAAATCTCAAAGATACGTGCGCCAGTTTTTGTAACGGCAGTCAGAATGGGCGCTTGCGGGTTACCGTAATCCAAAATGTAGAGGTCGTTGCCTCTTGCGCGCGCTGAATTGAAGGCAATACGCGCATCCACTGGCGATTGAGAGATGCAAGTTGCTCCGTCCATTCCACTTGTCCATTGAGCGCTCTCGCCTGTTTCAAGGTCAAGCAGGTACAGTTCATCATCCGCAGAATAGGCAATGAAGCGGCTTTCGCCTTCTGCAGGTTGCGGCAGAACGATCTCAGCAGGTTGTGGTTGTGCAATCTCAGTAGGCTGCGATTGTGCAATCTCAGTGGGTTGCGGCAAAGTGCTCCCAGCGGGGTAGGTTTCATAACCGGTGAACATGGAAGAAGCAGTATCTGCATTGGCCATGAATTCACCTGTGCAGCCGGTGTAGGCGCTTCCGCTTGCCGCACCAAGTTCGTTGCCATCTGCAATAATGTTACACAAAACATCCCCTTCCCCAGTGGTATTCATGACGTACAGTTTAAAGGAAAAACTTTCCTTCACGTCAAAACTCATTTGCCAGGGCAATGAAACAGTCTCCTGCACCATTTTGTATTCCGCATCACGATATTCGATCATCGCTTCTTTGGCAGAGCCAGAAACCCTATAGGTGATGCTGTGCTTGCTGCTGCTACAAGCAGACAGCCATGTTAATGCGATAACAAACAATATCAAAATAGACGTTCGTTTGGCGGTGAAGATCATAATGTGGGGTCCTTTGGTTTTTGGAATGGGGCGTATTTTACATGATTCTGTAAAATCATTCACGACATAGGTACTATTTTCAGCAGTCTGGTTTGTTTTTCCAGTAAAATCGGAAAAACAAAGTCAGGAGAGAAGCACATGGGCGTCATGATGCAGACCTTTCATTGGGATTGTCCCAAGGAAGATAAAAAAGAATTTCAATGGTGGAACTATATTCATAGCCAAATACCGCAGCTTGCCAAAGTGGGCTTTACTTCATTGTGGCTGCCGCCCATCCACAAGGCGGCCAATCTTTCTGGCCCATCCATGGGCTATGACCCGTACGATTATTATGACCTTGGCGAGTTCGACCAAAAGGGCAGCATTCCCACCTGGTTTGGCACGCGCAAAGAGTTGGAAAATGTCATTGCAAGCGCACACAAGCACGGGTTAAGTCTGATCGCGGATATTGTCATCAACCACAACAGCGGAGCGGATCTGCAGGAAGTGAATCCAATCACAGGTCAACAGCGCTGGACGGTATTCAATCCGAAAAGCGAAAGGTTCCCGCGCAATTGGGAGGCCTTTCACCCAAGCATGTACGAAAGCTGGGACGAGATGACCTTCGGCGACATGCCCGATCTTTCGCACCGCAACCCGTATGTGTACACCGAAATTCTAAAACTCATGCGCTGGCTCATCGAAGAGATCGGCTTTGATGGATTTCGTTATGATTTCGTCAAAGGCTACGGCGCGAACACCATCACCGCCATTCAGGAATATCGCTACATGCGCGGCGGCAAACCCTTCATCCCCTACGGCGTTGCAGAGTATTGGGACTCAGCAAGCAACACCTTGCACTGGGTGAACCAGGCCAACTTCTCCAACTCGAACCCTGTGGATGCGTTTGACTTTCCGTTGCGCGAACTGCTCAAAGGTCTGTGTGATTCGTATGGCTTTAGTTTGAAGAACCTTGTCAACGGTGATTCGATTTTGAAGGCACAGCCGCAAAGCACAGTGACCTTCGTGGAAAATCACGACCTGCGCGATGAAGGCCGCCCCATCAGCAACGACAAACTGCTCGCTTATTCCTACATCCTCACCCACGAGGGTTATCCCTGCGTGTTCTGGAAGGATTACTTCAACTACAACCTCGCCCTGCGTGATACACCCAACGGCATTGACGCGCTTGTGAACGCCCATGAAAAATATGCAGGCGGCAACACAACGGTTCTCTATCTTTCGGATGATCTCTACATCATGCAGCGCAGCGGCTATGGCGATAAGCCCGGATTAATTTATGTACTCAACAACCGAGGCGACAATTGGCATGGAGAATGGGTTAACACCCGCTGGCCGAACGCTTCTTTCCAACCCGTTGCATGGTGGGGCAAAAATGACATGTCTCGCCCCGTGAATCAATCCACCAGCCCCGATGGCCGAGGTCAATTCTTTGCGCCTGCAAGAGGGTACGCGGTGTACACCATCAAATAAACTATTGAAATTAATGTAATGACTTTCGTTATTTGGAATTAATGAAAGTCATTACACTTTTATATTCCAATTCAAGCGAGGAGAGACGATGAAACGCAACAGCAAGTTCGTCCTTTTGTCATTAATTCTTGTCTTTATATTTTCCGCTTGCGGCGGTGGGACAACCCTGCGCTACAGCATCACTGGCAGCGCCAAAGAAGCCACCATAGTCTATATCGACCCAGCAGGAAAAGAATCGACGGAGAAGTCTGTTTCTCTGCCGCACGAATTGGCATTCAACACCGATGATTCCTTTGCTTTCAACATAAAGGTCACAAACACCTCTGGAGTGGGAGATGTGAAGTGTGAAGTCTTTGCAGATGACAAGTCACTGGGCATGGCAGATGGACAGAGCTTTGCAGGCTGTGAAGGCACCTACCGGAAGAAAGGCAGCGACACACAAATCCACTTTACTTCCACAAATGGCGATCAACCCGCTTCTACAGACAACGCCGCTGAAACCGCCACACCGGCCCCAGCCACAAAGATAGACCTGGACGGCGCCTTCATTTCTGCAATTGGGAACAATGAGAATGGCGCTGCACTATATCTCTTTGATACATCCAGCACACAGATCGTCCAATGGACAGAACCCCTGCCCTTCATCGGCAGTGCAGATTGGTCGCCCACAAGTTCAGAGATCATTTTGAATGCTGGCGTAACAGGCAATGTGAATTCCTATGTAGTCGAACTGGATGGCTTCTCCCCTGTTCAAACGACAAAGATCACCACCGGTGACCCCGGCAGTGACGGATACCCCGACTGGTCGCCGAATGCTGAGCAAGTTGCCGTCGATGCCAAAGCGCCAGAAGGGCATCACATCTTTGTGATGAATGCCAATGGCACAAACCGTACCCAGATCACCAGCGGTGAAAAAGTGATCAACTCCAAATCCGATTGGTCACCCGATGGGACAAAGATCGTCTTCTCTTCACTGGTGGGGTACACAGACAGTACTCTAATGATCGTCAATGCGGATGGAACTGAAGCCACCACGCTGCTTGAACCTCAAGAAGATGTGGCGTACATCAACCCTGTCTGGTCGCCGGATGGCAAACAGATCGCCTTCATTTTTGACACCCAAGGCCCTGAAGCCAGTATCTATGTGATCAATGCTGATGGAACAAATCCCCATGCGGTAACACAAACACCTGCCTACGCTGCCAATTCTTTGGTCTGGTCTCCAGACGGCTCCCGCCTGATCTTCAACTCAGAGGAAAACTTGGGCGTCCGTGGAATCTACATGATCAATCTGGATGGGAGCGGCTACACCTACCTCACTGGCCTGCCAAATGTCAGCCTTGAAAGTCTGCGCGTTGTGCCGCAAGGCTACATCACAGCTTTGCCTGAAGAACCTATTCAACTGTTTCCATAATCTAGTCCATTCAGGAGAATCCAATGTCTTTACCCACTTCTTCACCTCAAACCACAAAGCCCAAAATGAATTCCCTCCTGCGCGGACTGTTGGGGTTGTTGCTGCTACTCCCCGCTTGTGTATTGTGTTCTTCCAATCTATTTTTATTATCCTTCAACACCCTGCAAGGCAGCTTTCAGAAATTTTCAATGAGAGAAGGGGCAAGGGAATTCATCGGCTTGGCAAATTACCAGAATCTATTTGAGAACCCAGCTTTTATGGAATCATTTGGGCTCACGGTCTTGCAGATCGTAGTCCGCTTGCTGGCTGTTGCCATCCTTCCGTTTTTGTTGGCACAGGCCGTGAACACCTATGGCAAAAAGCTACGCCTGGGCATACGCTTGCTGTTCACCTTGCCGCTGGCTTTCTTCGGTCCCGCGCTTGTAATGTATGGGCCAGCCTACATGCGCGATCTTTGGGGAAAAGCCTCCATCAAAGGTACGTTACTACTGTTGGATGGAACCGCCAGCCTTGCGGTTGCCTGCGCCCTCGGGTTGATCATCTACTCCGCCGCCCTGCGTGGAGGGAATGAATCCAATGGAAACCGCAAACCGCTCGTGATCACTTTGGCCGCCACACTCCTCGGGACAATTGCCATTACCCTGCAATCCTTCAATAATCTGATAGCCATCATGCCAAACAGAGCAGCCTCGCTTGGTTTCCATCTCTATATCACTGTGCGGAATGCAGAAGGCGGCCTGACCTATTCCATCTCCCAGATCTTGCTCTTCCTTGTTTCCATTCTTGGCATTGTTGCAACAATGCTCATCATCAGCAGTAATCTACAGTTAAAACACGAACCGCGAAATGAAGTGGAAAACCTCCCCGCCCCAAATACTCCTTCCATTCCAGGCTGGGTTGCCATCGTTCTCAGCGGAATAGCAGTACTTGCCGTCACATTGATCCCATTATTCATGAGCGTGACAAAAACACTTTCATTCGCTGACGGGTTTTCATCTCTTCCATTTTCATCCATTCTTCGCATGTGGGTTGTTTCCATCCTGCCTCCATTGTTAGTCATCCTATTCATCCAATTCCCCATCGCCTACCTCGGCGGACTCGCCATCGGCGCAGTACGTCCCTTCGGGAAATTCAGCAATTGGCTGCTGTTGTTATTCAGTCCCTGGCTATTTGTCACTTCAGTGCCGCTCGCATTTGCCGCTTTTGATCGCTTCCGCAACATGGATATGCTCGATTCGCCAATCACATTGGCTCCTCCCATTCTGTTGAGCGTACCTATGCTCTTCATCTTCACGCTCTTCTTTAGCGGTCAAAACCTCAAATGGCAGAAAGCCCGTGAAGAAGGAGCATCATCGACAAGCGCCTTTTTCAAGCATTTGATCCTCCCATCTCTGCCGCTTGCTGTGTTTATGACTGCCTTCTCGCTCCTTGCTGCAACTCAGGATCTGTTCATGCCGCTTATATCAGGATTATCTATTGAAAACCATACAGCTACCACGAACATCCTTATGTTTTTAGGGTCGATGAAACCTGCAGGGGCCTCATCCATCATTGCACTGTTTGGGCTGCCCCTCTTCATCTTCTTTTTTATCGTCTTCGCCGCACTGCAAGTCTTTTATCTAAATCGCCTTGTGCTTGTCAGCGCGCCTAAAACTACAGAATGAGAGAATCCTGTTATGACTGACATCCACACCCAACTCCGCGCACTGCTGGATAAAGAAGGTGCCGCCTACCGCGTGCTCGAACACGAGGCTGAAGGCCGCACAGAGATCATCACCCAGATTCGCGGCAACCGCATTGAGCAGGCCATCAAGTCGATGGTGGTGCAGGTGCGCATGAGCAAAAAAGAAAATTTGTATTACCTCGCCAACGTCCCTGGCGATTGCCGCGTGGACTTTGACGCCATCAAGTCTTACTTCAACGCCGCCAGCATTGGCATGGCTCCACGTGAAAAAGCCGAAGCGCTGACCGGCTGTATCACTGGCTCCATTCCTCCTTTCAGTTTCAATGAAAAACTTGGCCTGCTCGCTGACCCGCTCATCAAAGAGAATGACGAAGTCGTCTTCAACGCGGGCAGTTTGGAAAAGTCAATTTTCATGAAAATGGAGGATTACTTTCGCATCGCCAATCCGCAAGTGGTATCCATCGCAACACGCGGATAAAATAAAAACTGTCAGAAATATTTATTCAATCCAACTTTAGAGGTGAAATATGCAATCTGCAGATCAAGCTTTCCCAGAAGAAAACAAAAAGAAAAGCCCGCGCAAGTTAGGATGCGCCTTTATCCTCCTGCCGCTCAGTGCATTCATTCTATTGGGTGTCAGTATCTGGTTCACATACACCAGTTATATATTTTCCACTACCGGCGTTGAAGTGCAAGGTACTGTGATCCGTATGGAATCTTCAAATTCCGACGGAAGCACTACCTATTCGCCCGTCTTCTCCTACACCTACGAAGGACAGCAATACGAATACGAAAGCATCAACTCCTCCAACCCGCCCACCAACAAAGTAGGCGATGTGGAAACGCTTCTCGTCAACCCTGAGAACCCAGCCAAAGCCCGTCAAAACAGCTTTTGGGAACTCTGGCTTTTGCCTGTCATCCTCTGTCCCGTCTCAATTTTTATGATCATCCTATCCATTGGCATCCCGATTCTTGTTCGGCGGATGTAAAATAATCTTCATGGAATTAAACCTAAAAGATAAAGTTGCCATTGTCACAGGCGCAAGCCGTGGGATCGGAAACTCCATCGCGCAGATTTTATCTGCCGAAGGAGTCAAACTGACTCTCGCGGCTCGTTCGCATCTCGAAGAATTTAGCGCCTCCCTCCCCGCCGAAAGCCTGCCACTATCCATTGACCTTCGCCACGCTGATTCAGCCGCCCGCGTAGTGGACGCCACCCTCGAAAAATTTGGCAGGCTAGACATCCTCATCAATAACGCAGGCGCCACCAAACGCGGTGACTTCCTCACCCTCACCGACGAAGAATGGACAGACGGATACGCCCTCAAATTTTTCGGAGCCATGCGCCTCTCCCGCGCAGCATGGCCGCACCTGATGAAAAGCAAAGGCAGCATCATTAACATCATCGGCATCGGCGGGCGCACAGGCTCCGCTGAATTCGCCATCGGCGGCACAGTCAATGCCGCGCTGATGAACCTCACCAAAGTCCTTGCAGACCGCGGCATCAAAGATGGCATACGAGTCAATGCCATCAATCCTGGTTCCATCGCCACCGAACGCCTGCAAACCCGCATCCAGTCTTTCGCCAGTGAACACAATCTCAGCCACGAAGAAGCCACCCTGCAACTCGCAAAGAATTTCAACATCGCCCGTTTCGGCGAACCAGATGAAATCGCCAAAGCTGTGGCATTCCTCGCCTCGCCCCAAGCGTCCTACATCCAAGGCGCCATCCTTGATGTGGATGGCGGCGCAACAAGAACACTATAAACAGGTGTCAAATGTACGAACATCATAAGCAGCCCCTAGCAAAAAAGTCCGTATTTGCCAAGCGGTTGGCACTGAATGGGATTATTGGCCTGCTGTTGCTTTTATTCTCGCTTGGCATTGGGATGCTTGGCTATCACTTCCTTGAAAATCTCTCATGGATCGACTCCCTGCTCAATGCTTCCATGATCCTTGGCGGAATGGGTCCCGTCTCCCCATTGCAAACAACGGCAGGGAAATTATTTGCCTCTTTTTACGCCATTTATTCAGGTGTGATCCTGCTTGCATCCGTGGGCATCCTTGCCACACCGATCTTTCACCGCTTCCTGCATCATTTCCATCTGGCAGAGGATAAATAATCAATGCCTGAATACACCCCCATCCATTTTTTCGATGAGCACATTGATGTAATATTCAACACGCCGCCTGTGCATGAAAAATCCCCGCCCTGCCCCAATGGATTTATTTGGAATGGCAAAACCTTCCAAATCACAGAGTCACTTTCGGAGTGGTCAGATTTTTCGCGGCGTGGGAAGATGGCAAACAACATGCGCCCTGAGCATGCAGCGGTTGCGTCCACACGCGGGTCGTTGAATGTGGGTAGATTCCATTTTCAAGTGAAAGTGGATTCAGGTCAGATCTTTGAAATTTATTACGACCGCGCCATGAAAGGCGTGGACAAGCGCAAAGGGGAATGGTTTTTGTATCGGGAGTTGGAGTAAATTTCTACAAGGTTTCTTCCCTCTTTCGTCTTGAATGAAAAAAGAAGAAAGAGGAAAGAAAATCCTATTCCTTCGTAATCAACCTCACCTGATTGTCGTAGAAGAAATAATCCCATGCCCAGTTGAACATCACAATGATTCGGTTGCGAAAGCCGATGATGCGGTAAATGTGCAGGAATACCCAGATCACCCAGGCGATGAATCCGCTGAAGGAGATGCCGAAGATGCGCGCCACGGCGGCATTGCGTCCAACGGTGGCGAGAAGGCCGGGGTCTTTGTAATGGAATGGGAGCGGTTCTTTGCCTTCCACCATGCGGCGGATGTTTTTTGCGGCGGCTTGTCCTTGCTGAATGGCAACGGTCGAGAGCATGGGCAAGGGTTGACCATTTCCATTGACGAGGAAAGCGGCGTCGCCGATGACGAATGTGTCAGAAAACAGAGGCAGTTGCAGGCTTGGGGTGACGCGGACACGTCCCATGCTGGCTTGTTCCACGCCAAGCGAGTCAATGATCTCTGCCGCTTTCGCACCGGCCGTCCAGATCAAAGTTTGCGTTTCGATGATTGACCCATCCCCCAGCGTCACACGCTGCCCGTTGAAATCCTGCATCTTTGTATTCAAGCGCACATCCACTTTTTTGTTTTGCAAAAGTTTCAAGGTTGCATTGCGTAATTCATCGGGATAGGAGGCGATGAGATTCGCGCCCGCTTCCAAAAGAATAACCTGCGCATCTTTGAGATCCAAACGCGGAAAATCTTTTCGCATCACATGCGTGATGAGTTCGCTCAACGCGCCAGCGGTTTCCACGCCCGTTGGCCCGCCGCCCACGATGACAAAGGTGAGCATGGCTTTGCGCTTTTCGGCATCGCCTTCGTGGCTGGCTTGCTCGAACATAGCCAGCAAATGGTTACGCGTTTTCACAGCGGTATCCAGATCTTTGAGTTGCAAGCCATGTTCTTCAAGCGTGTCGAAGCCGAAGAAATTTGTGCGCGCTCCCGCTGAAATAACAAGATAATCGTACGCAATGACCGAGCCGTTGAGCCTCACAAATTTTTCGTTCAGGTCAATCTCTGTCACCTCGCCCATTTGGAAGGCGAGGTTTTTTTGTTTGCGAAAGATGGTACGCACGGGCTGGGCAATTTGCGAAGGCAGCAAGCCCGCAATGGCAACCTGATACAACAAAGGTTGAAAAAGGTGATGATTGTTTTTGTCGATCAGCGTGATGAGCACGGGTGCGTTGGCAAGTCCGCGTGCTGTTTCCAACCCGGCAAAGCCTGCACCGATAATGACAATATGGGGAGTTTGATTGGTGTTCATGGTGACCTCGTTTTTCACTTCTGATTGTGAAATTTATCACCATTATTATAACCAAACTTGTCTTATTTGTAAAGATTGTCACAATAGGATGTTCGGGGGAGACAAAAAAGCCCCCCGCTTCTTTCTACGGGAGGCTTGGTTCTAACCATTGGCAGTTTTTTACCGCCAGAAATTTTGCGTGAACGGCAATAAACGCAAGGCTACATCCAACAGTAAACCGAGCATGAAGAGTGAACCAAAGGAGCGATTATTGCGGAACGCGATGGGCGCAAAATAAAGCGGCCACCCACCCTGTCCGTCGGGGAAACCTTCGGGACGAGTATCAGGCTTGGGCTTGGTAAGAGGCGGAAGGCTCTCGCGCAAGGCAGGGATGGCGAGGAGAACGATCAACATGACGGGCGTGAAGAACTTCGTCACGATCAAATAGCCTGTGAAGAAATACGGCAACACCATCATTGCAATGACTGCATAGCGTGCGGCTTTTTCACCGATAACCACAGGCAGGGTGTGGATGTTCTTGGCTTTGTCCACCTGAATCTTGTCGATGTGCTTGCCGAAGATAACCGTGGTCACACCCAACACATACGGCAGGCTGGCAATGACAACCGACCAGTTCCATTGATGAGAAAGAACGTAATATCCACCGCCGATCATCAGGGGTCCCCAAACAGCCAACACGGCAACTTCACCGAGGCCAAGTCCTTTGAGCGGCCAGGTGTAGAACAACACGAAGAACGCACCGAGGCCAAGCAGCACCCAAATGGTGGGGTCATTGGCATTGATGAAGATGAGGTACAAGCCAGCAACAAGCGCGAGGAGACCTGTCACTGCAAAATAGGTCAGGTGCTGGCGCTGGGTCATCAGGCCAGAGGCGATGGGCTGTGCGCCATACATGGTGCGGTAGTAATTATCCTTATCCACCCCGCGGACAAAGTCGGTGTAGTCGTTGAAGATGTTGTTGCTGGCATGTGCCATGATGAGACCAAAAACAAGCGCGATCCACGGGACGAAACTGAACGATCCATCCCGCCAGGCAAACAAACCTGCCAGCGCCGCAGAGATGAATGTCATCACCAAAACTGCCGCACGGGTTGAGATCAACCATTTTGAAATGATGTCCAACTGATCCCATTCATCTTTTGAGACCTCAGGAATCACATTCAAAGCTTTCTTCCACATTGCAAAATTCATTTTAAGTTCTCCTTGGGAAATTTGGACAATTATACTCAAATCAGACTGAATAGCCGATAGGATTCTGTTTGGGGAAGGAAAAGCTTTGCCACAGAGTTCAGACGCTTGCCTGCTGCACGGTGCAGGCAGCGTACACCGAGGGAAAGAAACATCAACTCACCCACAAAAGATTATTTCGGGGCGAGTTGATGATAAAAATTTTCGATAATTATTTGAAATTAAATCTCACTGGTCATAATGAACAGTGGTTTCATCTCAAAATTTTCATACTTGGGGCGGTAGCGGTCGGTATCGTAGAAGCGGTTAACATCCACAAGTTTTTTGGTTGAAGTGATGATGTCCAACGGCATATTATCGTAACGGCCATTCTTCAAAACCACCAACCTGCCATGGATATTGCTCAGGATCAGATCGAGCGCGAGGTTGCCAAACGCCATTGGGACAATTGAGTCAATGGCATCTGGGTCGCCGCCGCGTACCATGTAGCCAAGTTTCTGGTTGATAACATCTACCGTTTTGCCTTTATTGAATTTCGGTGAAATCTCTTTGATCCGTTCAGAGACCAAATCACCTATGCCGCCGAGTTTGGCATGTCCGTATGCATCGGTTGTGCGGTCTTTGAAAACCATTTCGCCGCCTTCGTACATGGCACCTTCCGAAATCAGCATAACAGAGTAATGACTGGGATTGGCCTCACGGTCTTTCACCATGACTTCGGTCAAGTGGTCGATGTTGAATTTGTATTCTGGAATGACACAACGGTTGGCGGCGCCAGCCATGGTTGGAAGCATGGCAGTGAAGCCTGCATAACGTCCGAACACTTCGAGGATCATGAAGCGTTCGTGTGAGCCGGCAATGGTCCTCAAACTGTTGGTGAGAGAAATGGTACGGGTAACACAGGTACTGAAACCAATACAATAATCTGTGCCGGGTACATCGTTGTCCATCGTCTTCGGAATGGCAATGACCTTGAAGCCTTCCTGATACAAACGAACCCCATAACTCAGCGTGTCGTCGCCGCCGATGGGGATCATATAATCGATGCCAAGGAAATCGAGATTTTTGAGAACTTCGGGGGTCAGGTCATTTTTTTCTTCGGCATATTTATCCTGCAAATGCAAGGGAACATCCGCCTTCTTGACCTTGCCCGGATTGGTACGCGAGGTGTGCAGAAATGTCCCGCCTGTACGGCCTGCACGATTGACGATCTCTTCCGAGAGGATCTGAAAATTATTGCTGTTATCCGCATCCTTCTCGCGGATGATATCGATCAACCCAGCCCAACCGCGACGGATGCCGACGACTTGATATCCCTCACGAATGGCACGGATCGTCACCGCACGAATAGCAGGGTTTAGCCCTGGCACATCGCCGCCCCCAGTCAGAATACCGATCACCCCTTTTTTCTTATTCATCATCGCGGCCTCGCTTGTTGAATCTATACCCATGCGGGTATTTTATGAAAAAGCTTTTGAGTATTCTGCGATTATTTTATCCCAAAGTTGATTGGATGCATTGTCGATTGTTTGAAATTCAGGATGAGACTCGAACCACGCGAGTGAACGGCGCACCCCTTCGCTCCATTTGACCTTGCAATTGAATTCTGGCACGAAGCGTTTGATCTTGCTATTATCAAAGACCACGCTGTTGGATTTATCGCCGATCAGGCTGCCCACCGCACCTTCGTCGAACCTCGCAATAAAATCACTGGGGATGTGAACCACGTTCGGGGTCTGACCGAGTGCCTGATACAGTTCCAAATGAATCTGGTCCCAGCTGAGAACTTCATCTGACGTAATTTGAAAAATTTCGCCGATGGCTTTTTGATTGCCAAGCAGACCGAGCAAACCGACGGCGAAATCTTTGTTCCATGTGAGCACCCACAGAGACGTGCCATCCCCAGGGACAATGATAGGCTTGCCTTGTTTCATGCGGTCAACGATTGTCCACGGGTGCTGCCAGTTCCCTGTTGCCGTAGGAATCTGTGAAGGTCCGTAAGTGTGTGAAGGACGGACAATGGTGACGGGGAATCCACTGGCGCGGTATTCGTTCATCAACTTTTCTTCGCAGGCAATTTTGTTGCGTGAATAATCCCAGTACGGATTCTCCAGCGGAGTCTCTTCGGTGATGAGGTAATTTTTGACGGGCTTCTGGTACGCGCTCGCGGAGGAGATGAAAACAAATTGATCGGTCTTGCCGCGGAACAGGGAGATGTCTCGGTCGATGTCTTGGGGAGAAAATGCGATGAAGTCGATCACTGCGTCAAAGTGGCGACCAGCTACCAGCGCGGAAAGATGCGCTGAATCCGCGTGGATATCTGCCTGTAGAACAGTGGCATGTTTCGGCGCAGGATATTTTGCTGAAGAGGAGCGATTCAAAAGAAAAAGCTCGTGACCACGTTCCATAGCAAGTTCTGAACATGCAGAACTGATGAGCCCCGTGCCGCCGATAAAGAGGAGTTTCATTAACCTTCTCCCAACTCGGGGATAGGTTCAACAGGGTTGCGATGCGCCATGTAATTTTCAACCCAGAAAATGACGAGGGCGACCCAGACAATGCCGAAGCCGATAAGATGAGATTGGTCGAACGGTTCTTTGTAGAGAAAGACGCCGATGAGGAATTGAAGCGTGGGGGCGACGTATTGAAGAATGCCAACCATCGAAAGCGGAATCTCTTTGGCGGCGGAGGCAAACATGAGCAATGGAATTGTGGTGACGATGCCCGCGCCCATGAGGAACAAGTCCACAGTTGTGCCATCGTGTAAAAAGCCAGCCGTGCCGTTGGCTTGAACGAAAATGAGATAAATCAAGGCTGCGGGAAAAACAATGCCTGTCTCAAGGGTAAGCCCGTAGAGCGAGCCAAGCGGCGCAAGTTTTTTGACAAGCCCATAGAAGCCGAATGACAAAGCGAGGATTAGAGCGATCCACGGGAGGCGGCCATAAACGTAGGTTAAGTAGATGACGCCAATGGCGGCGATGATAACGGGCAGCCATTGCATTGGGCGCAGCCGTTCACGCAGAAAGATAACGCCCAACAATACGCTGATGAGCGGGTTGATGAAATAACCAAGGCTGGTCTCGATTACGAAACCAGCGTTCACACCCCACACATAAAACAGCCAGTTGATAGAAAGCAGCACGCCCGCAATGGCATAGATGCCGATGGTCTTTGCATTGAATGCGACCGTGCGAAAATCATTCCACTGTTTGGTGGCGAAGATGTATGCCAGAAGGATAAGGAAAGACCATCCAATGCGATGGCCGATCACTTGCAGAGCGGGAACATCGTGCAGGAATTTCCAATAAATGGGGAAGAAGCCCCAAAGCGCATACGCGCCGAGTCCGTACAGAATACCTTTTTTCATTTCTCTCCTTTGGGTTAATCCACTAATCTTCGCGAATTTACGCTAATCCTTTTCAAATTCGCGAAGATTAGTGTAGATTAGTGGTTTCAATGATTTACAAAAAAATAAGACCCTGTCTTTGGCAACAAGGTCTTTGATAAGTATGGGAGCGTTTCTCTTACAACTTTCTCAAATACCACTTGCCTGAAACCACTTCGGTCACATC
>CAZHOX010000065.1:0-16394 GCA_964534345.1 uncultured Anaerolinea sp.
CCTTTGCCGAGGGCAATGTAGGGGAGGACATCCCCAAGGGTGCCGCTGGTGAGAAGGGTGATGGTTTTCATGAGATGATGACCGTAGACCGTTGACGATGGACGGCGAATTTTACGGTCTACGGTCTATTGTCCATCGTCTATTTTCTCAAACACCAAAAAACGATACTCCACCACCTTCATGTGCAAACACTGCTGCAATGCCATGCTCCCCAGCATGGATGGAACGATGGCGTGTTTGATGGGCAGTTTCTCGCCGAGGAAGAGCAACATGCTGGCAAGAAAATCAGGCAGGTTGCGCAGACGAAGATGAGGCGTGAGTTCTTCGTTCTTCTTCAGTTGAAGTCCGTTTTTGTTGGCGAAGGAAATGACCTGCTCCACAGTCCGCACACCGGGGACGTACCAGCCGTCTATGTAGGCGTTGAGCCATTTTTGTTCGTGCTTGTTGAATGTACGCGCCGATTGGTAATCATCCACGAGAATGAGCTTGCCGCCTTTGCGTAAAAGTCGGCTGGCTTCGCGGAAATATTTTTCAGGGTCAACTGCGTGACAGACGGCTTCAACCGAATAGACTGCATCGAGTGATTGGCTTGGGAGGGGCACGGAGGTGAAGTCACCTTCGGCGAAGCGGATGTGATCTTGCAAGCCAAGTTGTTTTGCAGAGTCTTGTGCGAGCCGCGCCTGCACAGGGCTGAGAGTTAATCCAAGGGCGGGGGCAGGGTTGTGTAAGCGCGGGTGAATGTAGAACAGGCTCGCGCCAACTCCGCAGCCGAGGTCTGCGATGCGGGCGGAACCTGGCTGTGTGGATTCTATTTCTTTGAGGATGAGAGAATTGGAGAAGTTTAATGCTTCGTCCAGCGTTTTGATATTGTCATTCCACAATGAGCGGTGGATGTTTTGTGCTTGCTTGTGTCCGCTGAATTTTAGAAATAAATTGGTGTTCTCATCGTAATACGTTCGGACGGAGTCAGTAGTAATAGGCATGGGGAAATTATAATGGGCGGGTTGGAAGGTCGGTTAATTCTATGAAGTAAAGAGGAGGCGTACGATATGTCCATTACCCCTTGGAAAGTGCTCGAATCAAAATACCCATTCCCAAAATTCCGCATGGATACCTGCGAACTGCCGAGCGGTAAGGAGTACAAAGCCTTTGTCTTGGAATTTGATGCATGGGCAAATGTGGTTGCGATCACGAAAAATAATGAAGTGGTACTCGTTAAACAATATCGCCACGGCGTGCAGGAGGTTTTGCTGGAACTCCCCGGCGGCGTAGTGGATAAGGGCGAGGATCCGTTGGAAGGGGCGAAGCGTGAATTGATGGAAGAGACGGGGTATTCGGCGGGGAATATCATCGAGGTAGGCAGGTTGTACCCGAACCCTGCCATTCAGCACAATACTTTGTATTGCTACCTCGCTACAGATGTGGAATTAACAGGCGAACAGCATCTGGATGATGCCGAGGAGATCGAGGTTCAACTTGTGCCACTGGATGAGTTGATCAAAATGGCGGCGCAGGGGAAGTTCCTCCACGCGCTGAATGTGGCAGTGTTATTTCAGGCGTTGGCATATTTGAAGAGGATTTAATTTTTGGGGATGCATCCCGCTTTAGCGGGGTTTGTAATAGTAGCCCGACGGTTCATCGTCGGGCGGGTATGCAGCGGGGAGATTCTGCTTGGGCTGTTGAATCAGGCTGCGGTTAAGTCTGAGGCGGGGTGAACATCATGTAAGGGAATTATCATGTTGAATGGTTGTGCAATTCCATCAACGGGCGTAAAATTGGCGCGGTTAAGAAATCATGTATACGACTGACGAGAGCGACTTAGGTAATTCTGATAATAACCCGCCTAGTATAGGTGGGTGGCCCGTGTTTAATCTGTTAATACCCATCACGTAACAGGTGTATGCCTCTGCGTGATGTAAATTCACGTAAGGAGGCAGTCATGCTGACCATTTGTAAAACCACCGAGCAGGGGCTTGAAAAGATAGAAACGATTGCCAACGGCGCATGGGTGAATGTGGTGGACCCAACGCCCGAAGAAATGGAAAAGTTGGTGAACTGGGGGATGGAGATGGATTATATTAATTATTCCCTCGACCAGGACGAGATGCCCCGCATGGAACGCGATGAAGAATATACCTTCATCCTGCTTCGTATTCCCATTCATCAGCCTGAAAGTGATATTCCATATACAACGGTGCCGCTGGGAATTATGATTCTCGGCAACCGCATCATCACTGTCTGCCGCTATGAAAGCGACATCATAAAAGTTTTAACGAATGGCAAGTATCGTTTGATGAAAACAGGCAAACGCTACCGCCTTGCTTTGTATATCTTCCTCGAAACTGCTGCGCGTTATTTGAATTTATTGCGTGAGATCAACCGCGCCACTGAAGCCGTGGAAGACCGTTTGCAGAAATCCACACAGAACCGCGAACTGCTTGAACTCCTTAAATATCAAAAGAGCCTTACTTATTTCGCCACTGCACTTCGTTCCAACGAAGTGATGATGGAACGTGTGCAAAAGACACAGCTTTTTAATTACTACGAAGAAGATCAAGACCTGCTTGAGGATGTGCTCACTGAAAATCAGCAAGCCATTCAAATGACCAGTATTGCCACTGAAATTCTTTCAGGGATGATGGATGCCTTCGCTTCAATAATTTCCAACAACCTCAATGTGGTCATGAAGGCGCTGGCTGCGCTCACGATCATTCTCAACATGCCCGCTATCGTTGCGGCATTTTACGGAATGAACGTCGCCCTGCCTGGCGAGGGACATCCGCTTGCGTTCTTAACGGTGATCGGTATCTCTCTTTTTCTGACTGCCGCTGCAACTTATATCTTCTACAAACGGAATTGGTTTTAATATGAATGCTGAATTGCTCCTTGATGCAAAAGCCACGCTGGGCGAAGGCCCCGCATGGGATGCGAAGACCCAAACTTTGTACTGGGTCGATATTCTTGAAAAAAGGATTTATGCGGGCGTTGAACTCCTTGCCCAATTGGATGATCTCATTGGCTGCCTTGCCCCATGCAAAAATGGGAACTTGATCCTTGGATTGAGCGGAAGCGAAAGCCGCGCCTCATTCGTGGACTTTGCGCCTGATTCGTCCCAGCAGACAGTTCTCGCCGCTTTGAGTGAATCAGCTACCAACCGCGTCAACGACGGCAAATGTGACCCCGCTGGCCGCTTCCTCGCCGGCACAATGGATATGAACGAGAAAGACCCCAACGGCTCATTCTATTCATTTGACGGAAAGACAACGCAAACTTTATTCGGCAATGTGACTATTTCCAACGGTCTCGCGTGGAGCCCCGACCACAAAACTTTTTACTACATTGATACTCCCACTCGTGAAGTAAAAGCCTTTGATTACGATGTGAGCACAGGTCAAATTGCAAACCCACGTGCTGTGATCCATTTCCCTCAACCTCTTGGCTGGCCTGACGGCATGACCTCCGACATGGACGGCAATCTCTGGGTTGCCATGTGGGGTGGGGCACAGGTCACAAAGTGGGATCCGAATTCAGGCAAATTGCTGGAGCAGGTCGCCATCCCTGCATTGCAATCTTCAGCCTGTGTCTTTGGCGGAAAAGATAGAAATGAGCTGTACGTCACTTCTGCGCGAAAAGGCATGAGCGAAGCGGACCTAAAAAAATACCCGCTCTCAGGCGGGCTGTTCAAAGTGAATACGAAGGTTGAAGGAATGCCGACGTTTGAGTTTGGGTAAAAAGAAAAAATAAAGAAGAAAGAGGAAAGACTGTGGAAATCTTTCCTCTTTCTTCTTTTTAGCCCCAGAGTTCTTTTGTAAATGTTACGATTTCTTTTTGTTGTTCGGCTGACAATGGCACGAACGGAGAGTTTTCGTACACTGTATCTCGGTTCTCCACGATCAGCACACGAGCGTCATTGCTGAAGGTGTGCGAATGCCAAACGCCTCGTTTTACGTTATATGCCTTGTACGGCTCCATATCCACAGCATGGACTTTGGTAACTGCTTCTTCCCCTTCACCGATAAATAAAATACATCGTCCAGTCATTAATACAAAGACCTCATCGGTCTCTGTATGTTTTTGCATTCGGTTGATCTTCTCTGGCATGAGGTCGGGGGTGTAATTGATGATCGCCACACGCCAGTTCTGATAATCTATTAAGGGTTGGTAGTCGGGTCCGTTGTGTTCGCGGATTTCAATAAGGGATTCAGAGAGTGATTTCATGTATTAATTTTATCAGGATTCAAGCTCCATCATCTTGATAAATTGATCTACAACGTGCGGGTCGAAATGTTTTCCAGACTGATTCTTAATATATTCCAGTACTTTTTTTCTGTCCCATGCCGGGCGGTAGGGGCGGTCAGATGTCAGCGCATCCCACACATCAATGATCGCAAAAATGCGGGCCGGAAGTGGAATGTCATTTCCTTTCAATCCGCGCGGGTAACCGCTGCCATCCCATTTTTCGTGATGGCAATAGGGAATGTCCAAAGCTGGCCTAAGGTATTCAATGGGCTGGATCATGTCATAGGCATATTTTGGGTGTTGATGCATGATCACCCATTCTTCATCCGTTAATTTGTCCGGCTTCAGGAGGATGGCGTCTGGTACGCCAAGTTTCCCAATATCATGCAGCAGTGAGCCGCGGCGCATATATACAAGCTCTTCGTTTTCTATGCCCATGATTTTGCCGAGTTTTTCTGATAATTCAGTCACTCGCAGCGTGTGGCCTTCTGTTTCTTTGTCTCGCAAGTCCATTGCATGAGACCAGCCTTCGATCGTTGCATCGTACGCCGATAATAATTTTTCATGCGCCTCTTCGAGATTGGCGCGTTCATTCAGTAATTTTCGATAACGGTTTAGGCGGGTAATACCAAGCAGGCGGGCGCGTAATTCATAGCGGTCATACGGTTTGGTGATGTAATCATCAGCGCCAGATTCAAGCCCGATCAAAAGGGATTTTCGATCATCCAAAGCGGTAAGCATGATGATCGGTATCTCGGCGAGCAGCGGGTCATTTCGAATGGAGCGGCAAACTTCGAAACCGTCCATGCCTGGCATCATCACATCCAGCAGAATCACATCTGGCAACAATGCGCGCGTTTTTTCCAGGGCTTCCGGCCCGCTTTGGGCCATTACGATCTGATAGCCCTGCCCATCCAAAATGGATTCGAGGGTATGCAAACCTGAAATTTCATCATCTACGATTAAGATTGTGCTGGACATGATTTACTCCTTATCGTCATAAGTATATTTTTCCATGGCAAAATCCGCCATACAGGGAATTCCCCATTTTACTTACAGATTCTTATCAATCAATCCATACTTAATGGCAAGCCGAACCAGGCCAGCAAGGTTGCGTACATGCAATTTTTCCATTAGATTGGCGCGGTGTTTCTCAACTGTCTTTTCGCTGATAAATAACATTTGTGCAATTTCGATGCTGGTATGTTCTTCGGCTATTAATTGTAGGATCTCTTTTTCGCGCGGAGATAGGTTATCCAATGGATTTTTACTTTGTGAGGCATTGGTGTGAAGAGTTCCATCTGTGGCAATGGAGGAGATCGCAGAGCTTAAGTAGGTTTCTCCGCGTGCCACACTGCGTACAGCCTCCAATAATTCTTCGCTCACGGAGGTCTTCAAAACGTACCCTTTTGCCCCGCTTTGCAGTGCCTGGTGGACAAGTCCTTCCTCTGAATACATGGAGAGCAAAAGAACTTGTGCTGATAGTTTCATGCTCTGAATATGTTCTGCTGCCTGAATGCCATTTAGGCGGGGCATCATGATATCCATAATGACAACATCTGGTTTAAGTTCCTTGGTTAGTTCTACACCCTCCTGTCCATTTGGGGCTTCTCCGAGGACATGAATATCACCTGCCCGTTCCAATAGCGCTCGCAAACCAGCCCGAACGAGGGCATGATCTTCAACAAGTAGAACTCGAATCATGTCTGTTCCTTTACCTGCGTCTCAATGGGCAGGTGTGCCGAAATAATGGTGCCCTTTCCACGTGCAGATGTGACTAGTAATTTACCGCCCACAAGGAATAGCCTTTCGTGCAAGCCGGTCAGCCCAATTCCTTTGGCTATGGTAGTCTGATCTTTGATAAACCCCTGCCCGTTATCTTGCACGGTTAGAATGATCTCCTGCTCATCCATTGTGAGTTCCACCCAAACATGATTGGCTTTTGAGTGTTTAATAACATTGGTCAGGGTTTCTTGTAAAAGCCGGTAGAGCGTGATCGAGTATATATCTGAAAGTTCGGGGAGTCTTTCATCTATTTCCAGCGTTACTGGCAGGCCGGTTCGAATACTGTATTCACGGCAATGGTTTTGTAGGGTGGTCTTCAGCCCAAGCGTATCCAGCATGGTCGGGCGAATATCTTGTGCGAGCTGGCGCATCTTTCCAATGGTTTGGCTGGTGTCTGCGATCAAACCGTCCAACTCTTTGTTGATCTGTTCATCTTGAATAGGGATTTCAGCCCGCAGGTTTTGAAGGCGCAACATGTGAGCGATCAATGCCTGCCCAAGGTCATCATGCAGTTCACGGGATAGGCGTTTGCGTTCCTGTTCCTGGGCGTTGACCACATGCTCTGCCATTTTGCGAAGGTTCTCTCTTTGAATAGAAAGGGTACGATAGCGGTCTAATCGCAAAATGGTACCAACACGCAGACGTAGTTCCTGGCGGTCTACAGGCTTTATTAAGAAGTCATCTGCGCCTGCTTCAATCCCTTGCAGGCGGGAGGAACGGTCGTCCAGGGCTGTGAGAATGATGATCGGGACTTCAGCAAGTTTCGGCGTGGCACGGAGGCGTTGACAAACTTCGAATCCATTTATGCCGGGCATCATCACATCCAGCAGGATCAAGTCTGGTAATAGTTGTTCGGCTTTTTCAATTGCAGTATTCCCGTTGGACGCAAATTCGAGCTGGTAGCCATCTCCGGTGAGAATGGCTTCCATGGTGGCAAGCGCAGTGGGTTCGTCATCGACGATCAGAACCTTACTGTTCAAATTGCTCTCCTTTGTGAGCGACGTATTGATTGAGCAGCCTGTTTAATTCTTTAAGATCGACAGGCTTGCTCAGGTAGTTGTTCATTCCAGCTTGAATACATTTCTCACGATCTCCCGGCATGGCGAGCGCAGTTAGTGCAATGATCGGAGTGTTTTTTAGGGATGCTTCTGCTCTGATCCTTCTTGTTGCTTCAAAGCCATCCATGCTGGGCATTTGAATATCCATCAGAATAATATCAGGCAGTAGGTTTTTTGCGAATACTGTACCTTCGTACCCGTTGCGTGCCACAGTGACTTGATGTCCTTTTGCTTCAAGATAATCTTGCATGTATAGGATGATGGATTCCATATCCTCCACCAATAATATTTTGGCGGTTAAATTTTGTGTGGGTAAGTTTGCAGCCGTGGGGTTATTTTCTCCAGCAGGCTGTGTATCTTGAACATTGATCGGGTCTGTATGCCAGGGCAGGTTGATCGTGAAGCGGCTACCTTTATCCAACTGACTTTGTACGCTGACATTTCCACCATGCAGGCGTGCCAATTGTGCGACGAGCATCAGCCCCAATCCGGTGCCGCCTGCTTCACGAGAAAATCGGTTATCTAATTGCACAAAAGGTTTGAAGAGGCGGGAGAGGTCTTGTTCTGAAATGCCTATGCCGTTATCCCATACACAAATGGTGATTTGATTTTCCTCCACATTTCCTGTTATTTCCAACCCTACACTTTCGCCTTCGGGTGTGAATTTTACAGCGTTGCTTAATAGGTTTACCAGGATCTGTTTGAGACGTCTTTCATCTCCATAAATGGTTTTAACTTTATCGTCCAATTTGCAGGTAACGGTTAGTTGTTTTTTTTGAGCGAGTTCCTTGATCATACGCATACTAGACTGGCAAAGCGTCTCTGCCGAAAACTGGGAGAGGCTCAATTCCAAACGGCCTGCTCCTATCTTTGAGAGGTCGAGGATGTCGTTGATCAGATTAAGCAGGTGGTGTCCGCTTTCGCTGATGATGCGCAGATATTTTCCTTGCTTTTCGTTGATCTGCCCTGCCACTTGTTCTTCCAGACTTTCAGAAATTCCCAAAATGGAGTTGAGCGGGGTGCGTAGTTCATGGCTCATGTTGGCAAGGAATTCATCTTTCACGCGCATGGCGCGTTCCAGTTCCAGGTTTGCGAGGCGCAGAGTTTCTTCGGCTTCTTTGTCCTGCGTAATGTCCATGACAACGCCAATGACATGCTCTGCTTTTCCAAATTTATCTTGTAGTACTGTGCCATATGCTTTGATATGCCGTACCGATTTATCTTCACGGATGATTCGATACTGCACATGATAGTGAGGTTCTCCATGCAGCACAGCTTGAGCGAGAGACATTAAGTTGTTGGCATCTTCCGGGTGGACGATTTTTATGAATCCTTCGATCGTCTCATCAAAAGTGTCTGGTGTAGTGCCATAAATGGCGTGCATTTGCTCGTCGAAAATTAATTGGTTGGTAAGGATGTTCCAATCCCAAATGCCTAATTCAGCAGCTTTGGTGGCAACTTCCAAACGGCGTTGAACACTATGAATTTCATTTGTTCTTTCTATAACGTGTTGTTCAAGTTCTCCAGCCAGGTTGCGGTATTTTTCTTCACTTTCACGTAGGGCTGTTTCAACCTGTTTGCGGTGAGTGGTGTCGGTGCAAATGGCTCCCAGAGCATAGATGTTGCCATGCGAATTCCGCAATGGGAATTTGGTTGATGAATAGGAATGCAAAATGCCGTTTAGCATGGCTGTTTCTTCAAACTCCATGATCTGGCCGGTTTTTAGCACCAGTTGGTCATTCGCTGTGTAGGGGTCCGCCTCCTTTTGTGGAAAAATATCATGCACGGTTTTATTGATGATCTGTTCGCGTGGGATTCCAAGAGATGTTTCTGTTAATCTGTTTATGGAGACAAAGCGTCCTTCCATATCCTTGATCCATATCAAGCTGCCTGCATTTTCAAAGAAACTTTGCAGGTGTGCCTCATTCTCCCTCAATGTTCTTTCTGCTTGTTTTCTTTTTGAAATATCTCGTGATACGCCCAGAATATCCAGCCCGCCGTCTTTATTCCTTATGAAGGTAGATACAACTTCTGTCCAAACTGTGGAACCGTCTTTGCGCGGCTGCAACACCTCATCTACTTTTGTTACTGCTGCAGGGTCGTTTGCTAAAAAGTTTTCCATTCGTTTGGGGTATTTTGCCATGATGGCCGCAAACGATTCTGGCACCATTTGCTCTCTAAAACTTTGGCTCAGCGCCTCTTCCACTGTGTAGCCGCGTAATTTTTCAATGGATGGACTGACGTATTTAAACGTCATGTTGGAAGTATCCAACACCCATACGACATCGGACATGTTTTCAGCCAGCAATCGGTATTTTTCTTCGCTCACGCGAAGTTCGTTTTCATTTATTTGCAGGAGGTGATTTTCCAATGCGGAAATTTTTTGATTAGCCCAGGCTAGCTCTTCTTCCAACTCTGCTTTTGTCTTTTTGCCCATGTAAACTCCAATAATTTATTTTAGTGGGCCCCTAAAGTAGCATGTGTTTCTGGCGCATCTATCGGGTTGGTTGATGCGCCAGAAACAGAATCCGTTCTCCGTTAAGTAGGAGGCGTATTTTTTTTATTTAAAAGCTGGAGGTGTTTTAAGATCAGGTCTTCCAACTCTTTCATTTGAACCGGTTTGCTCAGATAGTCGTTCATGCCTGCCTTCAAGCAGCGCTCTTTGTCACCAGCCATGGCAAGCGCAGTTAATGCGATGATCGGAATATCCCGCAGATCTTTTTCGGCGCGGATCTTTTCGGTGGCTTCCACGCCATTCATGACCGGCATCATCACATCCATGAGGATCAGGTCAGGCTTTTCCTTGCTTGCAAGTTCCACACCTTCCATTCCATTCCGAGCGACAATGATTTGATAGCCTTTGTAACGCAGGTATTCACTTAATAACATGATGATGGAATCAGTGTCTTCAACGATAAGTATTTTTTTCTTTCGCTTCTCTTCAACCTCTTCGGCTGTTTCGGTTTTCTGTGGCAGTATCTTTGCAAATGCACCTCCCGCCACATCCACCCAGGGCAATGTGAAGGAGAAGCGGCTGCCCTCTCCCTGTTTGCTTTCCACACTTACGCTGCCACCGTGCAGGCGTATCATTTGCGCCACCAATACCAGCCCCAGCCCTGTGCCTGAATATTCGCGTGCCAGACCGGAATCTAATTGAATAAAGGGTTTGAAGATAAGCTTTAGATCTTCAGGCGCCATGCCAATACCTTTATCCCACACGGTAAAAGTGACGGTTTGGGTTCGGATGTTTCCCTTAACTTCCACGCCAACCTGCTGATCGTTCGGGGTGAATTTGACCGCGTTGCTCAACAAGTTCACGAGAGCTTGCTTGAGGCGGCGCTCATCTCCCATAATGTACTTTACTTCCGGGTCTATTATCAGGGATACTTGCTGGTTTTTCTTCAATGCCTGTTCTTTCACCATGCGCATGCTCGCTTCGCAAAGAGAAGTAACCGACACCTGTGAGACATTTAATTCCAGCCGTCCGGCTTCGATCTTTGAGAGGTCGAGAATATCGTTGATGAGCTCCAGCAGGTGCTTTCCGCTTTCGTCTATGGTGCGAATGTATTTGAGCTGTTTCTCGTTAAGCGGCCCTGCGATCTGTTCTTCAAGGCTTTCTGCCATGCCCAAGACAGCGTTAAGTGGGGTGCGCAGTTCGTGACTCATGTTTGCAAGGAATTCATCTTTTATGCGCAGTGCGCGTTCCATTTCGGCGTTGGCCACACGCAGAGAATCTTCAGCTTTTTTGTGGACGGTAATATCACGAGTGGTGCTTAAAACCAGTTGGGTGCCCTTAACTTCAATGGGGTAGGAGTTCATTTCGAGCGTGTGCATTTCTCCATCTGGGTGATTGAAAACAAGTTCAACAGGAGGGACACTTTTTCCGCCTACAACATCCATAATGTAGGTGTTGAATTTCATCAATTGTTCAGGTGGGAAGATATTCAATTCTGAAATATGCCTGCCTTGAACCTCTTCACGCCGAATCCGAAACTGCTGCTCAAACAGGCGGTTGACGTCGATCATCATGCCGTATGTGTCAGATACAGATATGGGGTCTGGAGATGCGTCGAATAACTTTCGTGCGTAGGCTTCGCTTTCGCGTAAATCCTGTTCGGCTTTCTTTTGCGGGGTGATGTCGTCCACAATGCCGATGATATTTTCCAGAAACCCTTTTTCGTCAAAGATCGCTACAGCCTGCTCAAGCAGCTGGCGGCTTTGATGGTCTTTACGAATGATGCCATGTTCGATCTTGAAATTGCTTTCCTTGTTTTGGATGATCTTTTGAGCTTCCAACATTAGAAAATTTTGATCTTCAGGGTGAATGAACTTCAATTGGGTCTCAATATTCCCGTCAAATTCATCGGGGGTAACCCCATAAATACGGTACATTTGCGCGTCCCATGTTACTTTGCCGGTTGCAATTTCCCATTCCCAAATGCCCAGTCCGGCTGCGTCGGTTGCCAGCTGAAGTCTCTTGCGGGTGAGTTCGATCTCTGCGGTGCGTTCTTTCACGCGTTGTTCAAGCTGGTTGTTTAATTGAAGTAGTTCTCTAGCCTGTACCTGAAGCGCTGCCTGTGCCTGCTGCCGTTCCATGATCTCTTTTTGTGTGGTCAGGAACAGGGTGGCATTTTCAATGGCAATGGCAGCCTGCCCGGCAAGGGTTTCCAACAGGCGTTCGTCGTTTTCTGTGAACGCATCCTCTTGTACGCTTTCTACAGCAACCGAACCTGTGACCCGTTCGCCAATTTTGAGCGGCACATAAACCCCCGATTTGATTTCAGAAAATACATCCACATATCTTGGATCGTTTTTTACCTTGGGTACGCGGATGGACGTCCCATTCAACGTTACCCAGCCACTCAATCCCTGATTTGGAGTGGAAATGATCTTGTTCATTTTATCGATAAATGCTTCCGCTTCATTCGCGCTGATATCTGGCCGGTTGAACGCGAGCAGGTTCACGCTGTTAGTTTTAGAATCATACTGGCGGATGGCAATATGATGCCAGTTCATTCTTCGATCAAGGATATCGATCACCTTTTGGGCGATCTCCTTGGGGGAGAGCAAACGACTGATGGCAAGGCCGCTTTCGTACAATGTTTCCAGCTCAGAAAGCTGCCTGCTGATCTCTGCTTCTGCCTGTTTGCGCTCGGTAATATCCACGATCGAGATGATTACCTTGGAAAGATCACCTTCGTGCCCAGGAGCTACAGACCAGGTGAGTTTAATGTTCATTTGCTCGCCTGTTAATTTTTTGTTTATTCCCTCCCAGTCGAAACGGGTCAGACCATTTGCCAGATTTATCATTTCACGGCTGTCAATTACTTCTGGCGCAAGAAGATGCTTCGCGTTTTGCAAAAGTTCTTGTTTGTCTTTTGCGTTAAATAGTTTTATTGAGGATACATTCGCATCCAAAATTTTAATAAGGGCTGAAAGTTCAGCTAACGCTTCAGGCTGCTTTATAAAATATTCACTGAAGTCTGTAATGCCCTCGTGCTTTAATTCGTCTAACCTGCGTTTGACCTCGGAATAGTCATCCTCCCAAAGAGAAATCGGCGAATCTTCAAACAGGCTGCGATAACGTTTTTCATTTTCCTTAAGAGTCTCACTTGCCTGTCTGTGTTCGGTGACATCGCGAAATGACCAGACTCTGCCTAGCTGCTTTGTTTCTATCAGCATGGGATGAGATAGCCGTTCGAATACTCTTCCATCTTTGAAGTACAACGTATCGAAACTGTCTTTGTCAGATCGGTATAATTCCTGAACCTCTCGAAGAAACTTCTCTGGGTCAATAAGTTGATCTAGAACATATTGAAGTAAGGTGGCGTCATCCTGGCCGGTCGATATTGATTGCGGTATCAGCCACATCTCGGCAAAACGTTCATTGGCGTAAAGTACTTTGTTTTCCGAGTTGATGGCGAGAATACCATCTGCTGTAGATTGTAAGACTGCCTGTAATGAAGCTTCCCTGTTCCGCAGTTCTTCTTCGGCATGTTTGCGGGAGGAAATATTTTCGACCGTACCTTCATAATAGAGAAGTGCGCCGTCCTCATCCATTATGGAATGTACGCTTTCTGAAACCCAGATCACACTGCCATCTTTGCAAATTGCCTGATATTCGAAGCCGGTTAGGTTGCCATCATGCTCTTTCAATAAACGCATATGTTCTTCGCGAACTTCAGGGTCCATATAGATCTGATGTGCAATATCGGTAACACTTGTTATCAGGTCTTCAGGAGAATCATATCCCCACATGGAAGCCAAAGCCGGGTTTACAGTGATAAAGCGTCCAGCAGGCGTGCTTTGAAATATACCCTCCAGCGAATTTTCAAAGATCGTGCGGTACTTTTCTTCTGCATGGCGTAAGGCTTCTTCAGCACTCTTGGCTTCAGTAATATCTTGAATTTGACTAATAAAGTAAATCGGCGTATTCTCGTCATTTCTTACCAACGTAATCGCTAACTTCGCCCAGACATAATGCCCAAGTTTATGCTGGTAGCGCTTTTCCTTTTGGAAAGATTGAGCTTTTCCCTCCAGCAATTGCGCAAGATTTTTCAGATCAGATTCCAGATCGTCTTTGTGGGTAATTTCCCGAAAGTTTTTTGAAACCAACTCATTTTCTGTGTATCCAAGTAAATTACAAAAAGATTGATTGACCTTGAACATCTTGCCAGTGGTATCGGCCAGCACCATTCCAACTGGAGCATTTTCAAAGGCGGTTACGAACCGTTTTTCACTTTCGTGCAACCGTTCTTCAGCTTGTTTCCGCTCCACTGCAGAAGCAACCTGCCCTGAGATGGAAGCGAGGAAAGCAAGTTCCCTTTCGGTGTACAGTCCGGCTGTTACATAATCCTGTATCGCCATTACGCCTATGGTTTTGCCTGCCGTTTTGAGCGGAACTCCGATCCATGATTTTGAGTCAACCCCTACCAGGTGTACCTCCCCTAGGGCAATTAACTCTTTGAACTTTTCCTCTGTGGCAAGCAGGGGATTTCCCGTTCGGAAAATATAGGACGTGAGCGTGCCCTCACGAGTGGAAGGCTCAAAGACTTCATCAAATTGATCCACACAATATACATCTTCAAAAAATCCGGTGGACGAGTTATGCAAACTTACAAAAAAATTGTCAGCTCGCAGAATGCGGCTAATGGAATAATGCACCAACCCAAGGAATTCATCCAGGTTATGCGAGAAAGCCGTTCCCTGCATGATCTCATAGATCACCTGCTTTTCCAACTCACCGCGTTGTTGTTCTGTCACATCATGGACGTTGAGTACAATGCCTTTGACTGCTGGGTCATCCAGCAGGTTTGTCCCCAGAGTTTCCACATATCGCCACGAGCCATCTTTATGGCGCCCGCGCACCA
Source organism: uncultured Anaerolinea sp. (assembly GCA_964534345.1). Classification (GTDB taxonomy): domain Bacteria; phylum Chloroflexota; class Anaerolineae; order Anaerolineales; family Villigracilaceae; genus Villigracilis. The sequence continues at coordinate 14,453 of CAZHOX010000065.1, forward strand.
GAATGCTTTTAGGAGCGGTCCCGGGAATTTTATTGCGGCTTCCCAAGGCGATAAGGGCTTCTTCAACATCTTCGGGGTGTATCCATTCAATAAAATTTTTACCCACGGCTTCTTCAGGTTTATACCCAAAGATCAGTTCAGAAGATGGGCTGGCAAACGTAATAACTCCCTGAGCATCTATCACAACGATCAAATCGCCTGTGTTCGCGATCAGTGCACGGAAGCGAGATTCACTTTCAGCCACTTGCTGCTCGGCTTGTTTGCTTTCGGTAATATCCTCCCCAATGGATTGATACTCTACCACATCACCTTGTTCATTAAAGAGAGCGCGGTCTGTCCACCTTTGCCAGGTCACTTTGCCATCTGCATCGATAATCTTATATTCATATGTGATGAAAGGGTTTTTTAGATTGAGCGATAAATATTTGTTTTGAACAAATTCCCTTTCCGACTCTGGAATGAGCAAGAAAAGATTACTCCCTATTAGTTTTTCGGCAGTGGTGTTGAAATAGTTGCTGTAAAAGGAATTAACAAAGGTTAATGTCCCATCTGCCTTAAAACGGCAGATCAAAGCAGGCATATCCTCAGCAATATTTCGATATCTTTCCTCGCTTCTAAGGAGCTTCTCCTCGGCAATTTTCTTATTGGTAATATCGCGTCCAACCCCGAGAATCATGCTGGGCTGCCCATCTTCATTCAAAATAATTTTGAACGTGTTACTGCTCCAGTATGTGGACCCGTCTTTTTTGTAAAACTCAAGGTCAATGTCGCGTTCCAAGCTCGTGCCTGGCTGTGAAATATTTGAAGGAGAAAGACTTTCGGCATACAACGCCATCGCCCTCTCATACGATTCTGGGGTTAACTGTTCTTCTAGGCTCATGGCGCGCAATTCCTCAAGCGTATACCCCTGAATCTTTTCTGTTGAAGGGCTAATGTAGAAAACCTGCAGGTCCATGTCCATGAGCCAAACGATGTCGCTCATATTGTCTGCCAGCAGGCGGAATTGCTCCTCACTACTCTTAAATTCATTTTTATCTGGAGTATCCGTACCATTTCCCATACTCTCCAGGGCAACGATGCGTTTTTGAGCCTTCTCTAACTCTGCTTCCAGTTGTGATTTTGTTAATTTCGCTGACATAAAAAACTCCATTAAATCGATGCAGACGATTTCAATTTTCACATGCTTGGATTATATTTTCCATAAGGGATTCCCCTACCTGCTCCCTCGCTTCCAACCGCGCCCACGCATGGTTCTGTCTCGAAATACATTTTCCCACTTCTAAAAAGGATACAACGGCCAGCCACCCATAAAAAAAAATTACAAGCTTAAAGTTTCCCCATGCAAACGCAGCCATTTTCTGCGGTCTTTATATTCCGGCATGATTCTTTCCACCTCATGCCAAAACCTGCTGGAGTGATTTTTCACACGCAAATGAGCCAGTTCATGCACAACCACATAATCGATCACATCCAGCGGAGCCATCACCAGCCGCCACGTAAAATTCAAAATCCCATCGGGGCTGCACGACCCCCAGCGCGTTCTCGCAGAGGAAATTTTCACCTGCTTCGGCACAAATCCATACTGGTCTGAAAATACCCTCACACGCTCTGCAATGACCTTATACGCCTGTTCCTTATACCATTGCGTGAAGAAACGCTCGCCGCTGCTTTGCGCAGAACTCCCAAGAGTAAAGCCATTCTCAAACTTCAAGGCAGGCCGCTGCGGTTTGACCAGAGATAATCCATACATATTCCCTAAATAGAGGAACGTATCCCCGTCTTTATATTCCTTTTTAGGTACCTCTTTCAAAGACATGAATCTCTCTCGGGTACGGAGGATCCAGCCCTGCTTCTCTAAAATAAAGGATTGAATATCCATAACTGCCGCCCGCTTTGGCGCACGGACTGTGAGGCTGCCGTCCCTCTCTACAATGAGAGCAAT
>CAZHOX010000066.1:0-14915 GCA_964534345.1 uncultured Anaerolinea sp.
ATGCAAACGCCTTTGCCAAGCGGTTAAACCGCGGCAGCATACAACGCGAGTTGTAGACTTCGATCGCATCCACGAACGGGATGATCTCCAACAGATCATTTTCCAACCATCCACCTGCTCGCATCTCATCGAACGGGTGTGACACGCTAATAAACGCTCCCTGCTCCTTCAATCGGCGAATCGTCTCTTGCGGCGAAAGGAACGGCGGAATCTCCTCTGTCACATACGCAGCGAGAATTTCCCCTTTCGTCGTCATGATCTCCTCCCCCACGATCACCAACTCCGGGTCAATCGCCTGTGCCTCCAATGCCCCCGCAATCGAATTGTGGTCAGTGATGACAAGCCGATCCAATCCCTTGCGCCGTGCGGCTTTAACTAAGTCCACGGGGCGGGTGAGAGAGTCTTTTGATGCATGAGTGTGGCAGTGGAATTCGAGGGTAAGCATGACATTTGTTCTTGACAAGGGCTTTTAGAGAAGTATATACTACTTCATGTCAATTTCATTACAGGTGGCGATAAAATGGTGGGCGTTTTTTTTGAACTGACGGGTAAGCTTAATACGATCATTGGCGTTATTATTACGGGGGGCAGCATTCTGGCGCTGATCAGCCTCGTTGTAAAATATATCCTCAAAACCACAAAGGAAGAAGGACTTTTTTACGGTATTTATCTTTCATTTATCTACGCGCTCGAAGTCCTGGTAGCCGCTGGAATATTTTGGGGATTTCCTTATTATCTCGAGAAATCATTCCAACAAGTAGATGAATTAGCACGCTGGGTACGCTGGGCGGAAATATTTGTAATAGGCTTTATCTTTTTCCAAAAAAGAAAGCAAGCCGAATTACGCGGAATTAAATCTTTTCTATTCCACTTTTCGCTTTTATTCATTAGCTGGCTGATCGATCGCTGGGTTGGCATTCTTGCAATTGCTGTTCCTCTGCTAATCATCTATTACTATATATCTTCCCGCATCGCTCTCTCAATAATCCCTTTTTCCAATCCTGATGATAAAACCGAAAGACGAAAAAGGATTGAGGTTTTCATTTCCTATTTGTGGGGTTTACAACTCCCTCTCTGGAAAACCGTCTCCATTAACGAGAAAGAAGCGGAAAAAAGAATCGATGGTGCCCCTTCTTTCTGGAAGAACCTCAAAGGCCTGCTATGGACTTATCCTAATCAGATTGCTGGAATTTCCAATGGACCTAAGTTCCGTGCAGGCGGGCCTGGGTTGGTATTCCTTTCAAAAGGCGAACAGCCATTTGAAATCATAGACTTAAGAAACCGTTCCCGCAATTCCACTATTAAAGTTATTTCCAAAGATGGAATTGCGCTTGAAGCAGATGTTACGATCAATTTCGCGTTGGATAGCGAAACCTGGACAAGGGCACGTTATCTGGATTTATTACGCTTCAACATTATGCTTCGCGATGGAATGTCCCCCAATGAAAATATGGATGGAGCCTTTCCATATTCACAAGCCCGAGCGCGATCAGCACTCAGTTACCGGAGTAAAAAGACTTCAACAGAAGGTGAAGAACAGACTCAGCGTTGGGATGACCATGTATTGGCATTAGCAGAAGAAGCTGCCCGCGAGGTACTTTCAGAAAGAAGTGTTGAAGATTTATGGAAAGTCCGAGAAAACGAAACAAGTTCAGCATCGGAAGAAATTGCTGAAAAGATCAAATCCCTGGTCAGGGAAGACCTCCAAAAAATAGGAATTGCGCTTCTTAGCGCAAAAGCTGCTAACTTTTCATCCAAAGATGAAACCATCAACAAAGCCAAGGGAGATGAAGTGGAACAACAAAATATCGCCACTTGGAGCGTGGAATGGGAAAGGCATAGAGCCATGTCTCTTGCCAATGGACAAGCTGAGTCTGAACGAATTCAACAGGAAGCACAAACATACGCACACTCCATCCTGCTCTCCTCTATTGCAGATGGCTTAAAACAAACTCGCGCTTTGCATCCTAACTTGCCTCGCTACGTCATTGCCATGCGCTTCGTTGGCGCACTGGAAAAAATACTCGAAGACCAGCCTTTAGAAGACCCAAAAGCTAAAGACAGCCTTCAAAATATAAAATACCATTTTTTGACCGACCCAAAGAAAAAGGAATAAACGGATATGCCTTTCAAAACATCCAATATCCCTAAAGAGTGGCAGGATCTTTACCTTGAAAAAACTGCACACTTTGATTCTCTGGGTAAAGTTGGGACAATCTTGATTCCGAGCCTTTTTATCATCATTTTCCCTTTACTATTTTTAATTCTTTTTGCTGGTCAGGTCATCCAGGATTTGGCAAACACGTACATCCCAATTGGGATAACCATTGGAGCAGTTGTTTCATTGATTCTGATTCCCATAGTTTTTACAGGAATTGGAGTAAGCTATCTATTTAAATCTGCTACAACATTTTTAGAATATTTTCACAACATATCTACTAATACGAAAGCAAAAGAGATTGCAAGCCTTAAAATAATGGGCAAACCTGCATTTCCGCCGCCGCTGTCTAATTTATTTAAATTCGGGGAAGTTACAGTAAAAGATGGAAAGCTCGATCCGCCTGATCATTGGTCATCCATCATTGGAGGGCCAGTACGATTGAAAATCCAACCTGGAAATGCGCTCTACATCGAACGGGGTGGAAAATTCTCGCGTGTAGTCGGGCAAGGACAAGCATTCCTGCATTGGGATGAAAGAATTGCCACAGCTATTAATGTTGGCCCACAATACGAGAAATTCCAATCTAAAGTATGGACAAAGGATGGAATAAAACTAGAGATCGAGGGAATTGGCGAGTATTTTCTTGGCAGAGAAAGACAGGAAGGGGATGAAAATGTACTCATACCGTATGACCCGGAATCAATTCGTAAAGCTGTGGAGTTCACATTTAAGAGCGGCAAGGATTCCAACGAATGGATACAATCTGCCAAAGGGAACACCATCGGGGCATTAAATTCTTTGATTGCCAGTAAATATTTGGATGAGCTTTTTGTGGAAAGCAGAAATGAAAGCCCGCTGCTTTCCACAAAAAATATGCAAGAACTTGTAGAAAAAATCAAGTTCAAGCTACTGGAATATGGGGTTACGCTCTCATCGCTGCAAATTACAAACATAAAAATGCCTCCACATGTTAATCAGGAACGAATAAGGACATGGGAAGTAGAACGCAAGAATCTTTCCACAATTGCAACTGGTGAAGTGAAAGCTCACCAAATTCGGTTGCGCGAAAAAGCACGCGCTGAAATGCAACGTGACTTGATCGTTTCCATTGCAAATAGCCTTGAAAATATCGACGCTACGAATTTTCCTGAACCGCTGCTGCTTACATTATCCAACTATCTGGATCACAGTTTGGAAAGTCCGCAAGTACGCGCAAACATTGCAAAGGAATCTTTGGAGCTTCTAGAAAAGATGCAGGAAATTCTAAAATTCCCTCTTTGGCTGTCCAGCGACGAAGATGGTAAAGGTAAAACAGAGGATGTAACAAATGAGAGAAGAAATCAACGAAATTCTACAGATTCTTCAAACCATTAATCCAAGGATTTCAACTCTTAGGATTGAGCTTCTTCGTTTAAGCATTGAAGAACCTCAAAGAATCAGGGATGAAATAACAAGGATCAACCTCTTGATTCCAATTGAAAGCATTAAAGATAATGATGATATAGGGTTACGCTATTTTCTTATTGGGTGTTGTTATTTTGAGCTGAATGAACTTGAGCAGGCTGCTCAATCTTTAAACAGGGCAGTACTTCGAGTTTGGGATTTCGATATAAATAGGTCGCTTGCACATTGGATGACAGGGATGATCCATGCTGCCAAAGGGAATTTTGACAGGGCAGGCAAGGAAATTATCACTGCTTATAGACTGGTTGAAGCAAAGATTCCCAGCTCCGTCAGAATCAAAAATGAAAATGAGGCACGGCAGGAAGTCAGATTAGTATTTGACAATAGAATTGCTAATATGGGCAATACGCTTCTGATGAACAACATCGAAGCAGCATTGGAACATGATAATAATTTTAGAACTCAAGAGAAGCAAGAAGATGAAGACAAGACGCCAACCGTCAAAGTAGTGAATGAAAACTATCCCGTAAATAAACTTTCATTTGTTGTGTCAGGCGTCCGGTCCGAAGGTGAGGCGGCACCAGAGGATGTGGACGAGAGCAAGAATCATGTAAGCCGAACTGATGACCAGGACTTCATCCATATTCAATCCATACCTGTTTACAAACACGAAGCTCAAGCCGGTGCGTCTGGAAGGATGGAATTACAGCGTGAGCCATACAGCTTTACTGAAACAAAACAGGTCATACTGAATGAAGTTCTATATAATATCTATTCGCTTAGATTGGGACAGAAAAGAATAAACATCACTGCCAGCGGCCAATGGGGATGGATCAAAGTAAAAGGGAAGAGCATGAACAAATTAAAAATTGAAGACAATAACTTTGTGCTTTTTCAACGCAATGAAAGCGCTCGTGATAAAGATATTGTGATCGCATGTTTTCCTGACCCAAATATTGTCACCCAAATGACGATAATAAAACAATATAAAGAAGCAAATAATACTCTGATATCTCAGACATTTGAAACAGGCGATGATCCAGATTACGCGCCCATCGACATTGAGAAAACGGGAATTCAGATTGTTGGTGTTGTGTACGCTGTGGCAAAACCTGCGGAGTATCCCCCTTAATACCCACTTTGCGGATTGCCCGATTCTGCTTTAGAATCAATAGGAATGAGAAAAATTTTTAGCGGAACCGGTTCGTTCTTACAGACGCCCATAGGTGTCATCATCACCACTACGGTCGTCTGGCATGGAATATTGCTGGGGTTGAAAATTCCATTTAACTACTATGTCAGTATTGGCATACTCCTTATAGACATTGGCGCGGCGTACTTCCTACAAGACTGGTTGATTTATTTCTTCTCCCAATTCGTGCTCCCCATCCAAAATCCAAAAGATCGCGGTGAGATCCATACGCGGGTAAAAGTATTTGAGTCTGGCGACCGCGGGCCAACTCTCTTTGTTAAAAATGGACGAGTGATCGAGCATGAAGGCGAAGCTGGAAAACGAGGTGCCGGAGTAATCGTTTTGGATTCTGCTAGCGCACTTGTGCTGCGGACAGATACCGAGATCCGAAGTACGGTTGGGCCTGGAATCAAGTTTACAAAGCCAAACGAATATATTGCAGGGAGTGTCGATCTGCGGGCGCAGTGGCAGTTCATCGGTCCGCTTGCGAGCGACCAGCCTTTCCTTAATCAAGCACCAGTCTCTGCTCAAAAAAATTACAATGAACTTCAAAATCGCCGCCAACAAACCGAGGGATTAACTCGTGACGGCTTTGAAGTTGCCCCCACAATCAGTATTAAATTCAGCATAAAACGCCCCAAGGAACTGAAACCAAACGAGAGCGGGGTTACATCTCAGTACGGTTTTGACCCTGAGTCAGTACGTAACGCCATTACAAGAGAAGTGGTTCGCCTAAACACAGCGGATAATAGCAAATCTCGCATGGAATGGAACAAACTCCCTGCTCACCTGGTCGTAAATCTCTGGCGTGAATATGTCCGAAAGTTCAAACTTGAAGATTTGTTCACTCATGGAGAAATCAGCGGGCTGCAAACCATTGAAGATATGATCAACAATCGCCTTCGCCAAAGCCATGTAGTGGCATTGGATGATACGGGCGTCCCTACTGGTGAATGGCTCGACAGCCTGGAGCATAAACAACTGCAATCTCGCGGGCTTGAAATCATGGAAGTACGCATCCACAATGTGCTCTTTGACCCTGCCATCGAGATGCAGATGATCCAGCAATGGAGCGCAGAGTGGATGAACATTGCCAAAAAAGAGGAAAACCTCCTCAAAGAAAAAGAAGCCCTCATCGAAACCGCTGCCCGGGATGAAGCCAGTAAAAAATTCGCCAGAATCGCATCTGAAAAATTCAGCGGCAAAGTTAGCATGCCACAGCAAAACCCGTTCAAGACACTTCAATTGCTGATTCAACCGATCAGGGATTTCATCCTCACCGAAAGCACTATGAATAGCGACATGGAAGGCGAGCTCAGAAAACTGGACGACATCTGGAAATGGCTGCTGGAAAACAGCGCAGACGCTACACAAACCGGGGTCAGAAAATGAAGAACGCACAGCGTGACGAAATCGCCGCCCTCCTTTTCGGACTTACAGACAAGAGTGTGGGATTCAGAGTCAAATGGCGCAGCATTGCATTCGCCGCAATCTGGCTGATTCTGAGCGGCATGACCATGGTTTTGTATATATTCTCTGTTCAGGAAAATCTGCACAGAGCCGTCATCATTGGCATCAGCTTTTTGAAATATATCCCCTTGCTGTTCGTCGTTTATACCCTGTCCAAAAAAATGGCGGCACAGTACCTTGAAGATATCTATGAAATTAGCGAAGAAAATATTGCCGCCGAATTTTTAGAGGAAGTTACCTTTGGGTACGGCCACGAAAAGATTACCATCAAAGAAGGGAAAATACCTGAAGGTGACGAAGAGTCTCCAATCATTCTTATTGGCGGCCCCGGCTCGATCCAAGTCAATTTAGATAACGTGGCCCTGCTCGAAAAAGTAGATGGGCAGCCAGAAGTCATCTACCCCCGTAACGACCCGTGGAAGCTCGGCAGATTCGAGCGCATCCGCGAGATTGGTAATCATGATGAAGTTGGCAAACGTGAATATGCCATTATCAACCTGCGAGACCAATTCGTCAGCGGACTTTCTGTAAAATCACGCACAAAAGACGGCATTCCCCTTGAAGCTCAAGGTATCAAGGTCATCTTCAGCATTTTACGCAAACAAAATTCCGAAAAAGACCACGATGAAAAAGATGCCTATTTCTTCGATGAAAAAGCAGTACAGGCATTGGTCTACAATCAAACCATCATCACCCCGCCGCCGCCCGCCACTTCTGGCGTGCCCTTCCCGTGGGATACAACCGTTGTCCCGCTTGTCATATCAGAATTGGAAAAGTTGATAACCTCCCATACCCTGAGTGAAATACTTGCCTCCATCAGCCAAAAGGAAGTAGATCAACTTTCAGACAACGAACAAACCATCGCCCAAATGCGTGTCGAAATGACTGGCGCTCAAACCCAGATCAACAACAAGAAAGAGGTTCGCCCTCCCAATTTTGAATCCCGTTCAAAGATCACAGCCCAATTTTTTAGCGCCGAATTCAAAAGAAAAGCCGCAAACCTTGGCATTGCCCTCGATTGGATAGACATTGGCACGTGGCGATTACCAGACAACCTCATCCTCGATAAACACAAAAACGCATGGGACCTTGCGCGTGAAAATGAAAAGAAACGCAGCGCAGTGGAACGATCCAGAAAAAAGCATGAAATGGATGAACTGCTTAAACTGGTAAACAATGTCATCCTTGTGAAACACGAAAAAACGGTAGTCCCTGGCAGAATCACCAGCAGAGAAATGAGAGAACTCGAACAACTGGTTACTTCCAACCTGGAAGTGGTAGACCCCCGATACGCCCGCCAACTCATGGAAATGAATGCCAATAAAAAAGACTCCCTAAACATTGCCATTGAAATTCTCAAAGCGTTTCGCAAGGAAATACTTGCCGGAAAACAATCCATCGAAAACGACCCCAGACCTCTCAGCGAAAAGCAAAGCGAACTTGAACGCATACAAAAAGCGCTGAATGACATCAACCATCTAACCTATCACTATATAAAGAACCCATAATGAAACATCCCAATTTTCAACTTTCCCCCGAAATCACACGCGCGCTCAACATGGGCGCGCCGATTGTTGCTCTCGAATCCACAGTCATCACCCACGGACTCCCCCACCCGCAAAACCTCGAACTCGCGCGGGATATGGAAAAGCAGGTGCGTGATAACGGCGCCACTCCCGCCACCATCGCTTTACTGGATGGAACAATTCGCATCGGCCTCTCCGACCAGGAACTGATTCGGCTTTCTGAATCAGAATCCACGCTGAAAGTGAGTCACCGAGACTTCGCCACTGCCATCGTCAAAAAAGCAGATGGCGGCACCACCGTGGCAGGCACCATGTACGCCGCAAACATGACCGGCATCAAAGTCTTTGCCACAGGCGGCATCGGCGGCGTACACAAAGAATCAGCATTCGACATCTCCACCGACCTGCGCTCCCTCGCAGAGATTCCCACCATCGTTGTCTGCGCTGGCGCAAAAGCAATTCTTGACCTGCCCGCCACACTCGAATATCTTGAAACGATGGGCGTTCCCGTCATCGGCTACAAGACAGATGAATTCCCTGCCTTCTATTCCCGCGAAAGTGGACTCGGTGTCAGCGCCCGCCTCGAAACCCCCGCAGAGATCGCCGAATTCGCCAAAGCGCATTGGAACTTAGGCATGAAGGGCGGTATCCTCGTCACGAATCCTATTCCAGAAAAAGAATCAATTTCAAAGTCCAAGATGGAACCGATCATCGCCAAGGCCTCAGCCGAAGCCATTGAGCAGGGAATCCACGGTCAAAAGCTCACGCCCTTCCTGCTTGGCCGCATCAGCGAACTGACCAAGGGCAAATCCCTCAAAGCCAACCTTGCTCTGCTCCTGAACAACGCCCGCCTCGCCGCCGAGATCGCCAAAGAAATGAGCACCAAAAAGAAGGAATGGGCAATTTAGGAAAATATGAGGGATGAATTATGAATGATGAATTCATCTCTTAAGAGAATAGGCAAATAAAAAGTCTCGCGCATCCTAAAGTATAGGAAACGCGAGACTTTTATTTTTTACTTTCACTTCTTTCTTCTTTCATCCTTCATCCTTACCCTGCAACAACTCTAACACCAGCGCATCTGGCACTTGCACAGCAACCACCTCGCCGCGCACGGTAATTACCCCATTTACCACAATCCACTCTTCGATAACAACCTTACGCCCTTTGATCTCCTTCACCATCCCTCGGACTTCCAACATCGGCCCCATTGGCGTAGGTTTGAGATAATCCACATGCAGCGAAGCAGTGAGATAACGCAGTGCGGGTTCTGTATCCATGGCGCGGTTTTCGGCGCGGTAGCCTGCCGCCGCAGCGGTACCTGTCCCGTGGCAATCGATCAGTGAAGCCAGCAGCCCGCCATACACATACCCAGGAATGGCAGTGTGAAACGGCTTGGGTTGAAAATACGCAACGGACTCTTCCCCATCCCAATGACTTTTGATCTGGTGGCCCAATTCGTTCAGGCTGCCACAGCCATAACAATGTGCCATGTGGTCGGGGTAGTAATCTTGAAATGCTTTTTCTGTCATGATGAAACCTTATGATTTGAGATTTGCCGAGAATTACCAATTACTAATTTTACGGCGTTGGCGTCTCTGTGATGGACAGATCCGGTGTCCCCGTAGCGCTCGGCGTGGTGAGGCTATCCAAAACACGGAAGCGGCCAACCACCTTCCACTCGTAGCCCATAAAAATCTGTACTTCGTATTCGCCAGCCTGCCACCCATCAATGGGGTTGGAACATTCAGAATAACCGCCAATGCCGCCTGTGCCGCCATCCCAAGGCTTGGTTTCGTAGCAAATTAATTGTCCATTGCGATACCAGAGCGCAGTCCATTGCACACCGGGGATGGTATTGTTGTAATCAAAACCGCCGTACATGGTGGTGATGGGAAGCTCAAAAACAGTTTTCGGGTCTACTGCGTTGGTGCCATCAAACTCTGTGGAAAATTGAATGGCGGTGAACAGCGCATCTGGGTTTGGGGTCACCGGGCCTTCAAACAATGCTTCGATGGCAACAGGCAAATAAGGCGTGAGGGTTAAGGTCGGTGTATCTGAAACGGAGGGGGTTAACGTCAACGTGGCCGGAACGGTAATGGTCGGCGTTAACGTGATGGTTGGGGTTAATGTAATTGTCGGCGTGAGGGAAGGTGTGGGAGACGGCGGGAAATATACATAGATCATTGGCTCACCATACGATGGAAGCCAATACGCAAACCCAAGCAAGAACACAGCCAGAAAGAACAAGCGCAAAGCATTGGCATTGTGTCGTTTTCGCAAACTATAAAAAGACAACTTACGCGCGGTCTGCATCGTTTTAATGGCCGCACGTATCGCAAAATATGCAGCGACAACAGCAAAGAAGGCAAAAGTGATAACGCCTGCACGAATATCCATAACGTGATTATAGCATGGCGAAAGAAGAGATAAATTTGAGGCACTGGGCCGAAAAGAGGTATCGAAAAGTAGATGCCACTTTTTCCAAATTATGTGTTAAAACTTGCACCATGACAAAAGAAATCGTTCTCCTCAAACTGGGCGGATCGCTCATCACCGATAAAGATACTCCCTACACCCCAAGATTAGACAAACTAAAAGAACTGGCTCTGGAAATTAAAACGGTTCTGGACTCAAACCCGAACCTGCTCCTGATTCTGGGGCATGGCTCTGGCTCGTTCGGACACGTTGCCGCGAAGAAACACGGCACACGAGACGGCGTGCAAACCCCAGAGCAGTGGATGGGCTTCGCCGAAGTCCGGTTTCAGGCGGCAGAGTTGAACCGCTTCGTGATGGAGTCTCTCTTCAATGCGGGCGTACCAGCCATATCCTTCCCGCCATCTTCATCAATGGTTTCAGATGACCGTAAAGTTATCCATCACAATATCGTGGCTATACGCAAAGCGTTGGGTGTCCATTTGCTGCCGGTGGTGTATGGTGATGTGGCATTTGACGAGAAACGCGGCGGCACCATCCTCTCTACGGAAGATGTCTTTACGTTTCTGGTGGACCAGTTCTCCCCTTCTCGTATTCTTCTTGCAGGAATTGAGGCGGGCGTGTGGGAGGATTTCCCAGCGAGGACAAAGCTGGTGAAACAGATTCAACTGTCAGATTATGAAAAGATGCGCGCAGGCATTGGCGGCTCGGCGAGTACAGATGTCACGGGCGGGATGAAGGCGAAAGTGGAGGAAATGCTTGCATTGATCCAAAAAACAAATGGGTTGACTGCACAAATTTTTTCTGCCGAAGAACGTGGATTTTTGGAGCGGGCATTGCGTGGAGAAAATGTTGGCACGTTATTAACTGCCTGACGTGACAAAGTTATGACGAAAAACTCTTGCTTTTTTTATCGTTTATAAAGATAATAGAGCAAGTAAAATTATATATAATTTCAAGGAGAGTCTATGGCAACCAAAGCGAAACCCGCAAAGAAAAATGCGAAAAAAGTTGCACCGAAGAAAGTCGTTGCAAAGAAAGCCGCTCCACTAAAAGCAAAAGTGACATTCAAGCCAACAAAACTCAAACTCCTCCGACCAGTACCCTCAGACATTGATATTGCACAAGCTGGAAAACTCAAACCCATTACACAGATCGCTTCTGAACTTGGCATTCGTGAAAATGAGTTGGAACTGTTCGGGCCTTACAAAGCCAAGATCAAACTTGAAATTTTGGAACGCCTCAAGAGCAAACCAAATGGCATTTATGTAGATGTAACCGCCATTACCCCCACCCCGCTTGGTGAAGGCAAAACTACCACCACCGTGGGTCTTTCACAGGCGCTCGGCGCACACCTCGGCAAGAAGGTCATTACCGCCATCCGCCAACCCTCCATGGGGCCGACTTTCGGCATCAAGGGCGGCGCCGCTGGCGGCGGTTATTCGCAGATCATTCCGATGGAAGATTTCAATCTCCATCTCACTGGCGATATTCACGCCATCACCGCTTCTCACAACCTTGTAGCTGCCGCGCTCGATACCCGCGTGATGCACGAAAAGGAACAGGATGATGAGAAACTCTTCAACGCGCTTTGCCCCGCCAATAAAAAGGGCGAACGCAAGTTCTCCCCCACCATGCTGCGCCGCTTGAAGAAACTGGGCATCAAAAAGACCAATCCCAACGACCTGACCCCCGAAGAACGCACCCGCTTCGCCCGCCTCGATATTGACGAGAAGACCATCACCTGGCGCCGCGTTGTAGATATTAACGACCGCATGTTGCGCGATGTAGAAGTTGGCCGCGGCAAAGATGAAGCTGGTCATGCGCACATGTCTGGCTACGATATTACCGTGGCTTCTGAGATCATGGCTGTGCTGGCCTTGACCACCGGCCTTGAAGATATGCGCGAACGCTTTGGCAAGATGGTGGTCGCCACCAACAAACAAGGTGAAGCAGTCACCGTGGAAGATCTCGGCGTGGCTGGCGCTGTGACCGTCCTTATGAAGGATGCCATCAAGCCCAACCTGATGCAAACCCTCGAAGGCACTCCCGCCACCGTTCATGCAGGCCCGTTCGCCAACATCGCCCACGGACAATCCTCCATCATTGCAGATATGATCGCGCTCAAACTTGTCGGCAAAGATGGCTTCGTGGTAACCGAGTCCGGCTTCGGTGCAGACATCGGCATGGAGAAATTCTTCAACATCAAATGCCGCTACTCTGGCTTAATCCCGCAGGTAGTGGTGATGGTTGCCACCGTCCGCGCGCTGAAGATGCATGGCGGCGGTCCAAAGGTGGTGGCTGGTAAACCCCTTGCCCCCGAATATGTGGAAGAGAACCTTGACCTGCTCAAAGCTGGTTTGCCCAACCTTGAACGACACATCCAGAACGCGCTCAAGTTTGGCGTGAACGTGGTGGTGGCAGTCAATTCTTTTGCCAACGACACCAAAGCCGAAGTGGAAATGGTACGCGAAGCCGCTCTCAAGATGGGTGCCATGGATGCAGTCGTTTCCACCCATTGGGCAGATGGCGGCGCAGGAGCCAAGAAATTGGCCGAAGCGGTTGTCAAAGCAGCGAAGCAACCCAGCAAATTCCAATTCCTCTACACATTGGAAAAATCCATCAAGGAAAAGATTGAGACCATCGCCAGTGAAGTGTATCGCGCTGACGGCGTAGATTACAGCCCCGAAGCCCAGGAACAGATCGAACGCTACACCCGCCTCGGTTTCGACAAGCTCCCGATCTGCATGGCGAAGACCCATCTCTCCTTCAGCACCGATGCCACCAAGAAAGGCGCGCCCACCGGCTTCCGCATCACCGTGCGTGAGATCCGCGCCAGTGTGGGTGCAGGCTTCCTGTATCCCATCCTCGGTGATATGCGCACCATGCCCGGTTTGCCCACCCGCCCCTCGTTCTACGATGTGGACTTGGATATGGAGACCGGTAAAGTCCTCGGCTTGTTCTAATTGTTGGCAAAAATTCCCAAACAAAATTGTAGGTCACGCCAACGCGTGGCCTACTTTTTCAGTACCGACAGGCTATAGAGAAAAGCAGTTCATTAGATATAATTGCACAGTATGGACAATAAATCATTATCGTTGACCAACCAACGCGACCTGGTTAAAAGCAGCGAGCAAAGCGCTTCAGACCTAGCCTCAGCCTGCTACCGTCAAATTGAAAAACTCAACCCGACGCTTAATGCTTTTATCACTGTGATCCCTCCAGAACCGCAGGAATTCCCGCAATCAGGGAGTATGCCTCTGCAAGGAATACCGGTTGCAGTCAAAGACTTGTACGACACAAAAGGCATTCGCACCACGGGCGGCTCAAAGTTCTTTGCAGATCGCATTCCAACTGAAGATGCTTTCGTTGTGCAAAAAATCAAAAAAGCGGGCGGGCAGATCATTGGCAAAACAAACACACATGAGATCGCGCTTGGCGTAACCAATAACAATCCGCATTTCGGAGCATGCCGAAATCCGTGGGATATCACTCGCACCCCTGGCGGCTCCTCTGGCGGAAGCGCCGTAGCAGTTGCAACTGGCATGGCAATGGCGGCAATTGGCACAGACACAGGCGGTTCGATCCGCATCCCTGCTGCGTTGTGCGGCGTGGTAGGCCTCAAACCCACCTATGGACGCATCAGCCTGCGCGGCATCCTTCCACTTTCGTGGAATCTTGACCACGCAGGTCCCATCACCCGCAAAGTGGAAGATGCCGCCTTGATGCTGCAAGTGATGGGCGGTTACGACGAACAAGACCCTGCTTGCATGAAAACACTGCCCGGCGACTACTCCAGTCATTTGATGGACTCAATGTTGGAGCGCAAGATCGCTCTTGCTGTTGGAAGTTTCATTGAAGAGGCCGCAGATGCAGAAGTGCTTGAAGCCATCCGCAAGGCTGCAAAGGTATTGGAAGAGCAAGGCGTTATCATCACCGAAGTGAATGTGGATTTCCTCAAGGAAGCAGCGCTTGCGAATGCACTGATGACTCAGGCTGATGGCGCAGCATTTCACCGCGAACGAATGAAAGAACACCCAGATTGGTTCGGCGCAGATGTACGTCAGCGGCTTGAAACAGGAGCCGCATTTACCTCCAGCGAGTACGCGCTCGCCAGACGCACTCAGGTTGAGGTAAGGCGAAAATGCGAATTGATGTTCGATCAATTTGACATGCTTATTCTCCCCACCACGCCAATTGCTGCGCCTGTGTTGGAAGGAGAGAATGCTGTAGAACGCGCCCGCCAATTGACGCGCTTCACTTCGCCCTTCAACCTGACCGGACTACCCGCGCTGACCGTCCCCTGTGGTTTTACTCAGGAAGAACTTCCGATCGGCTTGCAGATCGTTTCCCGTCCGTGGAATGAAGCGGGGGTTTTGCGCACCGGCTACGCCTACCAACAAGCCACTTCATGGCATAAAATGAAACCCAAAATCGCATCATCATAAATTTATGAAAAAGAATAGTTTGATCATTTGGACACTCCTACGCCTGCCGATCCTCGCGGCAGGTTTGTATTTGTTTCGGAATCCAATTTCTGAGTTCGTCAAAGCTCGAATCGAACTACGGACAATTATAGATTTTGCCGTGTATTCCGCGAACACATTCGAGACACGCTTTGAGCTATATCTCGCTGCGGTGCTCACGATGGCGCTCGGATACTGGCTGGTCAAAAAATGGGTGGCTTCAGAAGCACTCAGCTATATCCTCCTGCTTGCAGGGATGT
>CAZHOX010000066.1:15015-16312 GCA_964534345.1 uncultured Anaerolinea sp.
GAATTTTGACATTGGGTGAAAAATTGCACGCCAGCCCGTCTGTGGAGAAGTTTGCATCTGGAGCATATAACTGGGTTGAGTACGATGCGGAGCTGCATCAGATTTTTGTGGTGGGGCATGGAACAAATTTCCTGCTGGCTTTTGACACAGAGCATCTCAACGTGCCGCCGCGTAAATCCGAAGACATTGGAAAAATGCAGAGTTTTGCATACAACCCGGAACGCAAAGAAATCTATGCGTATGAAGCCACGAAGAGGCAATTACATTATATTGATGCTGTGACGTTGGAGACGCTGCGCTCGGCGCCGGTGGCTGATCTTGCGCCGGGTGATGTGTGGGTCAACTGGCAGCCCAATACGGATAGCATCACGATTGCCTCAGAGGCAGATTATGAAGTGGGTGTTCCATTTGTAATGATCGACCGCGAGAGCGGGGCCGTTGTTGCAAGCATAGCCTTGCCGTTGATTCCAACCAATGTTGCCTTTCATACTGAAAAAGATGTGATGTATTTCAATTCTTTCAAAGATACTTATTTGGTATCGTGGGATCTGAAAACACATGAAGTGCTACAGCGAACAGAGACCAGCCCAAATACGGATCGATTGGTATATAACCCTGAGACAAATGAAGTGCTGGTCGCATCTACAATGGAAGGGGTAATCCTGCGCTACGATGCCGAATCGCTGAAGTTCAAGGGGAAAATAAATGTCAGCATTGGCGACCGTACACTGGCACTTGATACAGAGCGCAATCTTTTGTTGGTGGGAAATTTCATCAACAATCGAATTCAAGTGATCGATTTAAACACAGAACAACGGGTGAACAGCTTTTACATTGGGCCGTGGATTCGCACGATCTCTCTGGATGTTGAGAATGGAATTGCTTATGTCTCCACAGTGCGGAATTTGTTTAAGGTGAAGTACGTTTCCCAAACAGGCAAGTAAATAGTGCTTTTGTGAGAATTAAAAACATGCCCGCAAAAATGCGGGCATGTTTTTAATTTCATACAGAGAATATTACAAGGGGCACTGGCTATAATACCCTTCGTTATGAATGGGAGACACCCAGCAAGAAGGTGATTCGCTCAAGAATTGGTACGAGATTACACCTATCTCAAGTTCATCACCTACAACTCCCTGAGTGTCTTGACAGTGAGTGCCGGTTTCCTGCCAACTGGCTGACTCACTACTAGGATCTACAATCAGATCGTATATGCCATAGCAATATTGAGTGGAAGCAACTGGCGAACTGACAACAGGAACGAAGGCCCAAAAAACGAATCCCTGCAGATAAACGA
>CAZHOX010000067.1:0-2265 GCA_964534345.1 uncultured Anaerolinea sp.
AAAAGCAGGGATTTCTAATGGATAGCCAAGCAGGAACATCGCTTGCGGTTCCCATTGTTTGGAAATATTCAACGCTTCCTGCACAATCTCTTGAGCAAACATTGGACTGCACACCCATACGCCGCCCAGTCCTTCGGCGTGCGCGGCTAGTAATAATTGCATCCCTGCGTTCGCCGCAGATTGTATTCCGATAATATATTCTGCTTTTTTGCGTCGCTCGTCTGGATAATTATCCATCTCGCTCATATCGACACAGAGGATGACGACAACTGGCGCGCCTGTAATTCTCTCTTGAGACTTGGCTACTTTCTTTGCAATTTCAACAGCAGGGAGATTGTCTTTCTCCAAGTCACGCTGAAATTCCTCCGCCATTGCATTCGAGAGATGGGCTTTGGCGGAGGAATCTGTCAGCACGATGAAGCGCCAGGGTTGGCGGTTGTGCGCGGAGGGGGCAAATGTGGCAGTGTGGAGAATGTCTCTTAAAACAGAATCAGGTACAGGGTCCGTTTTGAAGCGACGGATTGAGCGTCGAGTCCGCAGAAAGGTTCGGATATTTTCCACGGTCAATTAATGAGCATCAATTTTTGTCGGTTGGATTTTATAAGTTATCCGCTGTTCGCCTGGTTTTCTGTTTCCATATTTTTCTGTGCCGCGATATTTGAAGGAGAGTTTGTCGATGTGCTCGTCTGCACCTTCGGTGGTGTATTCAACGACTTTGCCGTGAATTTGGAGATAGCGATATGGGTTGGCGGGGTCAGCGATGCAAAGTGCAACGTTGGGACGGGCGCGCATATTTTTATCTTTGATGCGCCCTTCAGCAGAATTGATGAGGATATGTTCACCGTCTGTGTTGAACCACACAGGAGTGACTTGTGGTGTGCCATCTTTCATGGTGGTGGCGAGATAAAGATAAGCCTTCTTTTCGTCGGTAAGAAGGTCTTTGTAAGTTTCTGGAACAGTCAGCATGTTTAGTCCTCTGGCTTTTGAATGTAAAGTATCTTCATGGCAGGGCCGTGGAAATCGATGATGGTTTCCACATCTTCTGCGGTGCAGCCTAATAGAATTTTAATTTCTGCATCGCGTTTGAGTGTATCAAACGTGCATAAGATTCCTGTTAGTATTTTTGTCTCAAGGGAGCCGATCCACACGTCGATGCCGCCACCATCGCTTGCGGACGTGTTTTCGATGTAGCCATAATCCAGCGGATAGATCATTTCAGGATAGCGTGGATGCGGCTGACCTTTCGGCCTGTCGATGGTGATCCTGTGGATCGTGGTCAGATGAATCATTTCCTCCCAAAATTCGCGGCTCACGACTTTCATCGGAACATATCCTGTTCTTTGGGGCGGATCAATTCTTTGAGCGAACCTTCCTGCAATGGATATGGAAACCCACGTACATGCACAACGGGCCTGCCTTCAGAAGCTTGTCCCATCACGAGCGATGCGGCAGCGGCTAATTCATCTGCGGCGCCAATGATGGTGATGCGTAACGTGTAACCGAAGAGGTCTTTATCTCCGCGCTTGTCGATAATGCCAGGCACGCCAGACATGCCGATCGCTACACCCACAGTGCCGTTGCGCCATGCGCGTCCGTGCGAATCGATGATGACGACGCCGATATGTTTTCCTGTTTTGGATTCGATCTCGTTTCGGAGCAACGCGCAGGAGCGGTCTGGGTCTTCGGGAAGGAGCAGTACCCACTCTTCAGTGGTGTCGCCGTCTCCCGCTACGTTTGAATGGTCAATGCCTGCGTTGGCGCAGATAAATCCCAGCTTATGTTCGACAATGATCGTGCCAACGCGGGTGCGCAAAACTTCATTGCTTTCCTGAAGCATGAGTTCCACAACACGCGGGTCTTTTTCGGTCTGCTGTGCGAGTTCAATTGCACGTGCAGAAGGGGAAACTGTTGCAAGGTTTACTTTGCGGCCTTCGGCCTTGCTCACGATCTTTTGTGCAAGTACAAGGATGTCATTATCCTGCAATTCCAATCCTGTATCTTGCAAAGACTTAAGAACAATATCCGCCAAGTTGTCATCTCGGCGGATTAGTGGGATGTTTTCTAGTGAAGTTAATACCAAAGACATGATTTTTGAAGCGTGCTTCCTATTACATGTTTATTTTAAGAATTCAATATGTTTTTTGCGCCTGTGATCTTGATGCCTGCGTGCGTGGATCCGTACTTTTTATTGATGCCGATCAGAACACTGGTGAGACCTTCGACCACCACAGAGTTTTCAATGGGGCCAGCATCCCAGCCTTTGAG
>CAZHOX010000067.1:2365-15861 GCA_964534345.1 uncultured Anaerolinea sp.
TCACGATGCGCGGAATAGGGCACGGTCAACACGACGATATTCGCTTCTTTCGCCGCTCTTAAATTGTCCATTCCAATGACGGAGGTTCCTTCCCCAAGCATTTCCCGCACTTCATTTGCTGCCGCAATAGCCTTCTCTTCGGCGCGTGAACCGATAAAGACATGATACCCTGCGCGTGCCCATCGATAGGCAAGTCCTTTGCCTTCTTTGCCTGTACCGCCAAGCACTGCGATGGATAATAAAAGATGTGAGTCGTTCATGAATTCTCCGTTGTTGAAAAAATTATAGAACTTTTGCTACTTCTTCTTCGTATCGTTTCCAGATGCGCGGCGCGATCTCGCGTGCGCGTTCGGCAATTTCAGCTTCATCCAGTGTGAGGAGTTTGCGGTCTTTCATCAATACCTGACCAGCTGCAATCGTAGTGGTAACCATGCTTTGCTGGAAGCCGAAGATGATGTGCCAGGGCAGGTTACCGTCGGTGAGCGGGGTGAAGGGATGATAGTCTACGAAGATCAGGTCGGCGGCTGCGCCAGGGATGATCTGCCCGATGGGTGCAGATGGGAAGAACATGTTTGCGAGCGCAGAGTTGTTGTAGATCGCCATTTGGGTTACATCATATCCGCCCATGCGGCGCGGGTCGCGGTTTTCGATCTTGTGCAGGAGATACGCTGTCTTCCATTCATCCCACATGGAGTTGGTGAAACCGTCATTGCCGAGGCAGACTTTGATTCCCAACCGCATCATTGATTCGATCTGTGCCACACCAACAGCGTTGTTCATGTTGGAGCGTGGCTGGTGGCTTAGCCATGTTTCGGTCTCTTTCAAAATTTCCATCTCGCGTACATCAAAATGGACGCCATGAGCCGTAATGGTCTTTGGTCCAAGGATGTTGTGCTTGAGCAATCGGTCGATGACGCGCATGTTGGATTTCGACAGGCTGTCATATTCGTCTGATTCGTGCTCTGCTGTGTGGACGTGGAAACCTGTCCCTTCGGGAACGGCGGCGCGGCAAGCTTGCAGGGTTGCGCCAGAAAGCGTCAGACTGGCATGAAGCCCGAAGGTGGCTGCCAGGCGCGGGTGCGGATTCGAGGCGAGGCGTTTCAAGAATCGGACGTTTTCGTTGATCCCTGCATTCGCCTTGTCGTTCCCATCGCGGTCTGTTACTTCGTAGCAAAGCACTCCACGCAAACCACTTTTATCCACGGCATCGGCGATCAAGTCAAGAGAGCCGTCAATGAAATTGGGTGAGGCGTGGTGGTCGATGAGGGTGGTTGTGCCATGTTTGATGGCATCCACAAGACAGACGAGGGCGGAGTAGCGCACAGCTTCTGCGTCCAATGAACGGTCGAGAGGCCACCATAATTTTTTGAGGATCTCAGGAAAATCTTTCGGAGCAGGGCCGGGGATGGCCATGCCGCGCGCGAAGGCTCCATAAAAATGGGTGTGCGCACAAATGCCGCCAGGCATTACATATTGTCCATTGGCATCTGTGGGTTTTGCTTTTGGGTATTTGGCCGTCAACGCTTTGGTGGTGCCGATCTCTTTGATGCGGTTGCCTTCGATGTAGATCGCATGGTTTGGAAGGATGCGATTTGGAGATTCCCATGTGATGATATTTGCATTTGTTATGAGCATGTTTAACCGAATCCGTATTGACTGGGGTGAGGGAGTTTAACTCCCGAAAGACCGATCTCCCAAATAGTGTTATATGCGGCTTCTCTTAGTTCTGGGTCGTCTTTGAACATTGCGCTGTAGAGTTGTGTAAGCACACCTTCACTGGGTGTGTATTTCAGGAAAGGCAGGGCAGCCATACGTGCATCTGGATCGTCTCCTTTGAGAGCGAGTAGGAGAATGTCAGTAGCGGGGACACCGGGGGAAATTCCCATGCCTTGTTTGCCTGCAAATTCGATCAGCCAGGGGGTATCGGCTGGGGCGCGAAGTTTGCTTGGCGCAAGTGATCCGAGATGTGATTTTGCATCCAGCACCTCAGTGGCGGCATTGCGGACAACCCATTGTTCATCTTCGATCTGTAATTTCTTGAGAGTATCCATTGCCCAGGGGTGTTGGACTCGTCCGAGGCCATATACTACAGCGCGGCGCAGAAGAATATCGTTGATCGTGATGCCGTCGCGAAGCATGGAATAGCCTTCGTTGCTGTCGTTTGCGAGCGCTTCTCCTGCTGCACGGCGAATGTCTTCGTCTCCACTCAGAAGGGTTTGTGCAACGATCTCAAGCGATTCGTTGGTGCCGATGGCAACCAATGCCATGCAAGCGGCTCTGCGCACAGAGAGGCTTGGGGCCTCCATTGCATTTTCCAGCACACTGATGGCTTTTACGTCACGCATGGTTCCAGAGCCGAGCACGGCCAGATGAACCAACTCAAAGGATGTGGATGTGGCAAATTGACGGAAAAGAGTTGCTGCATTTGAATCATTGCTTGCTGCAAAAGCTGCCATGGCTTGACCGCGCAGGCTGAGAGGAATTCCTTCAGTTTGCATGATGGTAGCAAGAGTGCCAAGTAGTCTTCCGCGCCAGGGTGCATTTTTGGGTACATCACGCAGCCATCGCGCTGCTGCAAAAAGCGGGCGGTGTAATGGCAGGGATGACGTTTCGAGAAGAGATTGAACAAGTTTGTTTGCATCGCCTTGTACGGCAAAATAGCGCATGGCTAAATATTTGCCAGACCAGTCTGGCTGGTTGAGCAATGCGTCTTCGGCGTTGTATTGCGCAAGTGCATGGCCTGCAAGGTACCCAGCAAAGACAGGGTGAACAAAACGCATTTTGTTGTTTGGATGCGATATTAGCAATCCGCTGGCTGCCATTTTTCCGAGAAGACCAGAAGTAGGCGTGGCAACAACTTTTTCGTTTTTCTTTCCTTTTTTAGGCGTTGTATTTTGTTTGTTTTCTTCCTCTGGTTGTTGTTCAGCCGTTTCGCCTTCGGGCTTTTCTTCAACTGGCTCAAATGACTTGACCCAGGCTCGCGCTTTGCGTGGGTCGAACATTGGTTGCGAATTCACCATCACTTGCATGCCAAGTGTTTCCAGCGCAGCCAGAGGAGTGTTTGCTGGTGCTATGCGGCGGATGTGTGTGGCAATGATCGCAAGGATGTGCGGCCCGAGACTATCGCCAGCATACGCTCCCCAAGCCTTGAGAGTTAATTCAAGGGGAGTTAAGTGCATATTATCAGTACCCAACCAGACGTTAAGTAAGATTGGGTCAACCATATCGGGGCCGGTTTGCGTCCATGCTTCCATGGCAACGGTTTGCGACCAAAGCGTGCCCCATTGTTCCATAAATTTTTCGATCTGTGGTTTGGACCAGGTGCAAAGAGCAAGCGGGGCGAATCCGATCGTGATCAGCCCATCAAGGTATTCAGGAGCGCCAGTGGTTATGATGCGTATTTGTGGATAGTTTTGTGTGACGATCTTGAAGTATTCGGAAATGATCAGTTGACTTTCCGGCGGAATTTCGTCGAACCCATCCACAAGTAAAAGGGCGTTTCCGTTCTTGAAAGTGTTTTTGAAAAAGTCTGGCAGTTTCCCAATGTCAAATATTGGTGCATGTTCAGACGCTGCTTCGATCAAAGGTGTAAGCGCATCTTTTGGGTCAGCGATGGGGAGTTTTAGGTCTGCGACATGAACGAGGAATGGAACGTGGCCTTGTAAGGCTCCAAGTTTTTCGCTTCGATTCGCGGCCAGAGATGCGAGGTGCGCGAGTGACACTGTCTTGCCGACACCAGGTTGCCCAATGATGACGATATGTGCATTTCCTGCCAGCGCTTGTGAAAGGGTTAATGTTTGTGGTTGATATACGGCGGCGATTTCTGGCCATGTGGGAAGGTATGGCAGGGTTTGAGAGACTACATCTTCAAATTTGGGCGGCATACCGGGTTCAACATTTTGCATGGGAGCAATGACCGAAGGCTCTTGAATGATCTCGTCCAATGCAAAAAGTTGTGCGGCCAGGTGCATTCCCTGAGCGCGGCGCAATGTGATGCGGCGGTGATTCTCTTCAACTGTGTTTGTTTTTCGGCTTTCAGCTGCTTCACGCTGCTCTTTTAAGTTGGCTCGCATCTCCTCCCATAGCGGGCGAGCGCGTGTAATCAACAGCCAGAAAATGGTGGCTGAGATGAAACCAAGAAAAAAAGAAAATGGATAAACTTCGATTTGAAACATGGTTGTCTGTTAGTTTACAAAAATGATGCGTCCGCAAGATGGACAGTTGACAAGCTGTTTTTGAGATCGTGCATTTTGTTGAAAGGATGCATTTATTGTTGTGCCGCACGCTGTGCAGGCATTATCAATAACTTCGATGACAGCCACACCGCGTTTTTGCTGACGCAGCCCTTCATAAATTTGAAGTAACCCACTTTCGACGGGAGCGATGGCTGCTTCGCGCTCCTCTGTAAGTTTTTCGAGCTGTTTGAAAAGGGCAGATTGTTCTTCGATCAGCTTTCCATGTTCACTTCCAAGCCGAATCTTTATCTTTTCCAGTTCAGTTTTTGCGCTTTGTAATTCGTTATCCGCCGTCTCTGCCTTTAACATGCTCTCAAGCTGGCGTTCTTCGAGAGTGGATAAATATTTTTTCAATGAAACAATATCTTTTTGGAGATCTTGTAGTTCTTTTGGGCTTTTTACATTGCCGCCGTACAAACTGGATTCAGCTTGCTCAATCTTGATTCTCTGTGCGTCCACTTCTGCTTCTGCGTTCTTCATTTCATGATTGGCGCGGTGATTTTCGATTTGCCTGGCTTCAAGACTTTGCAGCGCTGTTTTCATTTCAGCATCATTTTCAAGAGTCTTTTTGATAGCTTCAAGTTGAGTTCGGGCGCGGTCTATTTGTCGGTCTACTTGTTGCAGGCGGAAAAGTCCCAGTGAGGCGCTCATAGTTTGAATTATATACGAAGTGTGAAAAAAAGACCCGTTTTCCGCCGAAAGTTGGATAACAGGTCTGGTGATGTCATTGAGTTGTAATGTTGAAGTAGTTGTACACGGCTTTGGTCAGGTTCACGAATAGCGGATTGGTGATCTCCCAAATGTTTTGTACTGGATGGTACGTGTAGATGGAAAGTACGAAATTACCACCAGGCGAATAGACGATCCCAACATCGCTTGTATCGTGCATAATGCCGTCTCTGGATAGAACGTATCCGTGTTTGTGGGGGACAAGAGTGCCATCTGGTACGCCGCCTTGGATGAGAGAACCGAGCTTGTCTTGAGCCATGAAGTCGATGAGCAATTGGCAGGTTTGGGCATTGAGTTTATCAGGGAAGGCAGCCACAAGTGCGCCGCCTCCGCTTTGGGAGCATTGGTAAATATCTGAAAGCAGGGAGCCCATTTCAGATGGTGTGGTTTGGGAGTATGGATCTGGGTCAACAAAGATATCTGACCGTTGGTTGCCTGGGGTTAGCCTCCCAGGTAACAGGTTGGGAGCTCCTAAAAAGAACATACCTCCAAGGAAGGTACTGTTCAAGCCCAGAGTTTCCATATTTTGTGTGACGATGACCGGGCCACTTGTTGTGTCGATGCGTTCAAGGAGTTGGTCGGTTGCTGCATTATCCGACTTTGCCAAAATACGTGAGATGATGTCTGTTGTAGCGGCATCCAGATTGCTCCCACGATTGATGAGATAAGATGCCACAATAGGAACTTTAATTGTGCTGGATGCTGTAAAGGCGATATCGGGTTCAGTCGATATTTCCTGTTTGTTGTCGATAATAAAGTGAATCTCCTGCCCATTTTGCAAGTCTTTCATATAAAAGCCGATCAAGCCGTCAAAATCAGAAACAGTTACTATTTGCCGAAGCAGGATCGCCAGATTCTCCATTGTTGGTCTGGAAGCAGTGCTGCGGGTAAAGGAGAGCACAACGGAGCGATTGGTTGGTGATCTCAATGCATCTGTGATGAGCTGAACGGCACGGTCCAGGTCGAGAGTCTGTCCTGGGGCGCCGGGCAGGAACGAGGTCCCGCCTGGAATCGGTTGTGCAGGTGCAGGCGGTTGATCGTAGCGTAATGCAATCTCATTTTGCAGGTAGGCCCGCAAACGGTCTTCAGAAACGGTTGAACTCAAAGGAATTTGTGTTTCAGTTGGAATTCGGTTCCAGATGGAGTCCCAAAATCCACCCCAGAAAGAACCGCCTGTACGGCTGAGATCTGCGGCGGCAAGCATCGTTTCCACATCGATCTCAAACCCGACGGCATTTGGTTCAATGTGGATAAGCGCTCCATCATATTCGGCTTCTATGGGAGATGTATATACTTCAAGCAGTCTTTGAGATGCTTGAGCTGGGGACAACCCTCCGACTGGGATTCCGGCAATGGTCATGCCTGCTGGGTAATTATTTCGTTGGCGACTGTAGCTGATCAGGGAAAGGATGGTAAGTATAAGCGCGATGGTCAGAAATAAAATGGACACACCCCGCAGGATGGTATTGGTATTACGATTTCTCACAAGGCCTCCAAAATCATGACGAAAATCACGTAAAAAGTATAACATACCAAAATAGAGCGCCTGTGCTAGAATAGATTTGCCAAACCGTTGGCGCATTTCTCCTAATTAAAGGATGGATATGTTACGCACCTTTATCATCTACCTTTCCAAGGCTGCTTGGGCTCAAAATCTTGTTACAAACTGGGGATTTGCGTGGCGTACTGCTTCCCGCTTCATTGCGGGTACCAAGCTTGATCAGGCAATGAATGTTGTACATGAACTGAATGCAAAGGGGATTAATGCGACATTAGACCACCTCGGTGAGCATACAAATACGCCCGAAGAGGCACAACAAGCCACAGAAGATATTTTCGCGACTCTAGACGCGCTGGGAGCTGATCCTGCTGCGAGGGGCAATGTATCCATCAAACTGACGCAGATCGGTCTTGGTCTCGATGAAAGCATTTGTGCCCAGAACCTTGAACGAATTCTTGCACGGGCGAAAAGAAATAATACCTTCGTCCGCATTGATATTGAAGACACCCCATATACGGATAAAACCATCAATCTGTACTATGCCATGCGCGAAAAAGGATATGAAAATGTAGGCATGGCTGTGCAATCTTATTTATTCCGTGCCGAAGCAGATACACGCCGTCTGGCACAGGATGGCGTGCCGATCCGTTTGGTCAAGGGTGCATACAAGGAACCGCCTGATAAGGCCTTCCCTAAAAAAGCGGATGTAGACGCAAATTATGATTTGCTTTCAAAAATTCTGATTGATGCTTCCATTGCATTTAACACAAGGCTGTCCAGCAATGGACGGGTCCCTGCAATTCCTGCGATCGCATCGCATGATGAAAAGCGGATTGCTTTTGCAAAATCTTATGCTGAGAAAGCCGGTTTACCAAAAGAAGGGTTGGAATTCCAGATGCTGTATGGCATCCGTAGAGATTTGCAGGAACAGCTTGCAAAAGAGGGATATCCCGTACGTGTGTATGTCCCGTTTGGGACGCATTGGTATCCTTACTTTATGAGGCGTCTCGCAGAGAGACCTGCGAATATTTGGTTCTTTGTTTCTAATTTCTTCAAAGGATAGATAAGTCTTGTGCTAAAAACCTCGGAGGTCTTGTATCCTCCGAGGTTTTATTTTGTTTGCAAAATGATGTAGGCAATAAGACCGATCACTGTTAGGGTAATTCCTGCGATTCCTATTCCGCCTGGGGGAATGCCATGCAGCAGAACGATTTCACCAGCCAGTGAAAATACCATTTCCATAGACTGGGTCGCGTCTACGGCGGCGATCTCGTATGGCTGTTTGCAGAGGTGCCTTGCATACAGGAATAAGGTAGTTGCGATCACGCCAGAGAGTAGAGCTACCAACGCAGTGCTGATCAATTGTCCCGAAGTGGGAGGCGGGGGAGTTGTTGTCAGAAGGAGAATAATCCAGAATGGTATCGATCCAATGGTCAGAAGCAAAACTCGGGCGAATCCATTTTCCAAAATAGGATGTTGAATGTGTGGAAGTTTTTTATGTTCCCCTGTGCGAGCTTCCCAAACAAGTTGATTTCCAATGGGATAAGCGAAAGCAGCAACAAGCACAGGTATTGCGCTGGTGATAACGGTTTGAAAACTGGTGGTTGAGGCCTGCTCGATATTTACAAGTAGGATGCCTGCAAAGATGAGCAAAGTCAGAATGACGCCTTTTGTTGGAACTTTTCTTCCAAAAAGAATCAGTACGATAGGCGTTGCCAGTATGGTCGTTTGCCATGTGGTAGCAATGACCCAGCCAGCGGCGTATGTGGCGCTGAAGGTGATGAGTGAATAAAATACCCCAAAGCCGATGCTGCCTGCCGTGACCCAGAAAATCCAGTGTTGCACAAAGACCTCTTTGATCTGTGCAAGTGCATTTTTCCCCTTTGTGATGAGAAGCAGGATGCTTAGAAAAATAAGCATGTACCCAAACCGCAGGCTTGATGTCCATGCCCAATGACCGCCAGCAAGACTCATGGCGCGGTTGAGGATGAAGGTGCTGCTAAAAAATAGCGCCGAGAGAATTCCCAGTGAGACGAGACGAATCATGCGTTGTTACTCTTTTTGGATTCATTCATCATCCAGACACCAAGCGCCAGTATCACGGTGAAAAGGCCGACCCAGATAAATGTGCCTGTTGCTAACCAAACCACCCGCTTGGCGGTCATATCCACGATGATAACGCCGAGGATGGGGAATAGCCCCAGGATAATTTGCGCCAGCCCCAATGTCTGCCATTCGGTCTTGGTTGCGCCTTTTGACAGTACATATGCACCCAGCGCAGGTGTGAGAAATGTGACACTGTATAACTGTGCATGAAAATTATCAATTTCCCAAGACCAGATCGTTTTTGCAGCAGATGGAATGAATATTAAAGCCAGTCCGTAGATTCCAAGAAGCACGGATTGCGTTAGAAGGATATTTCGTGTTGATGTTGAATGTGGAGTTGAGTTTACCGGAGGCAGGTTTCTGTATAACCAAAGATGGTAGGCTGCATTGATCGGCAGAATGATGTACAGGAAAAACCAGACCCATACTTCCCATCGTTGAAAATCAAACTGGTTTATATGTACAAATGACAGAATGATGATAACCGCCGTAAAAATGAGAATCATTGGTGTAACCAATCGCGCAGGCGACCAACGCGCATAGGCAGTTTGCATAATCGCCGCAATGCAGGAGGCCGCATACACAGCGCCAAGAAAGCGGGCGTTGAAGGGAAGTAATTCCCACGGCCAAAGCGGCTGTGCTAATTTTGGCGCAAAAAAGAGGCCAAACCCGGCTAAAAATAAAACGATGACTTCTACAAAAGTCAGGAGCCGCAGCAGAGACGAAATAGTAGGGTTAGTTTCTGGTTTCATTTTTTTCCTTGAATTAATAAAAAAATTTTGCTGCTCAGCACAGCAATGGCGAATGGCTCAATAAGTTTATTTTTTTAATGGTTTGGCAAAAGCAATTTGCTTAGCTGGGTAATTTCCACCTCCGCATGAGATAGCTCAAGCCACTTAAGGGCATCTTGAATTTGATTGAAAACACTTGCTTTTATGGGTAAACCCTCTGCTAAAAGGTGAAATGTATCTTCAAGAACGTTGATGTATTTATTAAATGATATCACGGCGGTCCTGTTGGGCATGTGCCCATTCTTGATCAATTGTCTGTTCATCTCAACCAAAGTTCGCATATCTTCTATATCTACATCCAACTCTGCGTACCGTATATCAAGAATGGTCTTCATTTCCGTGGATCGCAAAGGGTCTTGGCTGGACAACCTTTTCGCTTGTAAAATTTCCCCGCTGGTACAAAGACCAAACCCCGCGTAGTAAACAAGCTTGAGATTTGGCACAATTTTATAGAGCACTGTCATTTTTTACACCAATTGAGAATTGCTTTCAGGGAAAAGGATGGGCCAACAGGCAGCGTCACCTGCAAGTAAGCCCAGCCCGCCTCTTGATGGTCTTTTGCAGGGCTCTGCTTCGAGTTTAATTGCTAACTCTGACGTAGCCGGAGAGAAATAGGCTATGACTTCACAATGTAATCTTCCTTCCGACTCCAGCCTTGTGAACACAGCCATATCTAGTGGGCGGCCTGCCTGCTGAAAGATCGGTAGGAACGCCTCGCGGATTCCCTCCGCAGGCATGGATGCCATGATGCCATCACCAAGAGAGAGGGAGTACCAGCTAGATTCCATGAATCGATTATAAAACACAGAATGATAAATTTTCCTTTTTAATATAAACCTGGTATCTGAGCATACAGTTATTTAGAAGCGCTCAAAAAAAGACGCTGTCACTCCTAACTTTTTTGACAAAACCTGGTGTTCGCTGATCACATTTGGATGGATGGGGATTTGTCTTTCCTCAAAGAATTCCATCAGCCAGCCGCATTGAAGTAGATGGGATTCATCTGCATTTCCTGAATAGACCACACTCTTAAACTTCTTTATCCCATGCCACTCAATAACAGGCGCAAGCAGATCTGCAAACCGAAGGCATTGAGACAAAGGCATATTGAAGTGATCATATCCGCTTGAAAATGAGTGCGCGGCAATGGCATCCAACACCGCAGCATCGGTGACATCCAATTCTCTTTTGACAAGGTAAGCTCCAACTGGAGCATGGAGATAAATGGGATGTTTTTCGCAATCTTCATTGAACTCTAATCTGGCTTCCTCAGCCAATGCCAATTGCCGTTCAAGGCTTAAATCTTTGGCGGCATCGTGTAGCAGCCCGGCGGTCATTGCTTGTGTCAGGTCAAGCGAGTAGATCGGGGATAACTCCTTCATCACTTGCATAACCCCCAGGGAATGTTGGAGTCTTGCAGGTGAAAGTGAGTTTTTTAGAAATTCAAAATACTTTTCGTGGGTTATTTCGCTTATCATGGAGCTTCGTTTTATGTTTCCTGTCCTAAACTCGATTAAAATCTGAAGCTATTATAAACTTGCGTCATGAATAAAACTTCAAACACTCTCGCTCTCGTCACCGGCTCCGCCCACAGAATCGGAAAAGCCTTCGCCTTGTCCCTTGCCCGCATGGGATATTCCATTGCATTACACCACCGGGGCTCGGTGACGGAAGCGGAGCAGACCGTCAAAGAAATCCGTGCCCTCGGGGTGGATTGCCTGCCTATCCGCGCAGACCTGACCATGCCTGAAAAGATCGATTTCCTCTTTTCAATGGTGGACGAATTTCATGCTCCCTTGAAGGTCGTGGTCAACTCGGCAGCGATCATGCCGGTTGGCAATCTGCGTGACCTGGAACTACACGATTGGGACTCTGCCCTCGACCTCAATCTACGCGCTCCCTTTCTCATCGCCCAGCAAGCCGCCAAGCGAATGACCAAAGGCGGCCTCATCGTCAATGTCACAGATATTGGCGCACAAAAAGCATGGAGTCGTTACCCATCTTACACTGTCAGCAAGGCTGGCTTGGAGTCTCTCACCAAAATGCTCGCCCGCTCTCTCGCGCCTGAGATTCGCGTCAATGCCATTGCGCCGGGCCTCGTGCTTCCCTCGGATGTGGTCACTCCCGCACAATGGCAAAAACTCGTCGAGAGACTACCCCTCAAACGCGCCGCCACGTTGGACGAGATCACATCTACTCTCGAATTTCTCATCAAAAACGAGTATATTACTGGCCAGACCATCGTCGTGGACGGTGGCTATTCTTTGATCTAACTTAGACCTAGTCCCTATTCCCTAATTCCCCTGATGCCTTCTAAAAAAACTCTCCTTCCTGATCTCCTCATCTCCGTTCTATTAATTGCATCCACTCTGTATTACGCTTTCAACTTTGTGGATTTTTCCATTCCGCCGTTTGAAGATGCCGCCATGCTCATGCGTTATTCGCAACATCTCGCGGGTGGCCACGGCATCGTCTGGAACATTGGCGGCCAACCCGTAGATGGCGCAACCGATTTTCTTTTCATGGCTGCTTCCGCTGCACTCATCAAGTTTGGGCTTACGGTGGGTCAGTCTGTTCGCGGCATTGGCTTTGCCTCGCACATTCTCACCGTTCTAATTATCTATTGGACAAATCGCCGCATCAACAACGGCAGCATTCCCCTCTCTTTTTTAAGCGGACTTTACCTCGCCGTGGGCACTGGACTTTCTTATGTCTCTGCCTACTTCGGGACTCCTTTCTTCGCTCTCGCCGCCGCCTCCACCTGGACTTTGGGCCTGCTGCTGATTAACAGGCAGGATTCTCCCTTTTGGCTTTCTCTCGCCTTCGCCCTGAGCGGACTTGTCACCGGCTTAATTCGCCCTGAGGGTGTCATCCTCGCTTCGTTGATGCTGCTTGCAGTCATCGTCATGCGTGGACTCAAAAACTCGATCTCGATCATCGTGATTTTTGGAGTTGTATTCGCAACACTTGGTGGAGCATATTTCCTCTGGCGTTGGAATTACTTCGGGTATCCGCTTCCCAATCCATTCTACAAAAAAGGGGATAGCGGCTGGAAGTGGGACTCCTTCCAACATTCCATGCAGAACGCATTGCGCCTTTGCCTGCCGATGGTCTTTGCTTTCATCTATGGCTTTCGCTCAAGCGAAACGACCAAACGGACACTTGCGTATCTCATCCCCATCCTCGGGTTTGCCACAGCCTTCGGCATGATCTCAGATGAGATGAACTACGGCGCTCGCTTTCAATATGCCATCGTACCTATTGCGCTCCTGTCGTGGATTCCGCTGGTCGGGAGTCTAAAGTTTGAAGCGCTGAATCAATTGTCGGCTAGGCAAAGAGGCGTGTATCTGGTCGGACTGGTGAGTCTTGCAGTTGCACTTGTCTATTACTCATGGTTCCAAACCTGTTTTCTCGCTTTGTATCAACAATCCTGTGACCGCCCCTACGAACGCGATGGCCGTTTGGAGATGGCGAAGTTGCTTTCGGATTATCGCGGCAAAGGCTATGTGATCGCAACGACAGAGGCGGGTTTGCTGCCGTATTATTCAGGCTGGGATGCGATTGATACCTGGGGG
Source organism: uncultured Anaerolinea sp. (assembly GCA_964534345.1). Taxonomy (GTDB): domain Bacteria; phylum Chloroflexota; class Anaerolineae; order Anaerolineales; family Villigracilaceae; genus Villigracilis. The sequence continues at coordinate 15,303 of CAZHOX010000067.1, forward strand.
CTGAACGATCAGTGGATCGCTCACAACGGCGCGTTGACTGTGGAGTATCTCGACCAATATAAGCCGCACATTATCATGTTCCATGATTATTATTCCACGCTTGTCCCTCCAAAATTGACGGAGCCGAATCTTGCCCAGCGTTGGTTTAGCATGACGATCTTGATGAAGACGTACGCAGAGGAGAATGGCTACGTGCTCGCCGCCATTTTTGGCGATAGCCCGTACGACACGCATTACTACTACGTGCGCAAAGATTTTGAAGACAGCGAGCGGTTGATCGAAAAAATTTCTGAAATGAAAAATTATTATTACCCCACAACAGGAAAACGATCGATCAATTACGCAATATTTGATGAAGGACAATAGACACGGACGATGGTCTGTCGTCAATTGTCGAAAATAAATTTATTGGAGAACCTCACCTATGTCCGAAACTGCTGAACTTGCTGAAAAACTAAAAATTGAAGGCGAAAGAATGCTTGAATTCTTTTCTGAATTGAGCGAGTCTGATTGGGTGAAAGAGGTCTATACGGAAGGCACAACTTGGAGCATTCGCAAT
>CAZHOX010000068.1:0-5303 GCA_964534345.1 uncultured Anaerolinea sp.
ATCTCCGGCATATCCACGCCAGATTCCATTAATGTAGCAGCCTGACGAAGCGCTTCTGGAGTGACGTTGGAAGTGCGGAAGCCAAGTGTGTCGGTGATGATGCCGGTCAATAATGCGGCGGCAATCGGCTTCGTGATCTTCAGTCCCCATTCGGGCAGGTGGTTGGTGAGGATCGCAGCGGTGGCCACCTCATCTGCTTCGATCAGGTTTAGTTTTCCGTATTTTTCATTTGTAACATGGTGGTCAATATTAATATCAGGCTGACCAAAATTTTCAAATATCTTCCCCGTTCGTTTGAAATCGGCACAATCGACGGTAATGAATGTGTCGTGGCCGCTCTTTGGTTCTTTTTGAATGACTTCACTGCCATGCAGGTATTTGAAAGAGGAAGGCACACCATCTGCAAGGATCATTTGGACTGATTTACCTGCATCCCGTAGGGCCAACCCCAACCCCAGCAATGAGCCAATTGCATCCCCATCTGGCCTGACGTGCGAAGCAATGACTACTTTCTTCGCGTCTTCTAATCTTTTTTTGATTTCCCCTGTGAGTTGATTATTCACTATTTCTAATCCTCCAAAAAATATATGCCAGTACAAGGAGATTTACATCACCTGTGTACTGACATGCTTACTTCTTTTCTCTTAACCCTGCTAATATCTTTTCGATGTGGTCGGCATGTTCCGGGGTTGGATCCCAGTGAAATCTTAATTTTGGGAAGGCACGCACTTCCACTCTTGCGGAGAGCGCCCGCCTCATAAACCCGGATGCGGATTCAAGCCCGGCGAGAACTTCTGGTGCGCGGCCAGCGCCTTCCACAGCAGAGACGTAAACATCTGCAAAGGCAAGTTCCCTGTCTATCTTTACGTCTGTCACAAAGATTTGTTTCAGGCGCGGGTCACTGATCTCGCGGATGAGCATCTCCGCAAGTTCCTGTTTAACACGATCTGCAATGCGTTGTAAACGAATTCCTGATGGCATAATTAATGAGGGCGGAGTTTTGCTCCGCCCCCTTACCCTTTTATTCTACGATATAACAAACCAGCGTATCGCCCGGCTGAATGTCGTTGAAGCTTTTGAAGCCTACCCCGCATTCAAATCCCTGGCGAATCTCTTTGACGTCATCTTTTTCATGGCGCAGGGAGGAGAGATCCCCTTCGTACACAATATCCGCGCCGCGCTGAAGGCGTACTTTCGCACCGCGCCGGAGTTCGCCATCGGTAACTTTGCAACCTGCCACCCGTCCAAATTTTGAGGCAGTGAAGACCTGCAAGACCTGAGCGCGGCCGAGGGTTCTTTCCACAAGTTTCGGCTCGAGCATACCTTTGAGGGCTTTCTCGATATCCTCTGTCATGCGGTAGATGATCTCATACAGGCGCAGGTCAACGCCTTCTTTTTCAGCCATGCGGCGGGCGTCCACATCTGCCTGGACGTTGAAGCCGATGATAATCGCTTTTGAAGCAGATGCGAGCATCACATCGTTATTGCCAATATTACCAGTTTCTGCATGGAGGATGTGCAGCCCGATCTCCCCTTCGCCGAGTTTGTTCAACTCTGTAATGATGGGTTCAAGTGAGCCTTGTACATCTGCTTTGACGATCAGGTTGAGTTCTTTTGCATCACCAGACTGAACATTTGCAAAAAGATCTTCGAGTGAAACTTTCTTGCGAGACTGTGCCTGTGTCTTGATGGCTTCAAGGCGTTCTTGAACAATGGCGCGCGCTTCCTTGTCGGTTTTGACAACCTGGAAAATATCTCCAGCGGAGGGAACGTCGCTAAGTCCCATAACAGCTACCGGCGTAGAAGGACCCGCTTTCTTGATCGGCTTACCCTTGTAGTCGGTGATCGCGCGTAATTTTCCGTGCGCGGTGCCTGCCACTACATTGTCGCCTGATTCGAGCGTACCGTTTTGAACGAGTAAAGTAGCCAGCACGCCTTTGGATTTATCCAATTCAGCTTCAATGACTGTGCCGATCACTTTTCCGTTGGGGTTGGCTTTGATCTCGGTACTATCTGCCACAAGTAAAATACCTTCGAGCAGATCGTCAATTCCTTGCTTTTGTTTTGCTGAAACAGGGACGACCATGGTGCTGCCGCCCCAATCATCCGGCACGAGTTCCATTTCTGCAAGTTGCTGTTTTACGCGGTCAGGATTTGCATTGGCTTTGTCGATCTTGTTCAAAGCGACCATGATCGGTACACGAGCCGCCTTTGCATGGGCAATGGCTTCTCTTGTTTGCGGCATCACACCATCATCTGCGGCAACGACGAGCACGACAATATCCGCGCCCTGTGCGCCGCGAGCGCGCATCTGAGTAAATGCGGCATGGCCGGGGGTATCCAGGAAGGTGATGAGACGTCCCTTCTTCTCGACCTGATACGCGCCGATGTGCTGGGTAATACCGCCAGCTTCACCTGCGGCTACTTCGGTAGAACGGATCGCATCCAACAGGCTGGTCTTGCCGTGATCTACATGGCCGAGAATGGTTACAACAGGGGGGCGCGATTTCAACTGTGAGCTATCTTCACCGGCGATCATCTGACGCCAGAGAGGCACTTCGCCAGTTTCCTCTTTTGTTGTATCTTCTTCTGAGGCTTCAAGCACAGCCTCAAACCCATACTCGCCAACCACGATTGCCGCTGTGTCAAAATCCACAGTCTGGTTAATGGTTGCCATCACACCGTTGGACATTAATTTTTTGATCAGATCAATGGGGCTTTTTTCGATCTTTTGCGCCAGATCACGAATCACGATACTGGCGGGTAATTCAATTTTGTTTCCGTTGCTACTCATAGGCCACCTCCTTCTTGAATTGTGGATTCAAAATAAAAACCCACATACTTCATATTTCCCCAACAAGGAAGCCTGTCAGCGAGTGGCTAACCGTTCACATGGCTGTTACTTGTTGGCTTCCGCAGGTTCAGGTTGATCCTGCGGCAACGTATTCATAAAATTTTCCAATTCACTGCGGTCTGCTGCAGTGAATTCCGCTTTGAGCGCATGGGCCAAAGCTCCCCTCAAACCGCGCACCCAGCATTCGCGGCGGTCGTGCATGTACGCGCCTCTGCCGGCCAGTTTACCGGTCAGGTCCACATGTACTCCTTCCGCAGTGCGCACAATGCGCAGCATTTGCCTTTTGGGCAACACTTCGCGGCATCCCACACAAGTACGTTGGGGTACATGCTTCACACGTTGAGCAGGTTTCTTCTTCACCTTCAATCATCCCCCGCCTCCAATCGGAGGCGGGATTAATTTCTACCAGTCCTCGCCGCCAGTTTCGTCGCCGCGTTTGTGCTTCTTGCGGCCAACGACTGTGCCAAGGTCTTCATCAAACTCGAGGGCAACACCCTTCTTCTTGCCCTTCTTGCCTTTTTTCTTGTCATCGTCTTCTTCAGCAGGAGTCTGGAAGATTTCAGGTTTCATCTTGAACAGATCTTCGAGGGAAACGCCATCTTTGGCATTCTCATCCTCTGCTTCTTCGACGACTTTCTTCGCTTCTTTCTTGCCTTCAGTTGATTTCTTCGGCGCGGGCACTTCCTCCGCTGCAACAGGTTCCACCACCACTGGCTCAGGGGCGGCAGCAACAGGTTCTTCAACTTTTACAACTTCCGGCTCTGGGGTAACAACTTCCGGCTCAGGGAAGGACAAAGCGCCCATCACTTCTTCAATATTCTGAATGGCTTTGGATCCAATGCCTGCCAGCCCAAGCACCTTATTGGCGTCGGTTTTCAACGTGAACATCAGTTGACCAACGGTCTCAAAACCGGCTTCGGTGAGGATATTGAAGATGTGTTCCTTGAGACCAGCCTGTTCGAGAGCCATTTCAAATGCAGCAGCAGGGACTTCAGCGCGTGCGGTGGATGTGCGTTCTTCCACTTCGCGGGCGGCATCTTCCTTGATCTGGATCGTGCGGCGTTCCACGCGGTCTACAAACTGGCCGAGAGCGGTATATTCTTCCGGCATGATCGCGCGACCTTCCGCTTTCTTTGCGAGGGTCTCTTGAATCTGTGGAATTTGTTCTACAGCAGCAGGCAGCATTGCCGCAAGCGAGGCATCGCCCTGTAATTTGTTTAGCGAATCGCCGGCCGCTTCGCTGAGGGATTTGATGTCAATGCGCCAGCCGGTCAACTTTGCTGCGAGGCGGGCATTCTGCCCATCACGCCCAATGGCAAGGCTGAGTTGATCTTCGCCCACCACAACCGTGGCAGTGCGTGCGCCTTCATTATCCACCAAATACACACCGGTTACACGGGCAGGGCTGATGGCTTTTTGAATATAAACAACGGGATCTTGATCCCATTGGATAATATCGATCTTTTCATCGTGCAATTCTTTTACGATGGCTTGAATACGAACACCTTTGATACCCACGCAAGCACCCACAGGATCAATGCCTGGCTGGGTGGCAGAGACAGCCACTTTTGCACGTGCGCCTGGCTCGCGAGAGATCGCGCGGATCTCCACAATGCCATGATAAATTTCAGGGACTTCATTTTCCAATAAACGGCGCAGGAAGTTGCGATGTGCGCGGGAAAGAACGATCTGCGGTCCGCGTGTGCCATCTTTCACTTCCATTACCACGGCACGGACACGGTCGTGCAATTTCAAACGTTCACCAGGAATCTTCTGGTTGTTTGGCATTACGCCTTCGGCCTTCATATCCAAGCCGATAGTGACACCCTGTGCATTGATAGCCTGCACCAAACCTGAAACGATCTCGCCAACCTGACGTTCGTAGTATGTCATCTGGTTGGAACGTTCTGCCTCGCGGATACGCTGTTGAATCACCTGGCGAGCAGTCTGTGCGGCAACACGGCCAAAGTCTGCAGGGGTCGATTCAACGACGATCATGTCACCGGGCTGTACTTCGGGGTTGACCTTGCGCGCCTCTTCCAAAAGCACTTCGGTACGCGCATCAATGACGCTGTCTTCGACCACTTCTTTCTCAGCGTAGACGGTGACGATCCCGGTATCGGAATCCAGTTTTGCTTCCACATGTTGTGCTGTAGATGCGCCCACCGCGCGGCGATAAGCGGATATCATCGCCGATTCAATTGCTGAAACGACAATATCCTTTGCCAATTGTTTTTCTTCAAGCACTTCATTGAAAGCTAATGCAAAATCGTTTTTAGCCATGCTACCTGCTCCATTGCTCCTATTTAACAAGCAAAGAAGTGGGGGCTACCCACTTCTTGGTGTCTTCTCTATTGGGTTGTCCTTACAGCCAAAATTTTAGCATAGAGACTGTGAAGGCGCAAGGTATAATCTTATATATGACTGAAAGAGACATGCAAAAAGCCGC
>CAZHOX010000068.1:5403-15799 GCA_964534345.1 uncultured Anaerolinea sp.
TTGACCTGATCCTCAGCCACGAAGTGATCGAACACGTTCAGAGTGACCGCTCCGCGATTGCCGAGATGGTGCGCGTATTGAAGGTGGGTGGGCGCGCGGTGATCTTTTGCCCAAACCGCGGCTACCCCTTTGAAACACATGGAATTTTTTGGAAGGGGAAATATTATTTTGGCAACAAGCCCTTTGTGAATTATTTGCCGCGTGTGCTGCGCGATAAACTTGCCCCGCATGTACGTGTATATTCGCGGCGTGATATGCAAAACTTATTTGACGGCCTGCCCGTGAAATTTATCGAACGCACGGTCATTTTTGGCGCATACGATAATATTATTGCGAGGTTTGGCGGGTTGGGAAAATTCCTGCGCGCAGCACTTCAATTTTTGGAAGCTACGCCGTTGAAGGTTTTTGGCTTATCCCATTTTTGGGTGGTGGAGAAAATATAGCTTGTAGTAACGACTTCAGTCGTTACTACGCTGTAAAAAAACTCCGAGGTCTTCAAGACCTCGGAGTTTTTTTATTCACCATCACCTTCACCACCGCCTGCAATGCCGGGTTGTTCCACGCGCACGATCTCGCCGTGGTAGTTGATGATCACTTTGAAACCCATCATGCCGAGATAGGCGCGCATATCTTCAGGGATGCCGGTTTGCATGAGCGCATCGAATTGCTTGTCGATATTTTTCAACTGCTGTTCGATGATGGCTTTGGAGAAGGGATCTTCCTGCCCGAGCATTTTCGCAGTTTGCTCGGAGAGAATGTCTTCGCTGCCTTTCATCATCTCAGCCATTTGATTTAGCACAGCGCGATCCACCTGCTCGGCAGGGATGTGACGTTTGAAGCCATCATCATCTACCACATAGCAGGGTTCGCTTCCAATCAAAGCGGATTCGGCAGGGCGGCCTGCTTCATCAATTACGAGTCCAGCGAAAAGGGGAGTGTTGGGCATGATGTTATTTATACTTTCTACTTTCCACTATCTACAATCAGTGGAAAGTAGAAAGTGGGGTATTGAACTAGCTCTGTCGTCCTTCAACAGCAGCGAGGAGAATGCCGGCGGCGATGCCGAGGCGGCGATCCAGTTGATTGGCGGTATCCATGCTGAAGTCCAAATTCAATTCGTAGGTGAAGGGATTGAAATTCTGCTTGAGGTCTGCCACGCGGTTGGTGCCGAGGGTGATGTCGTAGTTTTGGGGGATGAGATTTGAAAGGAAGCGGCGCAGGAGAGCCAGCCCCATGCTGTCTTCAAATAACTTTCCAATGACATTATCACCAACATCGAGGATTTCCCACTCATCGCGCAGGATGGAGGCGAGTCCTTTGCGGCGGAGGGCGCCGATCTTTTGGCCGGCAGCGCTGTCCACCACATCATAAGCGGCAGAAAAATCGACGATCTGGCGGGCTTTGATCATCAATACTTCCTGAGTTTTGCTTTCATCAGAATAGACGCGGATATCTTCGCGCAGTTTGAACATTTTCTGTTCACTGAACAACACGAGTTGTCCGTTGGGGGCAAAGAAACGAAATTTGCCAGCGAGTGCAAAAACCTGTCGTTTGAGCTTGTATTGGTTGTACTGAAAAATTGAGTTCATTTCTTATCCTTTATAAAGTTGATTGGTGTTTGTGTGCATTAAACAACCTGAACCCGTGTTCCTTGGCCGAGCAGGTTGATGTAATCAATGTTTGGTGGAACAACAGGGCTGGTCCAGCGGTAGACCCATTTGGAGACGCTGGAAGGTAGATTGACACAGCCATTGCTGCGCGGATGTCCGTAGTCATTGTGCCAATAGGTTCCATGAAATGCGTGGCCAGAACCCGTGAAGAAGGAAACCCACGGAACGCCAGGCAGACTGTAAATATTGGCAACAGCATCACCAAAGTTGGTCATGTGAATGGATGGACCTTTGTGATAGGTGGTCCATTCTCCAACAGGCGTATCTGACCCACGCTGGCCGCTGGCGCAACGGCAAGACATCACTATTTTTTCGCCTTCAAAAGCGGTCACCATTTGTGTGGCGAGATCTACATGCAGAAGTTTTTCTTCGTTGGGTACTTCCGGGGAGAGTTGTGTGAGTTCCTCGTCTGGGATGATGCGCAGGTTGTAGGATGGCACAAAGAACGATTCTTTTAATATCTTGTCATAGATCTCGTACCATACGCTTTTTTCCTGACGGTTCACATGTACTTTTTTAATCCAGTGTGTGGTTTCGTAATAAATGCGATGGGCATTTTTGCCGTTGATGAAAGGGGAAGTGTATGTCAGGCTTACGGGGACACAAACTTCTGCGAGCTTGCCTTCTGCTGGAACTTCGTAGATGGCTTTTTGATATTTCGTTTCGACGGGCATCACCACCGCAGAGTGGACGTAGCCGCCTTCTACTTGATACCAGGTTGTGTTGTAGGGGTTATCTTTGCTTTCGCCTTGAACTTCTCCGAGTAAATTAAAAACTTTATCTTTTCCGAGGAGTTCAACGTTGGGAGCGCTGAAGGAAGGTTCTGATTGAATAGGAACACCGCTCCAGAGAGCGAGTCCTTGGGAGGTGGGGGGAGCGGCTAGAGCGAGGTCAATGCCCATTTCGGAGAGAGCAAGCCCGAGCACGCCTGAGGCGGATAGTTTTAAAAAGTCACGCCGTGAAAGTTGGGAAATAGTCATATTTGAATTCTACCGCTTGTTTTTCCATCGCCAAAATTTCTATTGAAACTATTAGAAAATAACCATAAAGGGAAATTTAGAGAATGTCTCTTTGGTACTACGCAATGATCTCTACTTTGGTTCCAACACCGCCGAAGGAAAATTCTTTGTTGTTGGCAACTTGCGGGGTTGTCCAACGGTAGAGCCATTTTGCTGAATTGGATGCGAGATTGATACAGCCGTGAGAGCGCGGCCTGCCGAAGTCGTTGTGCCAGAACGTGCCGTGGAAGGAGATGCCGCCTTCTGTGATGTATTGCACCCACGGGACGCCGGGCAGATCAAACCCGCTGGCGGCAATATCCCCTGCGGCCATGTGGCGTGATGGGCGTTTGTAAAAAGTGAGGAAGTTGCCCTGCGGCGTGGTGTAGGTTCCAACGCGCAGGATGGCGCCTGTGGAGGCCGCCGCTACAAAAACGGGAATGTTGTATTCATACGCGATGACGAGTTGTTGATCGAGCCGCACTTGTATTCTTTTATCTTTGTTTGCAACTTCGGGTGAGATCGGTGCAATTTCCTCTGAGGTCATAATGCGGATGTGCTCCGCACGCGCATAATACAACTTGTCCCACTTATCATCACGGATCTGATACCAGACTTGGCCATCGGGATTGGTCGTTACACTTTTGACCCAATGTGTGGTTTCGTAATACATGCGATAGACAAAATCTGATTCAAGAGAGGGTTCTTCGTGCGCATCGGTGTATGGGACGCTCACTTCAGCCAGCAATCCATCTTTGGGAATTTCCATTTGCGGCGTGTTCAAGATGGTTCGCACGGGGTGGATATCGCCAGAATAAACATATCCTTCGGTATAGGCTTCTGTGCCGACTTGATACCAGACACGATTATGCGCTTCAAGGTCGTCGCTGATAGCTGTGTTGTTAATACTGAGAACGGTATCTCGCTGATAGAAGCGAACTTTCTCGGCATCTTTGGAGGGAAGTTTATAGACCCAAACGGTGCGCGTGGTCACACGTCCCTGCTGGGTTGCAAAGGGATCGCTTAAATCAAAATTGAGCGGAGGCGCCAGCAGTCCAGCCAGCCCCAAGCCGCTCAATTTTAAAAAGTCTCTTCGTGATAGGTTTGTTGATTTCATCTAAAAATGTATGGCGTTGCGAGGGCGGTGCTTTTTTGCCTGAAGCAATCTCCAACGATATGTATGGGATTGCTTCGCCGAAGAGCGCGGCTCGCAATGACATAAATGATCACTAATAATGCACGTTCACTACAGTTCCAACATTGGTGAAGTTGTAGACCCACTCCGCGTCTGGGATGGTGAGATTTACGCAGCCGTGACTCATGGGGGTGCCGAAGTTATTATGCCAGTAGGTGCCGTGGAGTCCATAGCCTTTGTAGAAGTACATAATGTAAGGCACATCGGGTAAATAATAGCCAGGCCCAGACATGGCCGCAGATTTCAATTTGACCCAGATCTTGTAGCTGCCTGTCACAGTTGGCGTCTGCCATGTGCCGGTGGACACAACAAATGAATTGACCAGTGTATCGCCTTCATACGCATACAAACGCTGCTCTGAGAGATTAACATCAATCCAATGTTCGCCGCCATTGCCCGATACCGCCGCAGGGATATTTGCCGCCGCAGCAGTAGGCTGTGCAACAAATTCAGGTGTGGGGGTGTCGGGGATGATCTCTGCCGAAATTACACTCGATTCATTTACAACTTCTGGCACAGCCGTGGGGGTGGCGGGCTCCACGAAAAGCGTATTGGTAGGAACAACAACCGCATCAAGGGTTGGCACATCCAATGCAGCGGCAACTTCAGGAACGGCAGTGAATGTTGCTGTCGGCTCAATGGCTTGCACCACGGGCTGCGCACCAACGGCTGTATAAGTTGGTTTGGCAATTTCTACCTGTGCAAAAGATTGTACAGGTTCCCGTTGTACCTGTTGGGGGGTGGATGAAATATTTAAGATAGAAGCCAACACCGGAGAATTAACAGCCGACCATGCCGCAAACAAAAAGACCGCAATGCCCATTAATATCAATAAGGTAGGAAGGAGTAGACTCCTTTTCTTCTTGCCTTTTCCGCCCTTTGAAACGCCTCGAGCCGGACCGTTTGCCTGATTCTGATTTCCCGAACCGCTTTCACCCTGCGGTATTTTCCCGTTTTGTTGAGCCATGGAATCGCGTAGTTTTTTCATATTTCACCTTTGGGAAAGTCCACTTCTAAACTCGTTGTTAAATATTATAAGCCTTAGATAGGCAGAAAGACTCGTTTATTACCGTTGAATTTCCACTGGCGTACCAACTTCGGCCCAGTCATACAGTAATTGAGATTCATACACGCCCAACACCACACATCCGTAAGAGATGGGAACGCCGAGATACCCGGCCCACAACTGCCCGCCATTTGAAAGGATCGGCAAAGCGTGGATGCCGTTTTCAAGGGTGCCAGCCCAGTAAATGCCCAGCCAGTTAGGCATCCACAGGTCCCAGGTGGAGCCATAGGCATTTGGGATTTTATCCAGCACGCTGAAATTGCCAACAGCAGTGGCGTTATTCATCCCAGTGGATGAGACAAAACTGTATACAAGCGCATCGCCTTCATAAACGTACATATGCTGTTCAGAGATGTCCACCAGAATATATTTGTTCCCACCATAGGAAATTGGAGCCGAATCGCTCAATTGAGCTGCTTCCACTCTGGCTGGAGAATCCACGATCACAGCTTGTACCACTGCTTCTGGTGTATTTGTCGGTATTTCGGTTGGTAGCGCCGTCACGGTTGGCAAAGCGGTATAGGTAGGCTTGGCAATTTCCGCCATGGCAAAGGAAGAGCGGACAATAGTAGGGATGAAAACCGGCTCACTTGCCCCCAACGCAGGAGACGATGTCGCCGTCCATGCGGCGATGCCTGCAACAATAATGAAGAGCGCAACGATCAATACGGGGCGGAGTCTACTTTTTGGGCGAAGTGCAGTTGATTTGCTCATGGGATCAATGTAGGCAATGCAGTGGGGAGAACACTTTCATTATTAATAAAACACAGAATTCCCTGGGTAACTCCCTCAGCCACACGGTCAGTTTGGTTGGTGAGGATCTCGCGATCAAGATTCAAAAAACCAGTCTCAATAATGGCAGTCACAGTGTTCGGGTCGATTTCAGAGAAGGCGTGATACTCGGTCATATCAGCGGTGATGCTGCCTGAGTGAAAGGTCATGCCAGTCACTTGTTGGTAGCGGTCTGTCATGCAGGCAGTCAGGCGTTGCGCGCGGTTCACATCGCGAGTCTCAAGCGAAGCCGCCACTTTGAAACCAGTCGCTTCATCATTTACATATTCACAAGAATCATTATGGATGGAAACAAGCGCCACAGCGCGATAGCCATTTAGGCGTGTATCAAACTCGTTGAGCAGGTCTACTTGAAAACCGCGCGCAATCAGACTATCCCGCACAAGATTCGCGATCGCCAGGTTTACATCCACCTCGGTCAGTTCTGGTAATCCGTTCTCATCGTAGCAGACCGCCCCTGAGTCATTGCCTGTGTGACCAGCCACAATGCCAATGCGTAGTTGAGGCTGAGGCGAGGTAACAGCATTCGGTCCGGCTGGAGGCGTAAGAATCAAACGCAATTGCTCCTGTAAGTTGCTGGCAAAAAAACTGTTTGGCGTCCATGCCGTGAAAAGAGTCGCAAGCAGAATTGCAATTCCCAATGTGGACATAAATGCATTGGGCAGGCGTGGTTTTCTAGCTCGGCGGGGAGGTATTTCTTTTGTAGATTCCATGTTCTATGTAATATTACCTTAAAAATGGTCTCTACATACCCTCGAACAACTTTTTCATGGGCTTCAAATTGGAAACAGGCAGTGATAGGTTTTTTACGCGGGTGTGCTCATACTGAAACACTTTTGAATTCGGCGCGAGCGCAACAGCCCGTTGACCAAAATCTTCATACGAAAGATAACCCGCCAGAAAAATCTCCAAGCCGTACACCCAGATATTTCCCCACTCAGCGGGTTGAATGACGTGCGCCTCTTTAATCGACTCACATTTAATTCCAAGCCGCCCATCTATCACGCGGCGGATGTGAATGCTTGAGATGGAATAAAAAGATTCATTCAGATTGATCTTTGTCTTCGGCGGCAGACTGATGACCCTTCGCTTCATTTCCCGCGCCTCATCCTGCCCATTGACTTCGACCAGCAGTTCCTCCGCTGAATCAGATTTCAAAGTCAACGCGCCCAGCGGATTCCAACTAGTCGGTTTGCGCCACGCCTCCGGCATGGCATGGACAAGATAATGGGGTTGTTTTGTTTCAATGGCTTTCTTCAAATCTGCTTGCGAGGCTGCGATGAGACCGGCTAAAAACCCAAAAACATATAAATCATTGCGGAGATGCCCATCCCCTGCATGTTGATCGGCTGGGATAAGCGCAGGTGCGTTCAATACAATGGACGGGTCACGGCGCATCTCTGCAATTTGTGCGCGATGCGAAATGAGATAAGACTTGAGATCACACCGCTGCCCGCCGAGTGAGACATCATATCGTTCGCGGTCTGTGAATGGAGCGGCAGCTTTTACTTCAAATGGGATATTGTTTGTAGAAAGATAACGCCGAAAGGCAAGCTCCACAGCCACATTTGCAACAGTGCGGCGAAGCCTGTCGTAGGGTGAAGTGCCTGCACGCTCAAAGGAATAATTTAACGAACGGAGCGCGTACGCAACTCCGCCTTCGGTCAGGTCAGCAGTGTAGGGCAGGCGAAGGATGTCTGTGGGTGAGAGCATGGGTTGTAAGAAGTGAATAGTGAATAGAAAGTAGGTGTTTGTTTGAAAATTCCCACCTGTTCGTAAATATTAAATCAAAAACAAAATGTCCGCAAGGAGCTAATCGCTACAAGCTAATTGCTAACCGCTAAAAGCTGACTTACGGAACGAACAATGTTGGGGTTGGCAATATGTAATCAACTGCCTGAATTTGCAGATCAGAGAAGGAAACGACAGCGGCTGTCTCTCCTACCGAACGGACGAAGACACCAAGTGCGCCACTTGGAAAACTGGGATCGCTGATAGTGAATTGATACCGTCCGTTTAAAAAGAGACGCATTTCTCTGCCAACGGCCCACACCCCAATGCGGACTTGCCCCGGTGCGCCCGGAGGCACATCTCCACTGGGGAGAGGCTGCTGGAGAACGAGGCGAGTACCGCCGCTGACACGTTCGGCGCGTGCAGTGCCGTTGCATGACAAGGCAAACCGATAATAGTTGGAGGCACTGGCGCGGATGAGGAGTCCGTAGCTGTCTTCGGCGCGGCAGAGGCTGGGGCGGGCAGTGATCTCGGCGTAGTAATCTGTGAGTACGAGGTCATTTCGGAGGCTGAGCATGTACACTTCACTCTGGACAGAGAGGGTGAGACGATTATTTTTTATGTCTGCGCTGGCTTCGTTGGAGGCGGCGATATCCCAGCGAGAGGCTCTGGAAAAATCGTCGGTGATGATCTCTGCGCCGAGGCCGGGGCGCATTTCAGGTGTGGGGGCTTTGGTAGATAAAGTTATCAGCGTGGGAGTTGCAGATGGTGGGAACCAGTTTATGGTCGGAGTTGGAAGCGGGGTTTCTGTCGCTGGGGGTGGAGTGGGGGTGGCGAGCATCGCATCCAGTTGAGCGCAGGATGAGGTGAAAATCGTTGAGACGATCCATATCAATTTTAGAAGTTTGGATTTGTTCATCGCATGGGGTGAAAACATCATATTCATTTTGTGACATCAATTTTTTCAATGTGTCGTAAAATTTGTTTATATTATTCTAGCATATCAGGAGATGTCGATGAGCGATAAGCAAGTGCTGGTAACTGGTGCGTGTGGTGAGATCGGTCAGGCGCTCGTGCAGGAATTGTCAAAGAAGGGTGGCTATCGAATTGTTACTTCAGATATGATGCCGCTGCCCGAATCGATAAAAGGGCTTGCGGCGGAGCATGTGCAAGGGGATCTTGTTTATAAAGTAAAAACTTTTTACGATTATGATTTCGATATTATCTTCCACCTTGCGGCGTCACTTTCTTCAAAGGCCGAGATCGCCACAGAAGAGGCGCATCGCATCAATGTGGAAGGGACGATGCAACTGCTCATGTTGGCAGCGTATCGTTCGGAGAAGTACGGCAAGGCAGTGAAGTTCCTGTTCCCAAGTTCGATTGCCGCGTATGGGATGCCGACCATTGAGGCGAAAAATGGCGCGGGCGCAGTGAAGGAAGAAGATTGGGATAACCCGCACACGATGTACGGATGCAATAAATTGTATTGTGAAAAATTGGGGATCTATTACAGCAAATTCTACGGTCAAAAACATTTGGATGAGAAGCCGCCGGTCATGCTGGACTTTCGTGCGATTCGCTTCCCGGGCTTGATCTCTGCCTTTACATTGCCCAGCGGCGGCACGAGTGACTATGGCCCTGAGATGCTTCATGCAGCAGCCCAAGGTAAGGCATATCCCTGTTTTGTGCGGGCAGATACAAAAATTTCATTTATGGCAATGCCCGATGCGATCAAGTCCCTTTTGATGATGATGGATGCACCGCGTGAGAAGCTGACCAGCAATGTATATAATGTGGCGGCTTTTGCCATTACCGCAGAGGAGTTCCGTCAGCGTGCGGCGAATGCTTTTGCAGATGCGAAGATCACCTTTGAGCCGAATCCGCGCCGTCAGGGAATTGTGGATTCGTGGCCCGAAGATGTGGATGATTCTCGCGCTCGCACCGATTGGAACTGGAAACCCGACTACGATGTAGACCGCTTTTTCGATGATTATTTCCTGCCTGAGATTCGAAAGAGATATGGAAAGTAGGGGCAGGTATCAGTAAGTGTGATCGGTTGGACGGGTGAATTGTTTGCATCCGTCCAACCGATATTAATATAAGGAATCATTCAACTTTTTCGATCAGGAAAAATAATGAAATATCAAAATACCCAGTTTTTGTCCTTGCTCATTTATTTGGCGGGGTGATCGGCGAAGTGCGGTTGATGCTGCCTCTAAGTTTCCTCATCATACCGATGGGCTTTTTCTATCTTTTTCCATCCCACCCCAATGCGGAGTCGTTGGAGTCGTTCAATTAGAAAAAATATGTTTAGCATTCAAGATCGTGACCGCATCCGTGACCGTGTGCTGCAAATGGCAGAGTCTGATGCGCGGGTGGTTGCCGGTGCGGTGGTTGGTTCGCTTGCGCTCAGCGAGGGGGATCGTTGGTCAGATTTGGACTTAACCTTCGCGGTAGCGGATGATGCGTCAGTGGGGGATGTGCTTGAGGATTGGACGACCAGCCTCACCGCGGAGTTTGAAGCGGCGCATCTTTTCGACCTGTGGGCTGGTCCATCCATCTATCGAGTTTTTCTTCTCCCTGGCTGTTTGCAGTTCGACCTATCTTTTACGCCGGCTTCCAAGTTTGGCGCAACCGGCCCAAAGTTCAAATTACTTTTCGGCAATTCCATTGAAAAGCCATTTCCGCAACCGCCATCAGCAAAAGAACTTTTTGGATACGCAGTTCACCATGCGCTGCGTGCGCGCTTTTGCATCGAACGCGGACGTTTTTGGCAGGCCGAGTATTGGATCAGCGGTGTGCGTGATTATGCTCTCAGCATTGCCTGCCTCCGCCATGGGTTACCCTCATCCAACGGTAGAGGGTTTGACGCCCTGCCCACTGATGTGAGCGATAGGTTTCGAGGTGCGCTGGCGACTTCACTGGAGCGGGCAGAATTGCTGCG
>CAZHOX010000069.1:0-2020 GCA_964534345.1 uncultured Anaerolinea sp.
GTACTTGGAGGGCGACCTCCTGGGAGAGTAGGTCATTGCCAAGGGGCTTTTCTTTATCTATAATGCCACCCAATTTCGGGTGGCTTTTTATTTAGTAATGTTTGCACTGTATGGACCATAGATACTTATCCCATTTAAGCTTGGGATACAAAAATCTATAAATAGCCCCAAATCCCTTTGCAAGCAGGTTCTTATAATGTATAATCATTTTGCAGTTTCGGTGGTGGATATTATTTATGTCCACTGGTCTAAGTCAAGGAGAATTGAAGCGTAATTATTGATCGCACGGTCATTGAGTTCGTTTCAGGTTTTTGATAAATACCCTCGGCTGATTCTGCGTACAGCCGATTTTTATTTCCAAACGGAAAGGAGGTGAATACAGTGGCAGTTGTAAATTTACGAAATGGTGAGTCTCAGGACTCCTTGCTCAAGCGCTTTCGCAAGAAGGTCGTGAAGAGTGGTGTTTTAAGCACTGTTCGCCGCAAACGCTGGTTCGTTTCAAAAAGCGAAACCCGCCGTATGGAAAAGAAGAAGGCAATCCGCCGCATTAAGCGGCGCTCCTTCAAGGATACTGAATAGATCAAGAGGCGTGTATGACAAAAGAAGAAGGCAAAATCAAAGTGGATGGTCTGGTAATTGAAGCGTTACCAGGCACTCAATTCCGTGTACGCTTGGATAACGGCCATGAGGTGTTAGCTTACCTCTCCGGCAAGATGCGCAAGCATTATATTCGCATTCTGCTTGGTGACCGCGTAGCACTTGAAATGTCTCCTTATGATATGGCGCGCGGACGGATCACCTTCCGTCAACGCAAGCAAACCGCCGCCGCTCCTGTTCAGGAATAGTTATCCAGCTTTTCTTCAGCAATAAAAAAGAGGCTTCCAATTTGGAAGCCTCTTTTGATTCAATATATGCTTATGGAAGTTCGCGCCATGAGCTAAGTACTTTCATATAGTTGGCACGTTCAAAAGCTGCTGGTTCGCGGACATTTTTCTGGCTCATGCTGCCTTGCATTTGCTCAA
This sequence comes from uncultured Anaerolinea sp., assembly GCA_964534345.1. Taxonomy (GTDB): domain Bacteria; phylum Chloroflexota; class Anaerolineae; order Anaerolineales; family Villigracilaceae; genus Villigracilis. Next base: position 1,023 of record CAZHOX010000069.1, read on the forward strand.
TGGATTCATAATCCCGTTCCTTCATCCACGCTTCGATTTCGCTCAAGATCGGACCGACAGCTTGCTCTCCACGGTGGAGCAGAGTCGATGCTGTCATCGCTACTTTAGCACCAGCCATCATGGATTTGATGACATCTTTGGCCGTGTGGACGCCGCTTGTAAGTGCGAAATCTGCATTAACTCTGCCATATAGGATCGAGATCCAGCGTAATGGCAGACGTAGGTCTGAGGAGGTGCTCAGATCAAGGTTGTGGATGATATCCAATTCGTCCAGGTCGAAATCAGGCTGGTAGAAACGATTGAATAGTACGAGACCGTTGGCACCTGCATCCACAAGTCGTTTGGAGAAGTGGGGCAGTGCAGTGACGAACGGACTGATCTTCACAGCGAGGGGAATGCTGATCGCAGAGCGGACATCAGCTACCAGGTCCGCCTGAGCCGCTTCTACTTCATCACTCTTGAGTTCAGGATCGGTGACCAGGTAATACAGGTTCAATTCCAGCGCATCGGCGCCAGCATCTTGAATCTTTTTTGCGTAACTCGTCCAGCCGCCTTTGGACACGCCGTTCAAACTGCCAATGACTGGAATACTCAATGCCTTCTTCATTGCGGTCAGTTGGGTGAGGTATTTCTCCGGTGTGACGGCGTACATGCCGCCATCTGGGAGATAGGTGAGGGCCTCGGCAAATGAATCAGTACCACGAGTCAGGTAATGGTCCAGTTCGAGCGTTTCGTGAAGGATCTGTTCCTCGAAGAGGGAATACATCACAATAGCTGAGACGCCTGCCTCTTCCAGCTTTTTCGCCCTCTCCAATTTCTTGGAGAGGGGAGAGGCTGAGGCGACGAGCGGGTTCTTTAATTTCAGACCAAGGTAGGTTGTAGAGAGATCCGTCATAGCTTTTTCTCCTCGGTAGTATCACCGTTTTCATAATGCATGGATGCCATCTGCTGGTATAACGTCCAGCGGGATTTTGTATCATGTTGCGCTTCTTTCATCA
>CAZHOX010000069.1:2120-13951 GCA_964534345.1 uncultured Anaerolinea sp.
AGGGTCTGCTGGTCGTTTGCACCCATTGCCACACGAGCTACATACACATATCCATAGGACATGGCAATGAGACCGAGGTCTTTCTTCGGCATTCCCTTGCCGCTCATGGAGAACTTGGCAACTGCCGCCCGCGGTGTGGACTTGCTGGATTGACCGCCTGTATTTGAGTACACTTCTGTATCCAACACGAGGATGTTGACATTACGCCCGCTGGCGAGTACATGGTCAAGACCACCGTAGCCAATATCATAAGCCCAACCATCACCGCCAATGATCCAGACAGATTTCTTGACGAGGTTTTCAGCAAGGCTGATGAGGTCTTTAGCACGGCTGTCGCTGGATTTGCTGAGCTTGTTCTTCAATTCAACGACACGTTCACGCTGAGCGCCAATGCCTGCTTCGTCTTCCTGATTGGCATTCAAAATGGCTTCAACCAACTCAGTGCCTACAGTTGCTTCAAAGGATTTGAGCAATTCGTGAGCATATTCGGTCTGCTTGTCGATTGTCAAACGCATACCCAAGCCAAACTCAGCATTGTCTTCAAACAAAGAGTTTGACCAGGCAGGGCCGCGGCCTTCAGCATTCTTTGCCCACGGAGTGGTGGGGAGGTTGCCGCCATAGATCGAGGAGCAGCCTGTGGCATTTGCGATCACTGCACGATCACCGAACAACTGCGAGACCAGCTTCACATACGGGGTCTCACCGCAGCCTGCGCAAGCGCCGCTGAACTCAAATAATGGACGCAGCAACTGCGAATTCTTGATCGTGGAGGGATTGAATGCCTTTCGATCCATATCTGGGATATTCATAAAGAAATCCCAATTTTTAGCTTCGGCTTCGCGCAAAGCAGGCTGAGGTTCCATATTGATAGCCTTGCGTCCCACAGCGCGCTTGTCTTTCACGGGGCAAACTTCCACGCACAAGGTACAGCCTGTGCAATCTTCGGGAGCAACTTGCAGCGTGTAGGCAAAACCGGTCGAAAATTCCTTGAATTTGGAAGCTGTGTGCTTGAAGGTCTCAGGAGCGCCAGCCACTAATTTCTCATCATACACTTTATGACGAATAACCGCATGAGGGCAAATCATTACGCACTTTCCGCATTGAATGCACAAATCGGCATCCCAAACAGGGATTTCAAGCGCAAGATTGCGTTTTTCCCATTGAGTCGTGCCGGTGGGGAAGGTACCATCAATTGGGAAAGCGGAAACAGGAATGTTGTCGCCATCAGAGTCGATGATCTGACCGAGCACATCGCGAACGAATTCAGGCGCCTCATTCGGGACCGGGAGCCTGCGCGTCGTCTTTGAGCTTACTTCCGCTGGAACTTTGACCTCATAAAGATTCGCGACTGTGGCATCCACGGCCTCGAAATTCTTCTTTACAACAGCTTCACCACGTTTGCCATAGCTCTTTTCAATAGCGTGCTTGATCTCAGCAATAGCTGCATCACGCGGGAGAATACCGCTGATGGCAAAGAAAGCCGTCTGCATGATGGTGTTCATACGTCCGCCCATGCCCGTCTTTTCGGCAACATCATATCCGTTGATGACATGGAACTTTAGCTTCTTCGTGATGATATCTTTCTGCACTTCCTGTGGAAGTTGATTCCAGACTTCTTCAGGCCCAAACATGCTATTGAGCAGGAAAATGCCGCCTTCCTTGGCATATTTGAGCATATCCACACGCTCAAGGAAGGAATATTGATGGCAGGCCACGAAATTAGCCTGATTCCCTTCAATAAGATACGGTGCGCGGATGACCTTGGGGCCAAAGCGCAGATGAGACATGGTCACTGTGCCAGACTTCTTCGAGTCGTAATAGAAATAGCCCTGAGCGTAGTTCTCTGTCTCTTCACCAATGATCTTGATCGAGTTCTTGTTCGCGCCCACAGTTCCATCAGAGCCGAGGCCGAAGAATACACAACTTACCATGCCGTCAGATTCGAGCGAAAATGTGGAGTCCACAGTTAAGCTAGTGTGGGAAACATCATCATTAATACCGAGGGTGAAGTGATTTTTGGGTTCAGGCTTGGCTAATTCGTCAAAAACTGCCTTCGTCATGGCAGGGGTGAATTCCTTGGAGGACAGACCGTAACGCCCACCAATCACTTTAACATTCGACCTTTGACCCTCGACCAGCGCATTTACGATATCCAAGTACATCGGTTCGCCGTTGGCGCCGGGTTCTTTGGTGCGGTCTAACACAGCAACAGACTTCACACTCTTGGGCAAGCCCTTGAGGAAATGCTCAATGGAGAATGGGCGATACAAACGAACACGTAAAACGCCAACTTTTTCGCCTTTTTTATTGAGGTTGGCCGCTGTTTCTTCCACAACTTCGCCGCCTGACCCCATAATGATGATGACACGCTCTGCTTCGGGGTGTCCGCTGTAATCGAAGAGGTTGTAATGGCGGCCAGTGACCTTTGCAAACTTGTCCATCATCTCTTGCACAATGGCGGGGGTGGCGGTGTAGTACTTGTTGGAGGCCTCGCGCATCTGGAAGTACACATCGGGGTTCTGTGCAGTTCCGCGCAAGGTGGGATTCTCTGGGCTGAGGCCGCGTGCTCGGTGCGCACGCACCAGATCATCATCCACCATTTGGCGTAGTTCTTCATCTGTTAATTGGAAAATCTTAGTGACTTCGTGAGAGGTTCTAAATCCATCAAAGAAATGCATAAAAGGCACGCGGGATTTAAGCGTGGCTGCCTGTGCAATGGCGGCGAAATCCTGTGCTTCCTGAACGGAACCAGAGGAAAGCAATGCCCAACCGGTCTGGCGGACAGCCATTACATCCTGGTGATCGCCATAAATGGAAAGAGCGTGAGAGGCAATGGCACGTGCAGCTACATGGAATACGGTGCTGGTCAATTCGCCCGCGATCTTGTACATGTTCGGGATCATTAACAATAAGCCCTGAGACGCGGTGAATGTAGTGGTAAGGGCACCGGTCTGCAATGCGCCATGCACAGTTCCTGCTGCGCCGCCTTCGGACTGCATTTCAACAACGAGGGGAGTAGTACCCCAAAGGTTTTTCTTTCCCTTGGCAGACCATTCGTCAGAGAATTCGCCCATTCCGGAGGAGGGTGTAATTGGGTAAATAGCGATCACTTCGCTAAGACGGTGGGCAACGCTTGCAGTTGCTTCGTTACCGTCGATCATAATGATAGGTTGTTTCATTACTTGCTCCTTTGAGCGGGGCATAAGTGCCCCGAAATTTTGCGTTTTTGGAATTTTCGCGGTTACAAGTTTATCCCCCGGCGACGAATTACGTTAGTTATATATGACTTAAATCCTACTGCGAGTTGTCACATATAAGACAGGAATAGTAGGAATATAAAAACGGCGGCTAATCGCCGCCATTTTTATACTTATGAAATTTCTTCAAGAGAATAAAAGATCTTTGCACCTTTTTCTTTGGCAGTGCTTACCATTAAGTCTGCACCAGAGGATGCGCCTCCTACCCGCAGAACAGCATCACATTTTTCCAGTAGTTTTACTGCAATTGGGTGAAAGATTTCATTGAAGGGTTCATCACCGATTTCTTTTGAACCCGCCAGTGCCAGCATTGGAAGCGCGAACCATTCACCCAACACAGGGATATGCCCCTTACGGAAGATGGGCAGTGCAAAAGATTCCATAAAGTGAACATTCGCCTGAATTTTTTCAGGATCGTCATTGGTGCCAGAGCGGTAGGGACCTGCAATCAAGATCATCATTGGTTTTGAATTCATTGGATATTCCTATAAATACTTTTCGAGATGTGGACGTGCCAACAGTAGCGCTGCAAGCGACTTGGCATCTGGCATCTCGCCTCTTTCTGCGCTGAGAATTGCCTCTCGTATTGAAATTTTTTCCACCGATAGAAATTCGTCGTCGTCTGCTTCAAGCGGATTGTGTTTTAAGTCCAATGCCAGGAATACACCCATGTATTCGGTGGAGTACCCAGGCGCGAGGTAGAAAGAACCGACATGTTTTAATGTCCCTGCTTCCATGCCTGTTTCTTCACGGATCTCGCGTGCAGCGCATTCCTCATAGGGTTCATTGCCATCGCGTGTGCCTGCAGGCAGTTCAAGCAAGTCCATGCCTGCGGCGTGCCGATATTGACGGACGAAAAGCAGATTGCCTTCACTGTCAATCGGGATGATGACAACAGAACCGCCATGCTCCACAATATCAAAATGTGTTTCGCGCCCATCTGGGGTTTTCATTGTATCTCGGCGGATAGTGAAAGCGCGCCCCTTTAATAAGGCTTCTGATTTAATTAATTCAAACGGCATGGAATTCTCCTTTGAATAGATAAAGAAAAAGCCCAGGTCAATGGCCTGGGCTTTTTTTGTTTGAATATTACGGTATTTGTAACTGCTGCCCGGCAGTAAGGCTTGCCGAGGCAGATATTCCATTTGCTGAAGCAATGGTGGCGGGGTCAATATCACCAAACTTGCAAGCCACACCGTAAATGGTCTCGTCGCTGGAAACGACGGTGTAGGTGGTGGGGTGGGAGGCAAGTGCGCGATCACCAGGGAAGGATCCGCTCTGCGGGATCTTCAATACAGTTCCTGCGGAAAGGCTGTTGGCCTGTGAACTGGATAACCCGCTGAGGGAGAGCAGTTCATCAGGGTCTACATTGAAGCGGCGTGCAATGCAGTAGGGGAATTCACCGCTTTGCAGTGTATAGCTAGCAGGGCGCACACCAGCAGGAACGGCGGTTGCTGCTGCTTGTCCGCTTGCGTTTGTGGGGGTGCTGATAACGACTGCTGTAGATGTAGCGGTTGCAATCACATCACTTTGTGGGGTTCCAGTAGTGGCTGCCAAAGGTGTTGTGGCTGTTACTACTGCGCCAGGTGTTGCGGGTGTTCCACCATTGGCTACTGTTGTTTGGGCTGCGGCTGTTTGCTTGGCGAATTCTTCGATCATTGCCATTGGATTTTCCACCGATGGGAAGGGGGAAACGAACAGGCCATCAGGCAGCAGGGTCGGCGTTGCGGCAGGGGCAGCAGACAAAGATTGTGTGCAGGCAGATATCAACATCGTTGATACCACAAAAATGAAAACCGCCAGCATGCCACGTTGTTTTTTACTCATAGATTCTCCTCATTCAACATAATCAACGAAGGATGGTAGCACATGACCTTTAAAGCGTCAAGCCACGCATCCCAAAAACTTTAAAATACTACGAAATTGTTACATAACTGCGAAAATTTTGATCGCGTGATTTTTCCCTTTGAAGAAGACCTTCCCAAGATCTTCCACTTCAATATTTTCGGGCAATCCCTGGCGGGTGTAATTATCAATGAGAAGAGGGTGCAGCGCTTCTTTTGTGTATTCTTCAATCCGTGAAGCCAGATTGACCGTATCGCCAATGCAGGTGTATATTGCTCGCGTTTGTGTGCCGGTGTACCCTGCAACCATTGTGCCAGATGCAATTCCGATCCCAATGCGGATCTGTGATTTTCCTTGAATAGATCGGTTTTGATTAAACACCTTGAGCTGTTCAAGCATTTGCTGGGCTGCGCGTACTGCATTTTCTCGGTGGCTGTCAGAAAAAATAGGGGCGCCAAAGACAGCCATTAACCCATCTCCGACCAATTGATTGACGGTGCCTTTGTTGTTTGTGATGGCATCGAACATCATGCTGAAATATTCATTGAGCAGTTCAATGGATTCGGCTGGAGCCTGGCTTTCTGCAATGGTGGTGAAGGAACGGATATCTGCAAACAGCACACTGGCGGTAACTTGCTTGCCGCCCAGCGAGAAACCTGTCCGCAGTAATTCTTCGGCTACTTCTTTTGTGGCAAAGGTTCTGAACAATTTTCTCTGCTCGTCACGCAGGCGTTTCTTTTCCAAGCTGGCATTGACTCGTGCGCGCAACAGAATAGGGTTGATGGGTTTGGTAAGGTAATCTTCTGCGCCAAGCTCCACGCATTTCACCACGGCATCCAATTCATCCATGGCTGAGGTCATAATGATCGGCAGTTGCCTGAGTTCCACATCATTTAAACAGGATTCCAAAACCTGAAAACCGTCCATCTCAGGCATTTCGATATCAAGCAGAACCAGGTCAAATACGCCTGAGCGAATTTTTTCCAACCCTTCTTTTCCATTCTCAGCAGTTTCCACAATATGCCCCTGTGCCTCCAAACTGCGTGAGAGCAACATGCGGTTGATCTTGTTATCATCCACAACAAGTAGGCGGGCAGGTTCAGAAGGGGAGACCATGCGATTATCTTAACTCAATTAATTGACTCTTGGCCTTTTGAAATGCTTCTTCAAGGACCATAAGCCGGTTTCCGATTTCCAGATTGTTATCCCGCCCCATGCCTTCCAATTCGCGTGCAAGGCTTGAAAGCTGCGTGGCGCCAAAGGTGGCAGCATTGGATTTTAGTGTATGCGCTGCACGCCGGAACGATTCAGCATTAGATGAAGAAAGTGCTTGCTTCATTTGATCGATCAGTTTGGGGGAGTCATCAATAAATGCGTCGATCAGCTCGCTGACGAATTGCGTGCCTGTGGTTTCCCTGAGAGAGTTAAAAGTATTCAGATCAATAACAGACATGGTTCTCCAAAAATCTAACTAATTCGGTTTGCTTTTAAGAGCGCATCCACCAACTCTATCACGCGGATGGGCTTTGCGATGTAATTGCTCATGCCTGCATTCAGGCACATTTCTCGGTCACCCTGCATGGCATTTGCAGTAAGCCCGATAATATGTGGATGGTTTGACCAGCGTGCCACGATCTGGCGGGTGGCTTCCAGACCATCCATTTCGGGCATTTGCACATCCATCAGGATGACGTCGTACGTCTGGCGGCTGACTGCTTCAATGGCTTCCAACCCATTGGAAGCGATATCGGCACGATACCCCATTTGTTCGAGCAGTCGCAGCGAGAGCTTTTGGTTTACGGTGTTATCTTCAGCTAAGAGAATTCTCAACGGATGCCGGGTACCCATTTGCGGGTCGGGCTTGAAGCGGTCTGTGATCGGTGTGGTGGGTACATCCAAAGATGGTTTGACAAAAAGTCCAACAAGCGTATCAAATAGCTGGGATTGTTTGATGGGTTTGGTGAGATACGCAGAGAAAAGATTCTCATTATCTCCCGCTTCACGCCGACCGAGGGAACTGAACAGCACAAGAGGAAGATTTATCACGCTGCTGCGGATTCGCTTCGCCAGTTCAAGGCCGTCCATTTCAGGCATGTGCATATCGAGAATGGCAACATCGAATCTTTCATTTGACTTGAGCCATTCAAGGGCAGTAGTTGGCGAATCGGTATCGCGCGGGCTCATGCCCCATTTTGCGGTTTGCATGTTGAGGATGTAACGGTTAGTGGCGTTGTCATCTACAATGAGGACGCGTTTGTTTTGTAGTTCGGGTTGTACACCAACAAACCCGCGTTTTTGAGCAGGGGGCAGGTCTGCGCCTTCTGCTTTGATGGTGAAAACAAAAGTGGAGCCTTTGCCCAACCCTTCGCTTTTTGCCCACATACTGCCGCCCATCATTCCTGCGAGATGTTTGCTGATGGCCAGCCCCAGACCGGTGCCGCCGTATTTTCGCGTGGTGGATGCATCGGCTTGTGAGAAGGATTGAAAAAGCCTGCCCATGTTTTCTTCGGTAAGGCCAATGCCTGTATCGCGCACGGAGAAGGTGAGGATAAATTTTTCCTTGCGATCTCCATTCTTATAGGCCTGGCTGGAAACAGTGAGGACGACTTCGCCTTTTTCAGTGAATTTGACTGCGTTGCTCAACAAGTTGGTGATGACCTGCCTCAGACGGGTTGAGTCACCTATGATGGCTGGGGGTACTTCCCCGTCAAAAAGATAGGCGATGTCGATGCCTTTTTCAACGGCGCGGGCAGTGATCAGGTCCAGTGAGGATTCGACACACTCACGCAAATCAAGCGGGCGGTTCTCAAGCTCCATGCGGCCTGCTTCGATCTTTGAGAAATCCAGAATATCGTTGATGATGGAAAGCAGGGCATCGCTGGAACTGCGGATGGTTTCAACATAATCTCGCTGCTCGTCATTGAGTTTGGTATCGAGAAGGAGCCCGCTCATACCAATGACTGCGTTCATTGGTGTGCGGATCTCGTGACTCATGGTTGCAAGGAAGGCACTTTTGGCTTCGTTGGCATTTTCTGCGGCGGCGCGGGCGGCACGAGCTTCCTCGAACAGGCTTGCATTTTGAATAGCCGTTGCCATGCTGGAAGCGATCGATTCGATCAATTTGATGATAGTTTCATCATAAGCATTCTCATGCTCAAAATTCTGAATGGTCAGTCCGCCAATGAGTTCTTTGCCAACCACCATTGGAACCATCACCACTGATTTTGGAATATCATCTGTCACGGTCATTTTTGAGCCAAGCTTTCTCCACAGCGAGGGAGATTTTCGGTTAATGACCAGGGTCTTGCCTTGCAATGAGGCTTTTATGGTGAATTCATTAATAGGAAAAGGAGCGAATTGAATGCGCTCATTTTTCTTTGTGACGTAATGCGCGTTGATCGTTTTCGTTTCGGGGTCGTATAACCCAATGCCTACATTGTCTTCCTTAACTAGTTCGCGCACCTTGTCGCCGACTTTTTCCATAATGGTGTACACGTCAAATTGCTGGGTGAGCACCTGTGAGATGCCGTTCATGATCTCCAACTCAGCGGCGCGGCGGCTTGTTTCATGAAGCAGGCGTTCGGTTTCATTAAAGAGGCGTGCATTTTCAATTGCTACACCAATGGAGTTGGCAATGGTGTTGAGCAGACGCACATCTGCTCCGCTGAATGCATCTTCCCGTTCCAGGTTTTGCAGGGAAATCACCCCTTTCACCTCATCGCCGATCATCATGGGAACCCATAAACCAGATTTGACGATTTCTTCTTCCTGATCTACATCCTCCCCCAGGTTGACGGATTGAAAGCGCCTGGAGTACTCCACAAAATTGCGGTTTACAAGAATTGGCTGGCGGGTTCGGAGTACCTGCCCGCTAAAGCCACTGCCATTTTCAAGAAGCGGCATTGGAGACTGGAACAACCTCTCTCCTTTTTCAATGATGTAGGGGTAGTGCATCAGGTTGGTTCTTTTTTCGTAGATCATCAACACTACAGTTTGGGCATCAAAAATATCGCGGATCTGGTCGCCGGTTTTGTCGTACACAGATTGGATATCCATTTTCGTATCCAAGCCTGCCAGAATGCTGTTGATAAGAGATAGCTCATCTGCCCGCTGACGGGTTTCTTCCAATAGGTTTTGTGTCTCATCGAAAAGTGTTGCATTCTGTATGGCTATTCCCATACTGGCTGTCAGGGTGGAAAGCAGGCGTACATCATTTTCCTGAAACGCATGTTCCTGCTCCAGGTTTTGAATGGAGATAGATCCATACACTTCATCACCTGCCAAAATCGGCATGGCGATCAATGACTTTGGGAACGAATCACCTGCGAGAAGTGTGGAACCATATTTCTGTGCTACTTCATTTACATTCTCATTAATATAAAGCGTTTCACGATTTCGGATCACATATCCGGAAAAACCGGAAAGCGGCTGTTTCTCTGGGTAAATACGCTCCCCTTTCCAATACATATATGGAAAAGATGCAGACTCAGATTTTGGATCATAAAATGAAATAACCACTGCCTGCGTATTGAAAATTCTGCGTACTTTTTCCCCAACCAATTCATAGATCGATTGCACATCCAGCTTGGAAGATAGCCCCTGCTGCACTGTGTTGATGATCTCCAACTCAGTTGCGCGCTGTTGCAGTTCATTGAAGAAATTCGCATTTTGGATGGCAATAGCGGCCTGCAGCGACATTTCCTCCAGAAAGCGCAAATCTGTAACTGAAAACGTCTCACCACCCTCACGCCAGACCGCCATCACACCATTGACCTTTTGCCCAGCCAGCAGAGGCGCCACCATCAAACGTTCATTTCCAACTGCTGGCGTTCCCGGAATCTGTACCGTGCGTGGGTCTTGATTTGTGTCGTTGATATATTCCGCCCGCCCCTGCTTTGCAAGAGACCCGATGATTCCCTGCCCAAGAGTGATCGTATCCTTCATGATCTCATCAGCAATATTGCCATTGGCAGAAATGGCTCGCAGGGTCTTTCCATCTGGCTGCGGAAGATAAATGGCGCTGCTTGAACCATTAAGAAGATTGCGCGCATGGCGGGTGATTTTATTCATCACCGAGGTCAGGTTCAGCGTTGCCGAAATATCACGCCCCACCTCATTCAGTACAGCAGATTCGCGTGCGTGCCGCGCAGTTGCTTCGAACAAACGTGAGTTCTCGATCACAACAGAAGCCTGATCGGCAAACAATTGCAGCAGACGTAACTCCGAATCTGCAAACATGCGCGGCTCTGAAAAGTGGATGTTCATCACACCGACAACGCGCTTTCGAAATTTAAGCGGCTGACCAATAAGCGCCCCTTTCCACCCGGCTGCTGAATCCTTGTAGAGTGGGTGGGTGCTCATATCTTCCACTAGCATGATCTCGCCTGTTTTTGCAACGGTATCCGTCATTCCCCCAGGCCGCGGATTTGCAACCGGCGCATTGTTGATTTTTCCATTGGCGATCGCTGTACCAAATTTCAACTCATTATTTTCGTATAAGAAGAGATTAATATTTTCTATACTTGGCAGCAAAGCAGAGGTACGTTGCAGAATCGAATTCAATACAGTTGCATACTCAAGGTTTGAAGAAAGATCAATGCTCGCTTTTTGGATCGCCTCCAATTCTGCATTGCGCTCTTCCGTCTCTTTCAGCAGGCGTGCATTTTCCAGCGCTGCACTCATAGAACTCGCCAGAGTTTCCAACAGCCGCACCGCCGACTGGCTAAATGAATTTTTGCGGTTCATGTTTTGCAGCGAGATCACCCCGCGCACTTCATCCCCCGTGATCAACGGCACATACAAAGCCGATTTTGGAAGCAGAGGCCCAAGCACAAGTTTGGCGCCATATTCCTGCATTCGCTCGGCAACATTATCGTTAAAGAGAAAGGTCTTCTTTACACGGACGATAGTCTTCATAAAATCACTCATCGGTGTTGGGTCAAGGTGCTCACGCCCAAGCCTGTCGATGTAGTAATTGAAATTTTGTGTCCAGTTTTTCAGATCGAATGAAGTAATAATGGTTGTATGCGCGCCAAAAATGCCATGCACAATATCCCCCACAAGATCATAAATCGCTTGCAATTCCATCTTCGATGCAAGCCCATCCTGCACACTTTTGATGATCGCAAGCTCCGCTTCACGCTGCTGCAACTCTTCCAGAATTTGAGACTTTGAAGCAGGTTTCGAAACGGCCTTGAGAACCGCAGTTTTCTTTTTATCCTGAGTTGTCTTCACATCTAATTTTTTGACCATGCACGCCTCAAGTAATGAATAAGAATGGAACTGATTCAGTTTACATATCGCGGGGAAAATCGTCAATAGCGATGATAAAAAAACAGGCAGTTATGGTCTGCCTGTCATCAAATTGATATTTTTGACGGGAGTTTGGATGACCAGATCACAGCCCGGCCAGACCGCATCCACCCCCGCCTCTTTCGCCCTGACAACTGCTTCTGTTACCTCAGCATCCCCTCCCCGTGACAGAGTCACCACAGGGTCGATATTCCCAAACAGCAGCACATCCTTCAATGCCGCCCGAGACGCGGCGAGATCATTCACCTGATCCACCGAGATCGCATCTGCCCCGCATTGCGCCAGCATCTGCATGGACGAGTTCGTATTCCCGCACACCGACAATACCTTTGGTCCGTTCAATTTTCCATGTAATGCCTTGAGCGGAGCAAGAACGAATTCCTCAAACTTTGCAGGCCCAATAAACCCAGGTGATCC
>CAZHOX010000069.1:14051-15645 GCA_964534345.1 uncultured Anaerolinea sp.
TCCAACGGCAGCGTCGCAGATGGCATTCCCGTCAGCCTGAAAGTACTCGCCGCCGCCTTCGCCATCTTCTCAGCATCTTTGTGTATCTCGTGAAAGATCAATCCTTCCTGCTCCAATCCCTCCGCCGTGATATGGATCAACCCGCTAAAAGCAGGCTGCGACTCTATCTTTTTACCCGACAATAATTCTAAAATTTCTTCACGCATTACTGCCTCCACTAACAAATTACGGGTTACGAATTCCGTTTTCCGTCACTCGTAACCCGTACCTATTCCCTATTCACTTCTTACTTTTCACTACCCACTGTCAACTAGCCCTTCACAGCCTTCGCAATAGCCGCAATATGCTCCGGTGTATTTCCACAGCAGCCGCCCACGACCTTTGCGCCAAGCTCTACATATTTCTTCGCATAATTCGCCATGTCTTCGGGACCCATGTCATACACGCCTTGCTCGGTCTCAATATCCATGTGCGGTACGCCTGCATTCGGCTTCACCCACAGCGGGAAGTTCGGCACGGTGGCAGCATACTCCTTCACCACAGATTCCATATTGTCCAGCGTGGTTCCGCAATTCGCACCGATGAGGACTGCGCCTTTTTCGGTGTAGCGCTTCATTACATCTTTTGGCTTCACGCCCATCATGGTGCGTGTGCCGCGGTCATAGCTGAAAGAGACAACGATGGGCAAGTCGGTCACAGAGCGCGCGCCTTCGAATGCGGCGGTTGTTTCTTCAAACGCGAACATGGTCTCGATCACTAACAGATCCACGCCGCCATCGGCTAGGGCTTTGGCTTGCTCGGCGAAGGTGGCTTTTACTTCTTCAGCATCCAGCGGGCCGTAGGGCTTTATCAAAGCGCCGACGGGGCCCATCGATCCACCGACCAGCCCTCCGTTGATTGAGGCGGCTTTGCGGGCGATCTCTGCGGCGCGCATATTCACTTCAGGAGTCCGATCCTGATATTTTGAATCCTTCATCCGCATGCGGGTTCCGCCAAAGGTGCAGGTCAAAATAATATCCGAACCTGCCTTGGCAAAGGAACTTGCCAAATTCAAAATAGTATCGGGGTCATCGATGATGAGGTCCTCTGGCGGTTTGCCAGGCTTGAGACCCATCTTCTGCAAATTCGAACCCGTTGCTCCATCCGCAACGAGAATTTCCCCGCCGTTCAAACGCTCCAAAAACTTATTCATCCTGCTCTCCTATTTTCCTTCGTGATACTTCGTGCCCTTCGTGGTTAATATTTTTTTATTTCATGAAATTCTTCGCCATCGGATCCGCCTTGCGATTGGGAATCAAATGCGCGATGTGTGGAAACGGCTCGCTCATGTGCGGGAAACTGGTTGCCAGCATGAACTGATTTTGGAACTCAGGGTCAGTGGGCAATTCAAAACGCTCCACCTTGCGCGTCACGCTGTCGATCTCATTGCGCTTCTCAATATTCAACAACGCAATCCGCGCTCCGTCACCCGCCGCATTCCCAACCGCGTAGACTCGATCCAACTCACAATCAGGGATCAAGCCAATGAGCATGGCTTTCTCTTTATCAATATAACTTCCAAAGCCGCCAGCGAGGATGATTTTATCAGGAGATT
>CAZHOX010000070.1:0-15620 GCA_964534345.1 uncultured Anaerolinea sp.
TGTTCAGGTTCAGTTGATTGGGCCACCAATCGCGGTTGGATGTTCCCCGGCTGGCGGTTGTGCTGCCAGCTTTTCCAGTGACCGGGCATTTTTCTTCGCTCATGTTTTTTCTCCTTATTTATGGGTGTAATTCCAGTTTTGATGTAGACAGTGAGTAGTGATTTTTAAAAGAATTCCGTACCCGTAATTGACTTTGTTTTCTTAGCTTTGGATTCTCCTGCTATAAATTTATTGTATAACTTTGGTCTATAGATGTAAAATATATGATAACTATAAATACTATAGGAAAAAGCTATAAGAAAGAAGCGTCCTCATGGAAGTACACCAACTCACCTACTTTGTGGCCGTAGCCGAAACAGGAAGTTTCAGCCGCGCCGCCGAACGCTGCAACATTACCCAACCCTCTCTCAGCCAGCAGATCATGAAACTGGAACAGGAATTGGGGGAACCACTTTTTGAACGCCTTCCCCGCAAAGTGGTGCTGACAGATACAGGCAGAATCCTACTGCCGCGTGCCCTCAGTATCCTTGGCGAACTTCAAGATATCAAACATACCTTGAACCAAAATCTGGATGCAGGTCATGGATCGTTGAATGTTGGCTTTATCCCAACCATTGCCCCGTTTGTTCTTCCGCGCGCTGTTGCTCGCTTCAGCAAGGAATATCCCAATGCCAACCTCACCGTGCAGGAAGATGTTACAGAATCTCTCGTTCGTGATATTTTGGATGGAAAACTGGATGTCGGCATCACCAGTATGCCCATCCACAACAAATTGATCAGCACGCAGGAACTGCTCACTGAAACTCTTCTGGTCGCATCTTCTGCAGAGAATGACATCATCACCCGCGCATCCATCCGCGTAAAAGAATTGGACGATTATCCATTTATTGCGCTGAGTGAAATGCATTGCCTCGGCGAACAGATACAATCCTTTTGTTATCACCAACATTTGGAATTAAAAGTGGTCTGTGATACCTCCCAACTCACCACCGTACAAAACTGCGTTGCAATCGGGCTGGGCGTTTCGCTTGTCCCGCGTGCACTTGCACTCAACGACATATCCAACGCCATCACCTACCGCAAACTGCAAGATGTTACCCCCCAAAGAAAGATCGCAGCAGCAACCCACTCGGAGCGGGTTCAATCTTTTCTCACAAAAAAATTCATTGAGATCGTGCGCGAAGAATATCCCTCATAAATGTTCTTCCCAATCTCTCGCACCAGATAGGAAAGACTTCCCCGGCATTGCCTTCTTGCCAGCCGGTTGGACTTCATCCAGAACCAATGCCCCATTCGCAGACATGATCGCCGGTCTTCCTTCAATCGTGAACCTGCTGCCGATGCCCAAACCTTTTGCTTCGCTGACAGATGCCCGCGCAACCTTGAGCACATTTCCGTTCCACTCGAACCATGCCCCCGGCCATGGATTCATTGCACGCACACGCCTCTCCAACTCAACTACTGGGCTGGTAAAGTCCAACAAGCCATCCTGTTTCTTGAGCATGGGCGCGTAGGTCGCGCCTTCCTCAGGCTGCGGAGTTGGGGTGATCTTTCCATCCATATAATCGGGCAGGGTTTCCATGAGCAGATTCGCTCCCAGCTTGGATAATGTCTGGAAGACAGAACCAGCTGTATCGTCCCGCCTGATGCGGATCTTTTTCATCGCAAGCATGGGACCAGTATCCAATCCCACATCCATTTTCATGATGGTGACGCCGGTCTCTTCATCCCCGGCAAGAATGGCGGCATTGATGGGAGCCGCGCCGCGCCAACGTGGAAGCAATGAAGCGTGGATGTTGATGCATCCATATTTTGGCAGGTCAAGTACGTCTTTGCGTAAGAGCTGACCAAACGCTGCAACAACGATAAGGTCAGGATTCCAATCTCGAAGCTGCTGCATGGCTTCGGGTTCACGCAATTTCTCCGGTTGAATAACAGGGATTTTCAATTCAAGCGCAAGGGTCTTGACGGGCGGCGCTTTTAATTCACGTCCACGGCCTGAGGCACGGTCTGGCTGAGTGACCACGCCTACGACCTGATAATTTTCAGCAAGCAGGCGCAATGCGGAAAGAGAAAAATCTGGAGATCCCATGAATACGATTTTGATTGACATACGAAAATTTTACTGCCTTTTGTAAAATAGTGTAATGAATATTTATGTGCATATTATTTAACGAGATGTTAACCGCATGGTACTAATGTATGAATCAATTGGTTTGCGTTTTGTGTTGAAAGGCTGTAAAATACTGCCAATCAAACCAAACTTATTCGGAGGAATAAATTATGTCTCAAGAACCTATGAATTCTGAAATCACCAGTGACGATAAACTGTGGGCAATGCTCAGCTACTTGATCCCTGTGATCGCCGTTGTGGTGCTTTTCATGGAAGATAAGAAAGCCCGTCCTTATGTTAAATTCAGCGCTGTGCAGTCCATCGCTGCCACAGTGGCTATCTCGATCATCGCGACAGTCACATTTGGTTGTGGTGCAATTCTTGTTTTCGCGCAGCTTTACTGGGCTTACCAGGCTTATCAGGGTGTAGACATCAAGATCCCGTTCATCAGCGATTTCATTCGCAATCAGGGCTGGGCATAACTTTCCCCCGCTTTACAAAAAGACTCGCGGCAAGCCGCGAGTCTTTTCTTTTTAATCATTGCTGATTCAAGTGGTTATGGAATGCTTCCGGCAAGGTCTGAGCCAAGCCGTATTTCAATATCCACTGTGGAGTTCGGGTCGGGGTTAAAGCGGATCTGCCTGTCGGATAAGCCGAAGACGCCCTGCATCCATTTGATCGTGTAAAGCTTGGGGCCATACACAACAAGAATCGTCTGGTTGTACACTTCGGTAGCAGGAGCAACTTCTGTCACATTCATGCCATAGCTTTGGAAGAATGAGCCTGCACGCTGGTCCAACCCAGCCGTAAAGGTACCATCCACAATGCGGACGCGAGCTCCCTCGTCTTTCATGGCTTGCGTAATTGCGTTCACATCCGTGCTGCCAGCTGGAACCGCCATTGGGCTAAGAGCGCCGGAAGTAGTGAATATTTCATCACGCAAAATGCGAATTTTGTCCGCAATCGGTTTCATAATGCTGGCGGCTTCACCGCCAAGAATCACATTGTCGAACGTAACCATGGTGGTATCGATCACGCCTGATTTGATGTTGCCATAGTCAATATCTTTTGCGAGCATGGCAAGTTTCAACGCATCATCAAAAGACATATTGGTGTGAATACCGTAGGATAGTTCCTGATACATTTGTGGAGCCTGCGAAATCAAGGTTGGGAAGACCTCAGGATCAAAAACCTTGTCTTTGATGGCCAACACCACTTCCTGCTGACGCTTGGCACGGTCAAAATCTCCACCAGATGTGTGGCGGTTGCGGGCATACGCCAGCACTCTCCACCCTTCACAGAGTTCGCGGGTTCCTCCGGGTGTCAGCACAACTTTGTCCATGCCTTCGCCAATTGGGTCAAGTACCATTTTTTCAGTAGGATTGACGTAAATACATCCAATCCAATTCATCATGTCAATGAAAACGTTGAAATCAACCTGTAGATAATAATCCACGGGAACGCCAATGAATTGAGAAACGGTCTTCATGGCAAGCCCGGGACCGCCGCCTGGAAGTTGGTTGCCCTCTCCGCTGGCATAAGCAGTGTTGATGCGGCTATACCCAAAGCCGGGGATGTTCACCCACATATCACGCGGGATGGATAACATGCCTGCGCTTTTGCTGATCGGGTCAATTGTCACCAACATCATTGTGTCAGAACGCGGCGGGCCGCTCTGCCCAATATCACGCGCATCCAAACCAATGAAGAGGATATTGATGCGGCTTGCGCCATCCCATGTGGGCGGTAGATCAGCTTCAGGGAGGGCTACCGGCGCAGTGGGCAATCCCTCGGGAGATACTGGAGTGCCTTGATCATTAATAACAATTTGATCGCCCGTATCTGAAGAGCCGCCGCACTTGGCTGGGGCCACGCCGGGCAGATCGGTCAGGTTCCAACATTGGGTTAAAGTATTCGCGAACATGAAAGCAGCAACCCCAAGCGCAGCGGTCACTACCCAAAAGATGATGCCTCCCACAGTGGGGCGGCCAAATTTTATTTTTTTCAAGAATTCAAATCTATTCATTTTTTCAAAAACCTCAGGGCTTCATGTATACCATATCCAGCCCAAGTCGTTCCAAGCCTTCTTGTGCCCAGTATTGCAAAAAAGCGGATTCCTCACCAAGACATTTCATCATCACTGGAATTGCGCGATGATCACGGATTGCCGAAAGCGTGCGTAACACTACAATGCGGATGCCTATCGGCGCTTCATCCATGACCTTGAGCAGGGCCGGCACCGAGGGGCTGCCGATCTTCACGAGGGCATTTCCTGCCAACCCGGCTGTGAGGGCATCATCATCTGAAAGCGCGCGAATCAATGCAGTCACTGCGTCTTCGTGAGGATGATGACATAGTGCAAGAGCAGTGGCGGCACGTACTTCCGGCGCTGAGTCGCTGAGGAGCGGAATCAGGTCAACGGTCCGGGTGTGAGGCGAGGCGGCTAGAGCGCGTATTGCCCACCAGCGTATATCTGAATCTTCTGAGCGGGTTAATTCCAAGAGAGAGGGAATGGCCGCCAATCCCAAATTTGTGATCTCAGGGATCGACCTTTCGGCACGTTCATCATTGCCGCTGGTTAGGTCGGCCAGAAGTTCTTTCATTATTCTATTTTGCTGGCGGAGGGATGGGCAGAGCATCCTGTGCGGTATTGACCCACTTGTCGCCTTCGTCAATCAGCATTACGGGGATATCATCTACAATCGGGTATTTGCGTCCGCAATCCTGGCAGATGAGCCAGGCGTCTTTGTGAAGGACAAGGTTGCCTTCCTTTTCACGAACACAGTTGGGGCAACGTAAAATTTCTAATAGTTCTGTACTGACCATAATGTCTCCTTTTACAGGCAAAGATTGTACCATGCCGAAAGATTAGCTACTTGGCTGGCAAAGCTTGCTTTTCTTGGCGGCTTGTTCGGGGTCTTCAGTTCCGGGCCCATATTGGCAGACCGCCTGCCAGGGCTCGTAATGGGTAATGAATTGATCTGAGAAATACACCTGCCCGCCGCGCCAGACTGTGCGGCTGACGGTTACATCTGCGCCTTGAGCGGCGTAATCAACTTGTGAGATCTGGTTCACTTTAAAGTCGGGGTTCTCTTCAAAAAGCGGCGGAGGCGGCGGAACGACATTTGCAGGGCCGGTCGTTTCCCATGTGATACTGCGCCCGTCTGAGGTGGAGTAGATTTTCCAGGTGATCGTGCGGGCGCTGACGTTGACGTAGGTTTCCATCAGCAGCCAATTGGCGGTGTCATTTTGGAATTTAAAATCCACAAGCGGGAAATAGACAGTGGCATCGAGGCCGGCAAAGTTGGGGTCAACGGAACCGCTGGCATCCATTTCATAATAGGAGACCCGATACGCATGGGAATATCTTTCCACCACGGGGAAGCCTGCAAAGAACACAGTGCGGAACAAGGTTGTGCTAACCTGACACACTCCCCCGCCCACGCCTTTGATGGTACGCCCGCCGTAGATGATGAGCGCTTCTGCAAATCCGTTTTCAAGGCTCACATCTCCAAGTTCATTGCCCATAGAAAAGGTTTCGCCGGGCGCAACAAGCAAGCCGTGGTATCGTTCGGCTGCGGCCACAATGTTTTGAATGCGAGATTCGCTGGAGCCATAAAAATAAGTGGTTTGCTCTGCGATCAATTGGGTAATGCCCAGTTCTGCGCCTGTGGCTGTATCTGCAACGGCGGGGGCTTGTTCGGCCACACTGAGGGCAACGGTATGCTCGCCTCGCAGCAACGCATTATTGATTGCTGTGATACTGGCTTCCACATCCATCACACGGCCAATGGAAGAAGTTGCAATGGGTTCGATCTGTCCAGTTCCATCGTTAAATATGAAGCGCGCATTGGCAGGCAGTTGATCTACGATCACTTTCAAATCATTCAGAGATTCGCGCAATTTATTTGGGTCCAACCCCACTTGCATTTCAGCAACGCCGGCGTTATCTACAATGTTCACGGCAAGCATGTTCGCAACGATGGGAATATCATACGTCCACGGGCCGGGGTCGCCTTCGCGATAGTTCGGGACGGTGATGGTCAGCGGCTGGCTCAGAATGCGGCGGGCGGCTTCTGCCTGCGAAGAGACATCCAACAGCCTGGGTGCAGTTTCCTGAATGACAAGGGGCACCTCCCCATCTCGAAAAGATTGCAATTGCCCCGTGAGGTAGATCAACGTGGCATCGAGGTTTAATGACCGTCCCAGTTGCCCAGGCTCTGAAACGACATTCGTTCCTTCCACGCGGAGGCTTGCTTCCACAACCGATTGATTCACCTGCGCTGCGACATTTTGTAAATAGTTGTACGCCACGCGTTGATCGAAAATGACCACCGGAGCAACATCGGTGCCAAGACCCCGCGCACTGATCTGCCCAGACAGGGCGGAAAATGGGCCGCCTTTGCGTCCAAAATCATAGGCGGCAAGCGCACTGGCTGAAGGGTCGAAGACCATTCCCAATTCTGCTGGGGATGCAACCCACACTCTCTCTGCATCACGGAATAATACTTTTCCGGTAATGGGGTAGGAAAGCGTCTGGCTTAATTTCAGTGCAGCATCATTGGGAGAGAGGCCGGAAAGATCCACGCCAGCCACAGAGACGCCGGGGAAAATTTTTCCGGCATACGCCAGTTGATAACCGATCATCCACACAACGGCGATGGCTGAGAAAACAATAAATCCACCGACGAGTGCGGCCAATATCTGTTTGAATAAATTATTACGAGGCGCTGCTATTTTCATGCAAAGGATTATAACGAAAAATTCAGTTTCATTTGTGGCATTTGTCTAAGTTTTTGATTAAGAATCAAGAAGAAATTCGTCAGCAGAGATAATAGATCTCTGCAAAAATCTAAAATTCTTGCGGCCAAGACTGGGATTTTTCAGGCGCGCTCTTAGAATATCGCCATCATTTCACGGTACAATCTTGCTTTCCCGGAGGAGAAATGATCGAAGACCATATTCCAAACGAACCTGTATTTGAAGAAAAACCAAAACGTAATTGGGCAATTTGGGTTGCCGCCGGCGGATGTGCGGTATTCCTGTGTGCGGCTGTATTTATCGGTGCATTAATTTTTATTGGGCCGGATATTGTTAAGCAGTTCTTGCCAACTAATGTTCAAGTGGCTGAGGAGCTTCCGCGAGATGCAACGCAACTCAACACAATGGGTGACCCGAAAGCGCCTGTCCACATTGTGGAGTATGGCGACTTCCAATGTCCGTACTGCCTTAAGTTCTGGAGCGAGACCGAGCCAAAACTGATCGCAGAATATGTGAACACGGGTAAAGTGTTTTTTGAATATCGTTCGTATCCCATTATTGGGCCTGAATCTTTTACAGCGGCAGAGGGCGCCTATTGCGCTGGAGATCAGGGAAAATTCTGGGAGTTTCACGATACTCTCTTCACGAATTGGACGGGCGAAAACGTGGGTGATTTTACGCCGGAGAAATTAGTGCAATATGCCCAGGCATTAAATTTGAATACAACGGAGTTCGAATCCTGTTTGAGCGAAGAAAAATATAAAGGGCGGGTGGAGCAGGATAAGGCGCAGGCAGAGGCGGACGGTGTCCACGCAACGCCGACTCTTTTCATCAACGGGTTTAAAGTAGAAGGCGCTCAGCCTTTTGAAATCCTCAAACAATATATTGAAGATGCATTGAATGGTAACTTGAATACAGAGAATGGATAAGATGAAAAGATATCTATGGTTATTTCTTACACTGACGCTGCTACTCGCCGCTTGCAGCCCCGCCTCAAACCCGACCTTGGAAGCTGCTCCTGTTACTGAGGCAGTTGCCCAATCTGTAACAGATACGGTTGTGCCAGCCACACCGACTCTCCCCCTACCCACAGAGACGTTCACACCAATCCCAACAGAAACGCCTACACAAATTCCGTATGTGGATTCTTTGAAAGCTAAAGTCACATCAGATAAGCTCGTCTGCCGATATGGGCCGGGAGCAAATTATTTGTATTTGATTGCATTCAATAACGCTACGCCGCTCAGGCTGATCGGACGCGCCACAGGAAATGACTGGGTACTGGTAGAGAATGAACCGCAGCGCTGCTGGGTCAATGCTGAGTTTGTGGAAATTCAAGGAGACTTGAATACGCTTTACCCGATGTACCCCGATGGGTATAAGATTCCTGTCTCTCCTTATTATGGGCCGACTACTGTTCTCAGCGCAGTACGCGAAGGCACCACAGTTAAAATAACATGGGCTGAGGTACTCGTCAGCCCGGGAAAATATGAAGATGAAAATATGTTCCCATATATTGTGGAAGTCTGGCGATGTGAGAATGGCGAAATTATCTTCGATACGCTTGGTTCGCGAGTTCCATTTATTTCTTTTGAAGATCAAGCTGGATGTGCAGAACCATCTCATGGAAGGGTGTATATTCAAGAGAAACATGGCTATGCCGGGCCAGCAGAAATTCCCTGGCCATAGAAGTTACCCTAAAGTTAGCACAAGCCCTCAATTCATTGAGGGCTTGTTTTATTAACAACCAAGGCTGTATTCAATTAGACCATTTGTACTTGAAGGATATCTGGTTAATAATTTATGCTACAATGCAATTGATTGTGATTTTTTATACTAACATCCTGTTTTATTTGCATCACAAAAGTTGGAGGAAATATTATGAAAACAAACCGCCCTGTTCTGATGATCGTCACCTTGATTTTGTCTGTTAGTTTGGCATGTAATGCTGTAATGGGAGCACCGGAAACGCCTGTTCCCACAGCCAAAGAATCACCAATGATTCAGACAGAAGCCCCTGCCAAAGCTATATCCACTGAAACCCCTACTGCTGTAGAGGATTCCTATTTTACAGAGGAATTCGATGCCGACCCAAAATGGGATCTTGCGGTCATTCCAGATAACCCAGATAGTGGTGAGAAATCTGATCCTGAAAGCGTCACAATTGCATTTTCAAACAGTCACATGATATTTAATATTCCGGAAGAATGGCTATCTGCTTTTTATATGTACACCGAAGAAACTTATAAGGATGTACGTCTGGATATCGAGTTTGATAACCAAGGCGTGAACTCTCAGCAGATCAGCCTGGTGTGTCGCTCAGATGGTGGTGATAAATCGTATGAGTTGGAAGTGGGAAACGACGGGAAGTGGGTGTTCAAAGTAAATAGACGCGCGGTTAACAATGGCGCATCAACAGCAATCAAGGTGGGCAAAGGCGTCAATCACTATACAATGTTCTGTATAGGAGATGAGGTATCGTTCTTGTTTAATGGGGTGGAACCCAAGGGCAGTCCATATGTCGATACTCAGGCTGGTTTGGGCGCAGGCAACGTTGGGTTCGTTGTTACCGCCAAGAGGGCAGTGCCAGTCAATGTAGAAATAGACTGGTTCAAGGTTTCTGAGCCATAAGACCCTAACAAAAAAACGTCCTCGAATGATCGAGGACGTTTTCTTTTTGGCTCCTGGCCTAGGATTTGAACCTAGAACCTAGCGGTTAACAGCCGCTCGCTCCGCCGATTGAGCTAGCCAGGAACGCGAGCGATATTATATGTATAAGCCCCAGGAATGTCAAGTAAGAAAAATAGTTTAATCATCGGGGCCAGTCTGGAGAAAATTATTGTAATAATTCTGTGATCACTCCTAATAATCTTTTCAGACTAACAGGTTTAGCGAGATATTCGCTGGCACCTGCTTCGAGGCAGCGCTCTCGATCTCCGGGCATGGCTAAGGCGGTGAGAGCAATGATCGGAACAGAGGCAAACTCGGGCTTGGAACGGAGGCGGCGTATTGCTTCGAGTCCATCCAACTCCGGCATTTGAATATCCATAAGAATTAGGTTGGGTTTATGAATCTCTGCCTGTTGAATGGCTTGTAATCCGTTTTCGGCAGTAATCAGGTTAAAACCTTTGGCGGTCAAATAATCACCAGTAAACATCATATTCGTGGGGTTATCTTCCACCATTAATATGGTGATCGACGATGGGGTAATGGATATTCGTTCTGGGGAAGATTCATTGGGAGTGGATAGTTCATCATCCACTACATCATGTGAAGATTGTTTTGGAATAATGAAGTAAAAACTACTGCCCATTCCGGGTGTGCTGGTTACGCCAATGCTGCCATTGTGCATTTCTGCCAACTGACGGACGAGTGCCAGCCCAAGGCCTGTGCCTTCGTATTTTCTAGCAAGGGAACTATCGACCTGGACAAATGGTTTGAATAAATTTTCGAGTTGATCAGCAGAGATGCCAATACCTGTATCAGACACTGTAAACCGAACCGCATGGTCATTTTCAGGTTGAACTTCCAGCCTCATGCTTCCAAATTGCGGTGTGAACTTGACCGCATTGCTCAGTAAATTGACGATCATTTGTTTTAGGCGTCTCTTATCGGCCTGGATTGTTTGAACTTCATCTGTGATGGAAATGGAAACCTGCAATCCTTTTTTCTGTGCATATTCGTTGATCATTAGCATGGATGCATCACAAATGGATTTCAGGTCAATGGTCTCATACTGAAGATCCAGCATGCCGGCTTCGATCTTGGAAAGATCAAGAATGTCATTGATCAATTCGAGAAGGTGCTGCCCGCTTTCACGGATCACGCGCAGTATATTTTCCTGGCGCGGTACAAGCTGGCCATAAGTGCCTATTTGCAATGATTCACTCAGGCCAATGATGGCATTAAGTGGCGTGCGCAATTCATGACTCATATTGGCAAGGAATTCATCCTTTAACTTGGCTGCCTTTTCCAGAGCTGTGTTGGCGGCTTGTAATTTCAGTTCAGCCTGTTTGCGTTCGGTAATGTCAAAGAAGGTGGAGCGACTCATGACAAATTCGCCCTGTTCGTTGTAAATGGCAGTACCGTTGAGCAGAACTGGGATGATGGTGCCATCTTTGCGAATAATCTCAAGTTCAAGGTCTTTTACAAATCCAAACTCTTTATGGTGAGGGAAAGTTTCAGAAAATATTTTTTTGCTTTCCGGGGTGTACAGGTCCGTCATACATTTGACGCCGACGATCTCTTCTCGGGTATAGCCAAGCCAGTTCAATTCGGTTTGATTCATGCGAACAATAATGCCATTCGCATCGATGGAGTGATATCCAGCCGGAGCATTTTCATATAAGTCCATCACTTCTGCCGTGCGTTCTGCTACACGTTGTTCCAATGTTCGATTTAGTTCTAACAAATTTATTTCAGCTTGTTTTTGCTCTGAAATATCTGAAACAATGGCAACGATGCGTGTTATTTTTCCATCTTCATCAAAAACAGGGAAGCCGCGATCCCATATCCAACGGATGGAGCCATCTGGGCGGGTAATACGGTATTGCACTTCTGTCTTTTCCCCAAACATCTGTCGGCTTGTTACAGCACGTACGCGGGGACGATCTTCCGGGAGAATAAATTCAAAAAACAAATCAGCATTTGCTATCAACTCTATAACCGGCCGCATCCATATTTTTTCAAAAGCCGGACTGATATACACTTCTTTTTTTGCTATTGGGTCGAATATCCAGAAAACCTCTTCAATATTATCTGCCAGTTGACGGAAACGCTCTTCGCTTTCCCGCAGGTTTGATTCCCCTAAACGGCGGGCTGTAATATCTTCAGCAGAGATGATGATCCCACCAATATTGCCCTGCATATCATGCCAGGGGACAATAGCCCAACTCAACCAGTTTTTTGAGCCATCACCACGCTCCCAAAGATCATCTTCATTAACTATGGTCTCCCCGGCCTGCCCTCTCTGGTGCGCTTCCTTCCAGCGTTCAGGTATATCTGGAGAGACTTCGTAATGATATTTGCCAGTCAAATCCGTTTGACCATTACCATATTCACGCACCCAACGGTGGCTGGCAGCAATGAACTTCATTTCTTTATCAAACATGGCAATGCTGATAGGCGCTTCGTGGATCATGGATCGCAGTTGCTGCTGGCTAAAGAATAATACTTGTTCGGCTGCTTTTCGGTCGGTAATATCACGAGCCAATACAAGCGTTGTGACCAGTTGTCCGTCTTCTAACACTGGGGTGAAATAACTATCATAATATCGAACACTCCCCCAATCCCCTTTCGCCTGATATTCAAGGTACTGAATCTGACCAGTCTGTTTTGCTTTTTCGAAGGTCTGTAGATATTCTTCTTTGAAGTCATCGGAAATAAAGTCAGTATTCTGCCTTCCAATTACATCCTTTTCAGAATATCCCTCGGCATAATGATTTAGGAAAAGATATTTTCCATCCTTATCAAACAAGGCAATAAAATCAGGAATCGTTTTAACAAGTGATGTCCAGCGAAGCTCGCTCTTATTAAGAGCCTCCTCCACCTGCTTACGTTCGGTGATATCAATTGCAGTGGAAAGTACGCAAGTCTCATTATTCAATTCAATAATTTCCATGGAACCAAGCACAACCCGCCGCTCGCCTGATCTATTGCGTAAGGTCATTTCTTTGTTAAGAACAAACCCATCCTCTGCCATCATACTCGTATATTCCTGCCGCTGAGCCGGGGTTGTGATATTCAATCCAAGAGATGTCTGGCCGATCAATTCCTCCTGGCTAAAGCCCACAATCTCGGAAAAAGCCCGATTGGCATCGATATACACACCATCGGAACCGCGGGTAATGGCAAGACCAACCGGACCGGAATAAAATGCTTTTTGAAAGCGTTCCTCAGATTCGATTACTTCCTTAACCGCCTGCTCCCGTTGTTTTTCCAACTGCATGTTATCCAACGCAAAGGAAATATCAACCCCCATTTCCTCAAGTAATTTTTGCTCCTCTATCACCATAAAAAAGTCGATATCAGCAGCAAAAAGCATGAGAAGGCCAATCACCCGCGCATTCTGGCGGATCGGCACAGCTGCCACAGAATGATAACCATCTCGAATAGCAAGTTCGCGCCAGTGCGTCATGTGCGGTTCAACATGAATATCGTTGCAAATTTCCACCCTGCCTGAGCGTAAAGCAATCCCCGCCACATCATCTCGAAAAGGTTTTTTATGCACATCCATTTTCTGAAAGGGGAATTTATTCTCTCCAAAACCATGCTCTGCCGCAGCGCTGAGAGTGCCTGTCTCTTCATCCAATAAGCCCACCCATGCAAGGCGAAACTCACCATACTCCACAGCAACCTGACAAATAGACGTGAACAATTCCATCTGCTCAGTGCAGCGCACAATCGTCTGATTAACTTGACTCAAAGCCGCATACAGACGCGCAAAATAACGGGTTTGCAAATCGGACCGCTTGGCTTCAGTAATATCGCGGCTCGTTCCTACCACTAAAACGGGTCGGCGCTTCTCTCCAACCCCTTCAAAGCTGACATGTGCCTCTACTCTCAGCCAGTGGACACTTTCATTTCGGTGAATAACTCTGTATTCTGTGGCATATCGTCCATCCGTAGCAGGGTCACTAGTGCTTGCTATTTCTCTCATCAACCGTGTTGCATCATCAGGATGTACACGTGAGGATACATCAGCTAATGGAACCTCCAAAGTATCGAACCCAAAATGCTTGCAGGCGCGCTCATCAAAGCGAACCGTTCCAGCAACAATGTCATTTTGCCACGTGCCCATATCGGCAGCATCATATGCCATGCGCAGCCAGGTTTCGTTGGCACTTATTCGGTTTGTATGATTCTTAATTAGGAAATAAAGTAATATTCCAGTAACAAGAACATATCCCCAACCTTTATAAATACTGACTTGGTGAAACACATCTTTATTGGCTGCAAACAAATCGGCCAGTTGATCTGAAAACAAGATCCACAAAAAGCCAATAAGCAAATATAAGCCGGCTATCTTAATGGCGCCTAAAATGGAGGCTGGTATTTTTTCTCGCATGAGTTTCCTTCCGCCAACGATGCCGCGAAGCTAAAAACACAAACTTGAAGGTTGACCTTTTTTGCAGAATTACTATCCGGTTTATTAGTATAGCACCCCTGTAATTTCTTAGCATAAGATTTTCGTTCCTAAATACTGCCAATTAAAATCGCAAATTTTATACAAAGATTTAGCAGGTATACTCAGGCAACTTATGTCAAACTATATCACCACAAAATGGGACGTTATCATCGCAGGAGGAGGGCCTGCGGGCTTCTTTGCCGCCATCCGCTGTGCCGAACAAAACCCAGACTTACGGATTCTAATCCTCGAAAAATCGAGCCAGGTCTTGGGCAAGGTTTTAATTTCTGGCGGCGGACGCTGCAACGTGACCCACGCCTGCTTCGACCCTGCTCAACTCATCACCTACTACCCGCGCGGCGGCATGGCTCTGCGCGGCGCATTCACCCGCTTTCAACCTGCGGATACTGTTCAATGGTTTGAAGGGCGCGGCGTAAAACTAAAAACAGAGTCCGACAACCGCATGTTCCCGGTCACAGATTCTTCAAAGACCATTGCAGACATTCTGAACTTCGAAGCAAAGAATGCCGGGGCAAAAGTTCACATTGGCGCAACCCTGCAAAAGGTGGAAAAAAGTCCAAGGGGAGGATTCAAGCTGGAGGTTAGGAAAGAGGCGCAAGTTCATTTCCTCCAAACAAAAAAATTGCTCATCGCTACGGGCAGCGATCCCAAAACGCGCGAGATCGTCAAATCGCTTGGGCATTCCATCGCAGAGCCTGTGCCTTCCTTATTTACATTCAACGTCAAAGACAAACGCATCGACGGGCTGGCGGGCGTGGCGGTTGAAAACGTAACCCTCAAAATGGATTCGCTCACGCAAAGCGGCCCCATGCTTATCACCCACTGGGGATTGAGCGGCCCCGCCGTGTTGAGACTTTCGGCTTGGGGCGCACGCATGTTACACGAAAAAAAATACGCCTCAACCTTAACTGTCAATTGGCTCGGCGACTATAAGCTGGATGCCACTCTGGAAATTTTACAGCGCAACAAAGACTGGCACGAAAATGCGCGCAAGAAGATCGCAACACAACCCGCATTCTCACAAATTCCCATTCGATTGTGGAAACAGTTGACTCAGTTTATTGGCGATAAAAACTGGGGAGATATTTCAAAAACTGAGTTACGAAAATTGGCAGAAGAATTAACAGCAGGCCAATTTGAAATTACAGGCAAGGGACAATTTAAAGAAGAGTTCGTCACCTGCGGCGGTGTGAATTTGAATGAAGTGGATTTCAAAACCATGCAAAGCCGCATCGTGGAAGATCTCTTCTTCGCTGGCGAGGTGCTAGATATTGACGGCATCACCGGTGGCTTCAATTTTCAATCCTCCTGGACAACGGGCTGGCTAGCAGGAAACGGATTGGCAAGCGGGTAAGCGGATTTTGGAAACGGATAAACAAATGTAAAAGCGGATGCCGCGAAAGCATCTGCTTTTTTTCATTGACCCACAGCCCATCATCCCGTAAAATCGCTTCTTGAAAATTATATATAATTTAAGAGGTTATACGGCAATGGCAAAATATCGCATCATGTACTGGAAGCACATCCCCCAATCTTTTACTGTGGAGGGCGATGGGCGTACCGTAAAAAAACAGCTCTCCCAAAAAATTCAAGACAAAA
>CAZHOX010000071.1:0-15612 GCA_964534345.1 uncultured Anaerolinea sp.
GGTAGGGTTGATGTCCGATTATACAGGCATCAACTCAACCATGCCTGGTTTGGCCTTTTCGGGAATGTCTAAAAGATTGGGCTTTCGTTGATCACAAAGCCACAAAGACACAAAGGATTCTTGGTGACTTTGCATCTTCGTGGCTTCGTGGTAAGCCCACGAACTTAGTTACTTCCCCCTTCCTTGCTTATTTTTTGTTTTTATTCTTTTTTGAGTTCAGGAGCTTTTTACCTGAGATCAACTCGTCGGTGGCTTTTTTGCCGAGGTTGTTCACCAGTGAATCGTAGAGTTCCAAATAGAATGCACTGTTGAATTCAGCAACAGGCTGGCGGGTGGAGACTTCGAGGATATCTGTTTTTTGTGCGCGGTCATAGATAATATCGAAATGACTCTGGAAGAATTTTAGCGTTTCCATGTCCAGTATTTCAAAAGCCGCGGATGTGGAACCTACAGATTTTGCATAATAAAAACCGACAAGGGCTTTGTTATCTTCTTTGTGATAGGCAAAGTAGGGTACTTCATCATAAACGCGGATGTGAAGTTCTGTTGGCGGTTTCCAGCGTTTTCCGTGAATTAGTTTATGCAATCGGACGCATATGCCAAGAGAAAAGGCGATATCAGATAATAGTTGTTTTTTTGACTGTCCTTCTTCTGAAGCGAGGCGGTCAATAATATCTGATCGTGGGTCAAGGAATAGGAGGGTGATGTTGCCGCCTTCATCCATTTTTCGTGCGAGGAGGTTTTCCAGCGGGCCAATATTTCGGTTATCGAGATCGTTTTGGATGCGGTGGAGGACAGCTCTGCCTGCAAAAAATAATTCCTGCGGGCTGGTGACCGCCAGCCAATTGTAATAGCCGTCGTATCCTCTGCGCTTTGAAGCGATCATTTTCAAGCCCTTGGGTTCGATCGGCTGACTTTGCAGCAACTCTATGGTTTTTCGAGCGGTCACTTCAGATGTTTCATCTGTCTCTGGTTTCAATATGACCAGGTCGCGGAAGATGGTTGAAATTCCTGAAATGATGAATGCAAACCCCAGGCTGGAAATAATTCTCTGGGCCGCCCTGACCGGGTCCAGGCCAACCCATAGCACCATCACCAACCCTGTTAACAAGAAGATCAACGTTGATAAAAAACGGAAAACTTTGCTCTTTGTCATGGCGGCCTCGATTTGAGAAAAATTTCACTAATTAGTATAGCACGACTTGCCCATGAAAAACCAGCTCTTTCCT
The DNA here is from genome assembly GCA_964534345.1 of uncultured Anaerolinea sp. Lineage (GTDB taxonomy): Bacteria > Chloroflexota > Anaerolineae > Anaerolineales > Villigracilaceae > Villigracilis. Next base: position 1,230 of record CAZHOX010000071.1, read on the forward strand.
GGTATGTTCCAAATTAAAGGGACGAATCTCATGTATTAGTTTTTAATAGCAGGCGATAAAATACATCAAAGGATATTTCTATGAACTCACTCCAGCGATTGCACAACCTGCTTGCAGGCAAGCCCATTGACCGCACCCCTAACTTTGATATTTTCATGGCCCGCGCTGTGCGTCACATTGGCGTGCCGCTCTCAAAATATTATCTCGATCATCGTGTGCTTTGTGAAGCCAACCTGGCCGTACTCAAAGATTTTGATCTCGATATCGTGCAGGCGATCTCTGATCCATATCGTGAAGCTGCTGATGCGGGGTTGGATGTGGAATTTCCCAGGGATAATTTGCCGCTCAGCAAAACACCGCTTATCACTGAACCTGAAATGCTTTCCAAAGTTATTTTTCCTGTGCAGAATTTTGGGGCACGAATGATAGACCGACTGGAAGGCATCCGCGTATTGCGGGAGCAGGTAGGGGATGAAGTCCCAGTGATGGGCTGGGTGGAGGGTGCATTGGCAGAAGCCTCTGACCTGCGCGGAATGACCAATGTGATGATTGACCTGCTGCGGCGACCTGCCTGGCTTAAAGACTTGCTCGAAAAATGTGTTGAGGTGGCGATCTCATTCGCCTCTGCCCAAATTGATGCAGGAGCGCACATCATTGGCTTGGGCGACGCTGTAGCATCGCAGATCTCACCGCGTATGTATCGTGAATTTGCGCTGCCATATGAACAGCGTATTTTTGAAGCCATCAAAGCCAAAGGAGGTATTCCACGCTTGCATATTTGTGGGAAGACAACACATCTCCTAAAAGATATGGCGCAAAGTGGGGCACAGATCATTGATGCAGATTGGATGGTGGACTTGCGTCAGGCTGCCGATACATTTGAAGGTTTGGCAGTGTGTGGAAACCTTGACCCGGTTGCCGTTTTTTTACAGGGGGATACCGAGCGTGTGCGTCAGGGAATCTTTGCCAATGCGGCCGCAGGCGGTCCTCGTTGGATATCAGCCGGTGGATGTGAAATCCCCGAAGATACACTCGCTGAAAATATCCATGCACAGAATGAGGCGCTTCGGGAACTGGCAGGGATGCAGTCTGCTGTGTAAAGCGATAAAATATTGGTAATGGAAAAACGAACAGAGCTTCCCATTTTGCCGTTTGAATCTAAAAAGAAATTTGCTGAGTGGCTGGCGGTGCAGCATGATACGTCTGCTGGGGTGTGGATGAAGCTCGCTAAAAAAGCGGCAGGCATTCCGTCTGTGACGTATCAGGAAGCGTTGGATGTTGCTTTGTGCTATGGCTGGATCGACGGTCAGAAGCGAAGTTTTGATGATAAATATTTCCTACAGAAATTCACGCCGCGCAGGCCGAAGAGTATTTGGTCGAAGATCAATACGGAGAAGGTGGAGCGCTTGATGGCGAGTGGGGAGATGAAACCGTCAGGGTTGAAAGCGGTTGAAGCGGCGAAGCAGGATGGGCGTTGGGATGAGGCGTATAAGTCGCAGAAGAATATGTCGGTGCCGGAAGATTTTCAATCTGCATTGGAGAAGAACAAGAAGGCAATGGCCTTCTTTGAAACGTTGGCAGGGTCACGGCGATATTCTTTTCTGTTTAGAATTGAAACAGCGAAGAAGGCTGAAACGCGCGCGAAACGTATCCATCTTTTTGTAGAGATGTTGGAAAGAGGAGAGACGTTTTAAGATGTGTTTTGTTTTTTCTATGGATTTGTCAATTCAATGGCTAGTACAAGCTGTTATTGAATCAAAAAGACGGCGGTGTTTTTCTGGCCGCCGCCTTTTGATTCAATTCTGAGGTTGGTTAAAAGCTAAATATTTTGTAGCTTGATGCCATTGTTATCTAGCCGATGATACCGCTGAAAGTCAGTAAGGCAATGGGTGCTAGCACCCAACCTAATATCATGTGAACATATTTGTAATTACGCGCCCATTTTCTTTCGAGGTTGGGCTCCCATTTACCGGCAATGCCCAAGTCAACGTAAGGCAGGAATAGTGCAAAGGAATACCAGATGGGATTGTATTCTGCCGGCGCATCATCCTGCTCGACGGGGATCATATCCTCCTTGCGGCGGAAGACGAATGCGCCAATCGCAATCACGAGTGCGCTCCAGCCGAAAGCGAAAACAGGACGCTTGCCGTATCCTGCAAAAATATCGAGGAACCAGGACCAGAGCCATGCTCCCGAAAAAGGTCTGAGGATTTGATTTCGCTCGCGACGGCTTTGCGCAAGCTCCACTTCCGATGCCCAATCGGATCGTCCCTTGTCAGATAGGAACTGGCTGAGTGCCTCATAGGCCTGTGGACTATAGGCAGATTGATTAACCAATCCCAGAAGTGAGTAAAAAGTTTCATCAGTGAGACCATGATCTCCAATGTCAATATCTGTATAAGTCATGCCTCGCAGGTTGAATGCGGCGGGGTCGGTGGGCCAATTAGGCTGTTCATCAATTTTTAGGAAGCCAATATTGGCATTGCGCATGTCCAATTTTTGGGTGATACCGACCTTGTTCAGGTTTGTAGATTTCCCAATAGCCGCCCCGGTGGCCGCAAAAGTATTCATATTGATATTGTTTATTGTTAACTCATTCTCAATATCTGTATCGCTGATGTCGATAAACTCGGTTTTGATCTCTTTCTCCGAGCTGATAATCAAGCTGTCGAATTGACTTTGAGAGAGGAGCAAGCCGGCTGGAGCATCAAAATTCGTGAATAGCACGGACCCATCCACAGTCACCACTGTCACAGGAAAGGATTGTTCGAGATTGCTATAACGGGAATCCGTGATCTCAAAGTCTTGGCTGGCTTGCATCCCTTCAAAATTGACCGGACCATTGAAATTAACATTGTCAAAATAGGGCCAGGCAACGTTGGAATAAATTAATGAGAACTCGCCGTTGAAAGTTGTGCCAATAAAATCACAAAAACGACCAATTGTAATGTAATCGAATCCCGCAATCTTGTTGAATACGGCATCATCGAAGGCTATGTCGCGTCCAATGATCGCGTTCGCAAACCATGCTTCGCCGTCAAAATGTGCTTTCTTGAACTTTACGGAATTATCGACATAGAAATCCGTAAACCCTGCTGTTTGCTGGAACTGAGCTTCAGAGAAATCTGCAGACCGTTCCACCATGGTCTCGTTAAACCAGGCGTCTCCCCCGAAGGTGACACCCCACATATCCAGATTATAGAAGTTAGATTCTGAAAAATCAGCATCACCTGAAACTACCATATTTACAAACGAAGAAGGCCCATCGACCGTTAATGTCCAGAATTCAACCGGATAGGTTGAACCAGTTGCTGACTCCAGCCCTAGAATTTGGGTGTTATCCAAAACCAACTGACCTGTTATATGGACGGTAGTTAAATCCAATCCACCGTTGATAGTGTTATTGCTAAGGTCAACATTCCCATTAATCGTGGAACGCACGAATGTTAAACTTTCCATCACGTTTTTATAGACGATCAAGTTCCTGTTAAAAGTACTAAGGCGGAAGTCTACAAGACCCAGAAACGTATTATTCTGCATGTCAACGGTTCCATTAAACGTGGCTCTGCTTAAGTTGACATTTCCTTGAAAGGTTGAGTTGTAGATCGTAACATCTTGCAAGAGTGAACTGTTGAAATCAAAATCCGCTAGAAACTCTATGCCGTTCAAAAAGATATTACTTGGGAGGCTGATGTCACCCAAATACACAGTGTCCACCACAGAAAGATTTGCAATGTAAATAATGGATTTTTCTTGTACTTGCGGATCTTTTAAAATGCTGGTTAGGGTGTAACCACTAATGCCCCTTTCACCATCGGGAAATCCGCTCAAGTCTGCATTGCCTTCTGTTCGCAGTGCATTGAGCAGGTATGCTTCTGCGGCAGGATTAGGAGTAGCGGGTACAGAATCATCAAATTGCGGGCTGGCATGGACTGTAGAAAATGTCGAAGCCGAGAGAATAAAAACAAACAGAATAATTGAAAGGTTGTAGAAATGGGTTTTCATGAGGCCTCCAAAGCTTGATGTTTTTGTGTGCGATTCGCCTGCTCATGACTTGAATTGTTCTGTGATATTAATAATAACACCAACTTTACTTCGACATTAGTACTTGTTGATAAATATAATTACGCAAAAGAGCACTCGGCCCGCCTATGATAGATTATACTTTCAGGCAGCTACCCATCAAAAATAAAAGGAAATACCTCATGCCAACTCGTTACAAGATACATCAAAAACTGATCTCCATCGGAGATGATTTCTGGATTGAAAATGGAGAAGGCCAAAAGGTCTTCAAAGTGGATGGCAAAGTGCTGCGCATCCGTAAGACGCTGGTCTTTGAAGATGCAAAGGGAAAAAAGTTAGCTCAAATTCAGGAGCGTTTGCTAACCATCAAGGATACGATGGTCGTTGAAGACGCAGATGGCAAAGATATTGCCACGATCAAAAAGGCGCTTATTGCTCCGTTTCGCGATAAGTGGGATGTGAAAGTGAAGAATGGCCCCGACCTGGATGTGCAAGGTAATATCCTTGACCATGAATATACCGTGAAGCAGGGACGTAATAAAGTTGCTGAAATTTCAAAGAAATGGTTCCGCCTGACGGATACATACGGTGTAGAGGTTGAAGACGGGCAGAATGATATTCTGATCCTTGCCATTGCGGTTGCCGTGGATATGATGGCACACGACGGGCAGGATAAGAAAGAAAAGAAGGATAAAGATAAGAAAAAGGACAGATAAACAAGGACATTTCTGCCTTGTTTGGGGATGTTACTTTCATACAAGTAAGACAGAAATTTATTGAGCCTGCATGGTTTTGTGTGCAGGCTCTTTTGCTGCCAGTAATTTGAAATATTGGCAAGGATTATGAAGGTGTCTGGTTATAATATACCCCCATAAGCAAGTTATCCTCCCGGACTAGTGGAGTTATGAATGCCGGCAGTTATGCAATTGCTCACTTCGGTCAGTACCCAAACAACATTTTTCCTAACCGCTATTGCTGTGTTTATTCAGGCTGGCCTGATCTGGTTTCAATCTCGGCTGATCAAGGCGTATCGGGGAATTCGGACTGCGGCGTTGGGGAGTTTTATCTTTGGGATCGGCATTTTGCTGACATCTTTTCGGGGCCTTATTCCTGATTTGTTGACCATAGTGCTTGCCAATTATTTGGTCGTGATCGGGATCACCATTATGTACGTGGCTGTCTGTAAATTTTTGAGCGAACGATTTAATGTTTTGGTCATTGCAATTGCGGTAGTGCCGATCTTGACGCTGATACCTTATTTTACATACGTTCGAAATGATTTTAAAGCCCGTGTCGTTCTTGTTGGAGTTTGTACCGCTGTTCTGGTTGTCGCGATCGTGGTTCTATTATTTCGGCTGAAACAGGTGAACTTCCGTTTTTCTGCTTATGTTTTGGCATATATTTCAACGATATATGCCATTGTTTTGTTGTTGAGAAATATCGGCTTTTTGATTTTTCCAACGAATGGATTGTTCTCTCCCACAATATTTGCGATCCTTCATTCCATTGCTTTGTTCTCTGCCAGTTTTTTATGGTCGATCGGATTTATGATGATGGTCAGTCATCGGCTGCAAGCAGATCTGAATGAACTGGCAACTTTGGACAGCCTGACTCACATCGCGAATCGCCGTGCGATGATCGCCCTTTTGGAGGCAGAGTATTCCCGTTTGGCTCGTTCTCATATTGAGTTTTCGGTCCTGCTGGTGGATGTGGATCATTTCAAAAAGGTGAATGACCAGTTTGGGCATGAAGCGGGAGACCGAATTCTTTATGATGTGGCACAGCTTTTGAAGAGTACTTTGCGTAAACAGGACGAAATATCCCGCTGGGGCGGTGAGGAGTTTTTGATTTTATTGCCTGGCACCAGTTTGCAGGATGCTGCAATGATCGGAGAACGCTTGCGAATGCTGGTGGAGCAAGCTCAATTTAATGTCGCCGGCAGCGAAATGTCTCTGACGATTAGTGTGGGAGTTGGGAATTCAACATCCAGCAAGGATGTTGACCGTATTTACAAGTCTTCAGATGTCGCGCTGTATAAAGCCAAGTTGACGCGCAATGCGGTGGCGCTAAGTAATGAAATGATTTGAGGTCGTTCTATTTGTAGATCTTATATTTGTTTTGTACGAATCCATTCCTGAATGCGGTTGAGTTGATTAGCTCAAGTTTTATATCTTTGCCCGTTGCGCTGAACAGAGGCAGCCCTTCTCCTATCAAAACGGGAATGGTGGTGATGGTCATCTCGTCTACAAGCCCTTCGCGAAGAAAGCGTTGGATGGTAACACCGCCGTCAAGGTAGATTCCTTTCGCACCGCGAATGTCCATTTCTTGAATCAGTTCCCGGGGAGACAAATGAAGCGGCTCTACTTTATCCGCAAGGCTGGGCGGGAGAGTCAGATCTCTGCTGGTGAGCACGATCACTTTTTTATCGTAGGGCCATGCGCCGAAGGTAATCACTTTTTCAAATGAGTTTCTGCCCATGACAATATGATCAATGGCAGACATAAACTCTGCGTAGCCATAGTCTTCACCGCTTTCACTGCCTGGGGGAAGCCAGTCAATATCGCCATTCTTGCGGGCAATAAAGCCATCTGCGCTGGTGGCAATGTACACTGAAATTTTTACAGCCATTTTTTCTCCTTTGAAAAACCGATAATAAAACTCCGAAGCACGCTTCGGAGTTTTATATTTTATTCAATTGTTGAAGAATGTGGCGGGTTAGTTGGGATGAATGAGCATTACTGGGATGTGTGAATAATGCACAACGCGGTCTGCCACGCTGCCCATCAAAAAGCGCTGTACCCCCGTGCGCCCATGAGTGGACATGGTGATCACATCCGCATGTACTTCTTCTGCAACCTTGAGGATCATTTCAGGAATCGGTCCCTCGCGCATGATGTGTGAGACTTTCGCGCCTTCCTTCGTTAACTTGGCTTCCTCAGTGACGAGATATTCCTCAGTCTCTTTCTCAGAAGCTTCGATGACTTGGTTTGCGAGGCCTGGGCTGCGCGCCAGGAATTCCAAATTGGGAACCAAGGGTACGCTCAGTAATACGATCTCGGCGCCTTCCGCTTTTGCAAGCGCCTGTGCATGTGGCAGAACTGCTTCTGCAAGTGGTGAACCATCCAATGGGACTAGAATCTTTTTATACATGGTGCATCTCCTTTTGTCTTATCAAAAAGACAGTACGAAAAGCCTGCTTTTACTATAGCAAATTTTGATGGGCACATTCAAGTAACGATTGTCATTTATCGCTCGTACAGAATTAAGAAATTTTTTTTATGCCCAATTAAACGATGCTTTGTCATTAAAGACGCTTATAATTTTGATATGAATTTATATCTGGGTTGTCCGGTTTGGTCGTTCAAAGGTTGGGTGGGGAATTTCTACCCCAAAGGCACAAAGTCCTCAGACTTTTTGCGCGAATATGCGCGCCGCCTGACAACTATTGAAGGCAACACTACTTTCTATGCCGTACCTGCACCAAAAACCATTGAAGCATGGATGGAAAACACACCTGAGACGTTTCGCTTCTGCCCGAAGATTCCCAAAGCCATTAGTCATAACGGGAAGTTGGATGAATATTTGGAACGTGCCTTGCAATTTGTGGATGTTATGCGCCCTCTCGCCTCTCGTCTTGGACCGATGTTCCTGCAGCTTCCACCCAGTTATTCGCCAACGCTGATAGATGACCTCGCAAAATTTCTTGCCGCATGGCCGCCAGACATTCAACTTGGTGTTGAAGTTCGCCATTTAGATTGGTTTGATTCGCCACACCGTGACTCGTTAAATGAGTTGTTGTCTTCCCGCAACATGGCACGGGTGGTGATCGATACCCGCCCGATCCGTAACCTGGCAGGGGATGAGGCAATTCAGGGAAGTTCCTACGAGAGTTTGCTCGAAGCAAGAGAACGCAAGCCAGATGTCCCCGTGTTTTTGGAACGGACTGCGGATTTTGTCTTTCTGCGGTTTATCGGCCATCCTGAATTGGAGCAGAATATTGAGTTTGTGGATGAGTGGGTGGAGTACATTGTCCCACAAATGCAGCAAGGCGCAGATGCCTTCATCTTTTGCCATTCTCCGGATAACCTGATCGCCCCTGAGATTTGCCGTGAGTTTCATAAAAGGATTTCAGCCAAGGTTCAAGTCCCGCCTTTGCCGTGGGATGAGATAAAACCGAATATTCCTGAGCAGCCAAGTTTGTTTTAATATCTTGCTATATCCGTTCTACCCACATTGCGCGCCACTCGGGGGCATGGAATGGTTCAGGCCAAAATTCAACTTGTTTCCAAATCTTTTCGTCTTTCACCGTAGAGATGGTGATGCAGCGGTCATGACGTTTTCCATCTGAAACCATCACATCCGAAACGACCATGTCACCTTCTGCAAGGATGTGATTGATGCGGAATGTCCATTTTCCTTCCGCAGGATAATAGGTGTTGATCAGGGCAAAATTATGCCTGCCACGGATACGTTCACCAGACTGCGGCCACTCCAGGGTGTATTCATCATGCAGGAGGTTGGACGCGGCGTAGAAATCGTTGGTAGACATGATGATCCAGAAATCTTCGATCAAATGTTTGTTGTTCATGGGGAGGCTCCAGTTAATGAATATGCTCGCTATTTTATGGTGACATCAGTTCATGGAAGTGTTCCATAAATACATCCACTACTTTCGGGTCAAAGTGTGAGCCGCTATTCTCACGGATGTATGCCATTGCTTTTTCGGTTGACCAAGCCGGGCGGTAGGGGCGGTCGCTGGTTAGGGCATCCCAAACATCCACCACGGCAAAGATGCGGGCAGCGAGGGGGATTTCCCCATCTTTTAGTTTTCGCGGATAGCCCGTGCCATCCCATTTTTCATGGTGGCAATAGGGAATGTCCAACGCGTTTTGCAGGTAAGAGATCGGGGCGAGTAATTCATAGGCATGTTGTGGATGTTGGCGCATGATATGCCATTCGGCCTCGGTGAGTGGGCCGGTTTTTAACAGGATGTTATCGGGTACGCCCATTTTTCCAATATCATGCAGGAGTGCGCCGCGTTTCAGGTCAATGAGCATCTCTTCTTCTGTTCCCATGATATTTGCAAGTTTCAATGTGAGATCTGTTACGCGCAGGCTGTGTCCTTCGGTTTCCTTGTCACGCAGATCCAATGCGCGCGACCAGCCTTCAATGGTGGCATTGTAGGCTGATTTTAGGTTCAGGTTCAATTGTTGAAGATTTTCGAAAAGCAGGGCATTATCTACGGCGATGGCGGTTTGCCAGCTTAGAGAATCCAAAAAGCTTAGCCATTCCACATCCACATTCAGCGGGGTGCGGTTGAAAATTTCCAGAACGCCCTGCACTTTGCCTTTGGAGATCAGCGGCAAGCCAAAATAGGATTTGAATTCTTCCTCTTTGAAGATGTGTGAACGAACAAGCTTTTGTTCTGCTGATTTTAAATCTTTGATAAATACTATTTTTTTATCCAAGGCAACCTGCCCAGGATATCCTTCCCCGATTTTTATTCGAGTGGAATTAATTTTGTTCGTGCGGAATCCTCTTGCAGCAGAGAGTTCGAGGCGGTTTGAATCCGGGTTCAACAGTAAAACGGAAGCGGCATCCACTTTTAGTTGAGTGGTGATCTGTTCCAATACTATTTTTAGAGAGATTCTCAGGTTAAGGCTGCTGCTGATGGCAAGGTCAATCGTTCGCAGACTCTTCAAACGATCTACTTGTTTCATAGTCTGTTCCAACAGATACATGCGGTGAATGGCATTGCCTCCAATTTCAGCGAGCGCATTTAACATTCTTTCTTCGCTGTGGGAAATTTCACGCGGGAGCCGGACATTGATGAAGATAACTCCTACAACTTGCGCATCTGAGTAAAGGGGAATACAAGCGCCGCCAATCCCCTGTGGGATTCGGCTCTGGTTTTCTTTTGATATACGTGGGTCGGTATGATACTCGTAGGAAATGATCCTTTCGCCGGTCTTTACCACCATCCCTGGGATGTCTTCGCCGGATCGAAAAGATGTGATGAGAGTTTTAGCATCCAACCCGCGCTGGATGGAGAGGTTGATCGTATCGGTTGTCTTGTTGTATAGCCAGATGCTTCCGATATCTGTTTTGATCAGGCTGAGTGTCTGATCTAAAAGTTGGGAGAGCATTGAGTCTAAAGTGTTGGCTTTGCGCAGGGTCATGCTGATGGATGCAATGGCTTCCAGTTCCTGCTCACGCTGGTGGTGCTCGCGGCGAATTTTTGCATCCCTCAGCTCGCGTTCTATGGCAGGTACCAGCCGTGCAAGGTTTCCTTTGATGATGAAATCATGTGCGCCTGCTTTGAGGCATTCGACAGCGCTTTCCTCCCCTATGGTTCCTGAAATGATGATGAACGGCAGGTCATACTCGCGAGATTGGAGCAGGGACAGGGCTTGTGGTGCGCTAAATGCTGGAAGAGAATAGTCGCAGAGAATGGCATCCCACGTTTGACGCTTCAGTGCGGAAAGAAAGTCATTGGCCGTTTCAACACGTTCAAATTCTATTTCATACCCATGTTGTTTGAGTTTGTGAAGTATTAAGTGTGAATCATCTTCATTGTCTTCGACTATCAATAATTTTAATAACTTGTTCACGGTTCCTATTGCCTTGGGGGAGGTTCATTCAAGATGAGCCAGTACAGCCCAAGTTGATGAACAGCCTCCACAAATTGATTGAAATCCACTGGTTTGCGGATATAGGAATTGGCCCCCAGGCTGTATCCATTGATCAGGTCCTGTTCTTCTTTTGAAGAGGTGAGAATGACAACGGGTAATAGGCGCATACTTTGTGTTTCGCGAATGCGGCGCAGAACATCCAATCCACCGATTTTTGGGAGGTTTAGGTCGAGCAGGATGATCTGTGGCAGGTTATGAGGGTCGCGGTTGGCATAAGCTCCTGTACACATCAGAAAATCTAATGCTTCTGCGCCATCGCGAACGACCATGAGATTGTTGCCAATATTGTTTTTTTTGAGCGCTCGCAGCGTTAGTAGTTCATCATCAGGGTTGTCTTCTACAAGCAGTATCATTTTTTCTTCCATTTTTATATTCCTCTATAAGGTGAAGAAGAATGTGGCTCCTTTCCCTTCTTCAGCTTCTGCCCAAATGCGGCCCCCATGAATGGTGATGATGCGATGAACGGTAGCCAAGCCGACGCCGGTGCCAGGGTACTCGCTGACCGAATGAAGGCGTTGGAAGACCCCAAATAATTTATTGACATAGGTCATGTCAAAGCCTGTGCCGTTGTCGCGGAGAAAGAATATCCGTTCTCTGGTTTTGCTTTGCTGGCCGAATTCGATTAGCGCATGTTCTTTTTTGGATGTAAATTTCCATGCATTGCTAACCAGATTTTCGAGGGCGATATGCAGTAGGTGCGGGTCGCCGCTCACCATAAGATCTGGCGTAACAGAAAGCGCTACATTGCGTTGAGGATTTTCCTCTTTGATGCTGTTTGAAATGCTTTCCACCATGGCGCTCAAGTTTGTTAATTTTAGCTGCAAGGGTGACCTGGTTACGCGGGCAAGGTTTAGAAGATCATCGATCAATTCTGCCATGCGTTTGGCAGCGGCGCGTACCCGTTCGAGGTAGTTGATGCCTTCCGGCGGGAGTTGCCCGCCGTAATCTTCGATCAGGATGTGGCTGAACCCATCAATGCTGCGTAGGGGGGCGCGCAGATCATGCGAGACGGAATAACTGAATGATTCCAATTCTTTGTTGGCGGCTTCCAGTTGGGCAGCGCGTTGTTTTAGCTCCTGATTTAGCTGTTGAATATCTTCCTCTGCCTGTTTGCGGTCGGTAATATCACGGATGGCTGCACTGACAAGCAGCCCATCTTCTGATTCCAACGGGCTAAGGCTGATTTCAAGCGGGAATTCAGTTCCATTTTTTCTTAGGCCATATAGCTGTAGACCAACTCCCATGGGCCGGACAGGATGTTCTACATAATAGTCTTCTCGGTGTTTGGAGTGCTTTTTGCGAAAACGCTTCGGTACGAGGATTTCAATAGTTTGCCCTACGATCTCAGTGCGAGGGTACCCGAATAATTTTTCGGTCTGTGAATTGACGAGGTTGATGATGCCCAATTTGTCCACAACAACCATTGCGTCTGGTGCAGATTCAAGCAGGCCGCGGAATTTTTTCTCGGCACGTTGGCGGCGGGTTACATCACGAATGGCGGCAACGGTGAACGAGCCTTCTGTAGTTGCCAATGGACTCAAACTGATCTCCACGGGGAATTCGTGTCCATCGGCATGCAAACCATAAAGGTCTAGGCCGATTCCCATTGGGCGTACCTGTGGTTCGTTTGCAAATCTTTGTCGATGATTGGGGTGAACATTTTGAAAGCGTTTCGGTACAAGGGTTTCGACTGGCTTTCCGGCAAGGGCGTTGCGGTTGTACCCGAAAAGTTTTTCGGTCTGTGAGTTGACCGAAAGAATCATCCCATGTTCATCCACGATCACAGTGGCATCGGGGACGGCCTCCAACAGGCTGTGGAATTTTTCTGCGAGGCGAATTTCATCGGTGACGTCTTTGGAAATGATAAGGATGCCGCTGATCTCTCCGTTGTTTTGATTCAACTGCGGGGTTGTGGTGAGGCGGGCAGGGAAGTGTTCCCCGTTTTTGCGTACCTGCATCAGGTTTCCTTCCCATTTGCTTTCATGCAGGGCTGCATCCATGATCTCATTGATTTGGCTGTAGGCAGCATCATTGGATGAGAAAAGGATGGAATTTATTGTTTTGCCAATCACCTCTTCTGGAGAATGCCCGTAGATGCGTTGCGCTCCTTCATTCCATAGAAAAACCTTGCCATCCATTTCAACGCCGATCAGTGCATGTTCGGTCGAGGATTGGAGGATGAAATTCAGAAGGCCTTGCGCTGTGTGGATGGTTTGATGGTCAGCAGTTTTTTTGTTTATGCTGATCTCCTTCCAGAAATTCGACAAGTGGTTTTACTAAAAACAATAGATACTCTTGAAATATGACAAAAATTGTCCAAATAACTATACTTTGCTTTTTCAAAAAAATCAACACAATAATTAATGTTTAGGTCTTTCGATTTTCATGGATAAAAAAATCCCCAACTAATGTGGGGATTTTTACATTAAACCTCTTGCAAAGGTTGCCGAGAGGGCATTCGCAAAACTATTTTTAGCGTTTTGTCTTGATCTTGCTCATTGCATACTCTGCCAGCGCGGTGATCGTGAGGCTTGGGTTTACGCCTGGGTTGGCAGGCATGATCGAGCCATCAATGATGTACATGCCTTCATAATTATGAACGGCGAAACCTTCATCCACTACGCCTTCTTCGCTATTTTTGCCGATGGGCGCGCCGCCCAAAATGTGAGCGGTAGTTGGCAGCCCTAAAAGATTTTCACCTACCGAGCCAAGCGCCACGCCGTTGATTCGTTTTGCAAATTCACGCGTCACTTCGTGCGAGCCTTTCACCTGTGCATTGATCTCGTAGCCGGGTTCTTCATCAGCCACCATGCCGGTTCTGAAAAGTGTAAATAAACTGCGCCCAATGCGAAAGCGCATACGGTTGTCCGCATGCTGCATGACCAGCAAAATGGTGACATTGTGTGCCCAGCCCGGCAGAAAAAGCGCCTTTGCAAAATCAATGGGATGGGTGAGCGCCCAGCCGAAAAATTTCAGAATACGCATTGGCACGCTGACATTGTTATCGATCAATGGTGCGGCGAGGAATCGCATTAGCGAGGAACCATCGGGGTAGCGAACTGGTTCGATGCGGGTCATCTCATCGTGATTATAGATGGATGAAATGGATACGCCTTCCGAGTAATTGATATCAGATGTACGAGCGACGCTTCCCAGCAGCCCTTCGGAGTTGGTTCTAACCATCGTCCCCAACTTCGCTGACAGTTTTGGCAGCGACCTTTTCACGTCTCGCAAGTTCAATAATAATTTCATTGTCCCCATCACGCCTGCCGAGAAGATGACGTTGGTTGCATGGACGGTTTGGGTTTGCTTGAAGAGGGAGGTGGAGGTGCGGTAGGTTACTGCGTAGTTGGCGGTTGGTAGTTGGTGGTTGACTGTCAACTGTTCACTGTCAACTGTCAACGGTTTTACGTCGGTGACTTCCACCTCAGCCATCACCTTTGCCCCGCGCTTCTCCGCAAAATATAAATAATTCTTCGGCAGGGTATTCTTCGCATTGTGCCTGCATCCGACCATACACCCACCGCAATGTTGACACCCCGCGCGGTCTGGGCCTTCTCCGCCAAAAAATGGATCAGGCACGGTCACACCTGATTCGCCGAAATACGCGCCGACATCCGTCGCGCGGAAGGTGTGTCCCATGCCGCGTTCTTCCGCCATCTCTTTTA